>CAYQQG010000098.1:0-8158 GCA_964419535.1 uncultured Sangeribacter sp.
TCAGGATTCAAAGGTCACGGACCAGAATAAAAAAGACACCGCGAACGAAAGTGAGGACGAAATTACGGATGACGAAGATGAAGATATAGATGACGTCAATACCGACGAAGATGTTGTCCGCGAAGATCCTCATGGAAAGCCTCAGGCCGAAACAAAGAAATCGGGCCGCGAACCGGTGTTCAGGACCTCCGGAATGCCGCGCTATCTTGAAGGCGCCAGATACTGGATGCACTGGGCCGGATTTCCGGAGAAGGTTTATTCCCCCTTCCACGGAAAGGATGATTATAAAGATGATTACACCTCACGCGGACATTGGGTGAACTATCTGGCCGGTGGCTCGCGCGTGCTTCCAAACCGAGAGGGTCTCAACATCCCGGTCGACATCTCTTTCGCGCTCCACACCGATGCGGGCAAACGCAGTGACGACTCTACTGTAGGCACCTTAGGAATTTATTACACCAACGGAGGCGGAACTTATGCCGACGGCACCCCGAGAAACAACTCACGCATACTGACGGACATGATCATGCGCCAGATCACTTCTGATGTCCGGAACACGTTCGAACCGAAATGGACACGCAGATCGATGTGGGACAAGTCATATCTTGAGGCCAGAGTCGCCGAGGTTCCGACAACACTTCTCGAACTTCTCTCACACCAGAATTTCGGAGACATGAAATATGGTCTCGATCCGAATTTCAGATTCACGGCCTCAAGAGCAATTTATAAAGCTATGGCAAGATTCATAAGCGAACGTAAGGACCGCGAGGTCGTTATCCAGCCACTGCCGGTTCATAATTTTGCCATCAAAAAGACCAAGCAGAGGCATTATCGGCTTTCATGGTCGGCCACACCGGACGAACTCGAACCGACAGCCAACCCGACGAAATATATCATTCTCGAGCGCACCGAAGGGACCCTCGGTTTCCACAAGGCCGGTGAGACATCCGCGACTCACTTCGATGTCAAGATCAACGACGATCTCATCCATTCTTATCAGGTGATCGCGGCCAACGAGGGCGGCGTCTCATTCCCTTCCGAAACTCTCGCCTTACGCGAAGGGAAAAACCCCGATCCGGTTCTCATTGTCAATGGTTTTGACCGCATCTCCGCTCCGGGATTTTTCTCGGAAGGTGGCAGAGCCGGGTTTGACTCGAAGAATGACTTCGGAGTGCCGTATATCAAGGACGCTTCCTTCGCCGGCTATCAGACTGAATTCCGGAGGGGCGCCGGCGACGGCTTCGGCCGGAGCGATTCAAGCGGTATAGGCATTGTGGTGGCCGGCAACACTTTCGATTTCCCGGCCGTTCATGGTGATGCATTCGCCGATCTCGGTTATGGATTCGTCAGCTGTTCGGCTGGCGCCGTTGAAAATGGCACCATTAAACTTGACAATTACAAATATGTCGACCTTATCCTCGGCAAACAGAAACGCACGATCGTCGGCGGAGGAAAAAGCGGAATAAACTATGAGGCTGTCCCGGCCGCATTGCGCAAATCCATCACTTCCTTCGTCAAGGGGGGAGGTAAACTCCTTGTTTCCGGTTCGTTTGCAATTTCTGATCTTTTCGATTCACGTGCAGACCAATCAAGCAATGATTTCGCTGAAAACATTCTCGGAGTCAAGATTGATGAAGCCGCCTCAGGAACCAGCTCAGGCAAAATCGAACTCAAAACTCAGTCCGGATCAAAAGTAATGGCCTATTCGAACACGGTCAATCCCGACCATTATATTGTCGAGAAGCCGGACGCTCTCATGCCCGCTTCAGACAAGAGCAGAATTGTCGCTGAATTTACAGACTCGAAAGCCGCCGCCGGAGTGACGACGTCCATCGGGAAAGGCAAGGTGACAATATATTCCGTGCCCATCGAAACGTTTAAAAACAATAATGACCGGAAAACGATCATTGACAAATTCCTAAAAGACTAAACTTATAATGAAGATCCACAGATTCAAAGATATAGAAACGCTCAGAGATGAAATTTCGCGCAGTCCTCTGGAGCAATATATTCTTGTCAGCCTGACCGACAGAGAAATCGTCCTTCAGCCACACGCGATCAGAAGACTTCGTCAGGTCGGCGAAGACACGGACGTATCCCTCGTTTATTCTTGGTATAGAGAAATCAACGATGATGATTCAATGTTGGATCACCCTCTGATTCAATACACGCCGGGCTCGGTTCGCGATGATTTCGATTTCGGCGGACTGGTTCTTCTCAATTCAGCCGACGTTCTGACAGCAACAGAAGATTTCGAACCGGAGGATTCCGAATACATGGACGGCGGCTGGTATGCACTGCGTCTCCGCATGAGTCAAGGCCGTTTTTTCCAAATGGTTCCTGAGTTTCTATATTCGATGAAGAGAGTAGATTACCGGAAAAGCGGCGAGAAACAGCATGATTATGTTGATCCGAGGAATATCCGGTATCAGGCTGAAATGGAGGAAGCCCTGACCCGTCATCTATTTGAAATTGACGCAATGGTCGAACAGAACGACTGTGAAATAATTGATTATAACACTGTTGACAAAGAGACCGGCAATGATTTTGAAGCATCGGTCATCATCCCGGTTAAAAACCGCGTGTCCACGATTATGGACGCCGTCAAATCAGCCTTATCTCAAGAAACCGATTTCAATTATAATGTCATCATAGTCGACAATGCATCCACAGACGGAACGCGGGAAGTTCTCGAAAAGATTGACGATCCCAAATTGAGGCTGATTCTTCTCGACGGCTCAGAAGGATTAGGAATTGGAGGATGTTGGAACAAGGCACTTCTTTCCGAACATTGCGGACGGTTCGCCGTTCAATTGGACTCTGATGATATGTATTCGTCTGTCCATACCCTTCAGACTATCATAGACAAATTCTATGAAACAGGAGCCGCGGCCGTAATCGGAAGCTATTTTATGACGGATTTTGATCTTCGTCCATTACCTCCGGGCCTCATAGATCATCGCGAATGGACAGACAGCAACGGTCCGAACAATGCGTTGCGCATAAATGGATTTGGAGCGCCCAGAGCTTTCAATACTGAAATTGCCCGACAAATTTTGTTCCCGAATGTTAGCTATGGGGAGGACTACGCTATGTGTCTGCGTCTTAGCAGAAACTATTCTATTGCCCGCATTTTCGACGGGTTATACTTCTGTCGCCGCTGGGAGGGAAATTCTGACGCGGCGCTTCCGATTGCCAAAGTCAATGAACATAATGCATATAAAGACTTTTTACGAACCAATGAACTTGTGGCCAGGGTCCGCATAAATCGGGACAAGCATATTCACGATTATAAGGATCAGGAAGAATCAATGGATTCGGACGAAAATGATCTCCCATTCTGAACCTTTCACTCTTCACCCTTTCACTTTAAACTATGATCCATATACTGCAGGAAGTGCGCGATCAACAACTCGCTCTTTGGCCGATGGCCCGCGAAAATTATGAACGTCTCGGATTGACTGAGCGCCGTCAATTTTCGTTGGGAGCGCTCGACGGTGCCTTTCAATTTAATCCGGGCCGTATAGTTTCGACCGGTGCCAAGATTGACAAAGCTTCGATCGAAAAGCGTCCATGCTTTCTTTGCAAGAAAAATCGACCTGAAGAGCAACTGTATGAAGAGATTATTCCGGGGTGGGAATTTCTTGTCAATCCATTCCCAATATTCCCCCTCCATTTCACAATTGCTTCTACCGAACATCGTCCTCAGAATGCGATTCCTCTCGAAATGGCTGCAATGGCTGAAAAAATGCCCGGAATGACTATCTTCTATAACGGCGCCAAAGCCGGTGCCTCAGCACCCGATCATATGCATTGCCAGGCAGTCAAGACTTCTGAGCTACCGCTGATGATATATCTCGAAAATGGTGGCGACCCTTCGAAATGGCCATACAGGGTTGATTATGCTGTCATCACACCGGATAACGCCGGCATGATGAATCTTAAAAGGATGACCGAACTCAAGGGCCTTGAGAAAACGACAGGCGAGCCGGATGCAGACCTCGTGAATGCCTATTTTTGGATTGGTCAGGACGGATTGCTTCACATTGCCGTCATTCCTCGCTCCGCACATCGACCTGACTGTTATCCCGATCTTATGGTCAGTCCGGGCGCAATAGACATGGCCGGCATCGTAATTCTACCGCGTAAAGAGGATTTCGAAAAGATTACTGAAGACGATATCAGACAAATATACTCTCAAACAGCGATTTCAAAATGACACACACAGGTCGAAAGATATCGCCATGGGCATGGATTCCGACACTATATGTCGCGGAAGGTCTCCCCTATTTTGCTGTCAACACGTTGACAGTCCTTATGTATACCAACCTCGGTATCTCGAAGACAGAAATGGCGTTCTATACCGGCTGGCTCTATCTTCCATGGGTAATCAAGCCCTTCTGGAGTCCATTTGTCGACCTGATGAGAACCAAACGTTGGTGGATCCTCACGATGCAGTTGCTCATCGCTTTGACTATGGGTGGAATAGCATTCACACTTCCTACATCCGGTTTTTTTGCCATGACTTTAGCCATTTTTTGGATTATGGCTTTTGCATCGGCTACGCATGACATCTCTGCAGACGGGTTCTATATGCTCGCTCTGGATGAAAAGAAACAGGCTGCCTTCGTCGGTGTCCGCTCAACATTCTATCGCATAGCGAGCGTTATCGGTCAAGGTGGCATTGTGATTCTGGCAGGCTATCTTGAGACTCATTTCGGGAATATCGCTAAAGCATGGAGCGTAACTTTCGGTATACTTTCCGCTTTCTTTTTTATCATCTTCTTTTATCATCTCCGTGCGCTTCCCCGGACAGCTGACGATCGGCCGATTCCGGGGGTTACTGCATCGAATATCGCGTCAGATTTTTTGCGCACATTCGCCACTTTTTTCAAAAAGCCTCATATCTTAGCGGCCCTTGCTTTCATGCTGCTTTATCGGCTTCCCGAAGCACTATGCATTAAAATGGTTCAGCCCTTCCTTAAAGATTCGATTGAAGTCGGTGGATTGGGTCTCACGACGGCTGAAATCGGTTTCGTGAATGGCACTGTCGGGGTCATAGCGCTTCTTGCTGGTGGCATATTGGGCGGCGTGCTGATTTCGAAAGGTGGCCTTCGCAGATGGCTGTTCCCAATGGCGGCCGCGCTTACCCTTCCTTGTCTCGTTTACTGCTACATGGCTGCAGAGCAACCGACAGACTTCAGTTTGATTTCTGTTTTGATAGGGTTTGAGCAATTCGGCTATGGATTCGGGTTCACATCCTTCATGTTATACCTGATGTATTTCAGCCGTGGAGAGAGCCAGACATCTCATTACGCCTTCTGCACAGCCTTTATGGCTCTTGGCATGATGCTCCCCGGCATGGCCGCCGGCTGGCTTTATGAACAGACCGCAGGCTATGAACAATTCTTCTGGCTCATCATGCTGACATCCGTCGCCACCTTCATCGCCACATGGGCCGTCCGCCGACACATCCCCGCCGAAACCAAATAACTCTGCTCTCCTCCGGAATAATATTCAAAGGCAAAGGATTATATTATTATTACCATTTTTTGTTATTGCGGTAAACATTCCACAAGGATTTGGTGTTAAAATAGTGAAATAAATCTTAACTATTTTTAATTCCACTATGAAAGATCTTAAAGGCACAAAGACTGAAGAATGTCTGAAAGCTGCGTTTGCAGGTGAATCCCAGGCATGTGTGAAATATTCGTTCTACGCTAAGAAAGCGAAAAAAGACGGTTATCAGCAGATTGGCGACATCTTCGAGGAGACTTCGAAGAATGAGCATACTCACGCCAAACTGTGGTTCAAATATCTCCACGGCGGTGACATCCCCTCAACTCCGGAAAACCTCGTTGACGCCGCTGCCGGCGAAGAATATGAATGGGAGGATATGTATAAGGATTTTGCGGCAATCGCACGCGAAGAAGGATTCACGGAGATCGCTAAGAAATTTGAGATGGTCGGAGAGATTGAACGTACTCACATGGAACGTTACCGCACACTTCTTAAGAATATCGAAGATGGCCTCGTCTTCTCTCGCGACGGCGACCGCCTCTGGATGTGTCTTGAATGCGGTCATATCCATATCGGCCCCAACGCTCCGAAGATTTGCCCTGTTTGCAGCCACCCCCAGGCCTACTTCGAACTCCGCCCCGCAAATTACTAATCTAAAGTTCGGATAGCAGAATAATATTCTCGTCAATATCCATCACATTAGATGTATAAAGTAAAAAATTAGGGAATTAGAAAGGTGAAATAATACTTTCCAATTCCCTAATCCTATTATAAGAATTTCGTTATTTTCTTTGTTTTTGTGCGACGCTTGATATTTTCCATGTTTTTATCCCACTCGTAATAATTTATTATTACAGTACCCTTACTTGAACCTTTTCTAACTATTGAGGTAGGATCTTCATCATTATCATACCAATCTAAATCTAAGAATACATTTTCTTTTCCTTGGTAATAAGCATAAACTACATAACTAACCCAACAACCCATCTGACCGGTTAACATAACACCGAATTCATCTTTCCCGTTTCCATCAAGATCTCCTTCATACACCAATTCTGGATAAAATGAAGAAATTTTTAATGACGGTATGGTTCCATTTTTGCTTATAATTATCCATTCGTCATAATAAAAAGTATCAAGATCCCAATCTCCGTCTAACGGGAAAAGAGTTAACGTATCATAATTCTTACCATCAAACTTTCCGGATATACTTTGGAATTTTCCGGGTTTAAAATTAGCACATGGAGATTTGTATTTCAATCCCATGAATTTCTGATATTGCGGGTTGACAGCATTCACAGTAAGCACTGACAAAACGCAAAAAATCATAGATAAAAAAAATTTCTTGGCCATATACGAAATCAAAATTAAGTAAATTTATCGTTTAGAATTCGCTCGAGAAGTGGAAACGGATTTTCGGGAAGTCGGATTGAGCCATTTGGAGAACGTAGTTGGAGTCGGCGAGGAAAACATCCCTACCCTCTTTATCTACCGCCATGAACTGATGTTTGCGTTTTTTGAAGGCTGCTAACGCCTCTTCGTCATCACTTTCAATCCAACAGGCTTTATAGAGACTGATCGGCTCCCAACGGCATTGCGCTCCATATTCATGCAGCAATCTGTATTGGATAACTTCAAACTGAAGTTGACCTACAGTGCCGATAATCTTTCGGCCATTGAACTGGTTGGTAAAGAGCTGAGCAACACCTTCATCCATCAATTGGTTGATACCCTTATCAAGCTGCTTTGCCTTCATCGGGTCGGCATTCTCGATATATTTGAACATTTCGGGAGAGAACGACGGTAGACCCTTGAAATGGAGATTTTCACCTGAGGTCAGTGTGTCGCCGATCTTGAAATTACCGGTGTCTGGAATACCGACTATATCTCCGGGGTAGGCCTCGTCGACAATATTCTTTTTCTGAGCCATGAAGGCGGTGGGAGCGGCAAAACGCATCTGCTTATTGTGCCGGACATGCAGATAGTTGACATTGCGCTCAAACTTTCCGGAACAGATCTTCACGAAAGCGATACAACTTCTATGGTTGGGATCCATATTGGCGTGAATCTTAAACACGAACCCTGAGAATCCTTCTTCTTCGGGCTTAACCTCGCGCTCCTCGGCTTGAATCGGACGTGGGGAGGGTGCGATCTTAACGAAACAATCAAGAAGCTCTTTGACACCAAATGTGTTGAGTGCCGAACCAAAGAACACCGGTGCGACCTCACCTTTCAGGTATTCTTCCGGGTCGAACTCCGGATAGACGCCTTCTATAAGTTCAAGATCCTCACGAAGTTTTTCAGCATCAGCCTCGCCGACCAATTTGTCAACTTCGGGCGAGTTGACATCATCAATTTCGACACGTTCGCTGATCGTCTGTTTGGAAGGTGTGAAAAGGTCAAGACCATGTTCATAGATGTTATATACACCCTTAAACTTCGCGCCGATATTGATTGGCCACGAAAGCGGACGAACCTTAATCTTGAGTTCTGACTCGAGTTCATCAAGGATGTCGAATGGGTCGCGACCTTCGCGGTCGAGCTTATTGACGAAAACGATGACAGGCGTGTTGCGCATACGGCAGACTTCCATCAGTCTACGTGTCTGGGTTTCGACACCTTTCGCCACGTCAACCAC
>CAYQQG010000099.1:0-8147 GCA_964419535.1 uncultured Sangeribacter sp.
TATCTCTATCGGCACTTCTCACGGTGCTTACAAGTTCACTCCCGAACAGTGCACTCGCGACCCGAAGACCGGCCGTCTCGTTCCCCCGCCCCTTGCATTCAATGTCCTCGAAGCCGTCGAAGCCAAACTTCCCGACTTCCCCATCGTGCTCCACGGCTCTTCAAGCGTGCCCCAGGAATATGTTGACATCATCAACGAGAATGGCGGCAAGCTCCCCGACGCTATCGGTATTCCCGAAGAAGAACTCCGCAAAGCTGCAAAAATGGATGTCTGCAAGATCAACATAGACTCTGACAGCCGTCTCGCCATGACAGCCGCTGTCCGCAAGGTCTTCAACGAAAAGCCCGCTGAATTCGACCCGCGCAAATATCTCGGTCCGGCTCGCGACGAAATGGAAAAACTTTACAAGCACAAAATCATCAATGTGCTCGGCTCTGAAGGAAAAGCTGAATAAAAAAATCTTATATTAAAAGGATTGGGCCTGCTGACGTCAGCCGGCTCAATCCTTCATTCTTTTTTATATAACTTCCACAATCCTGTTCGATTAAGAACATCCACACTCTTTCCGGGAATGAAACTCCTTATCGTCATCCCGCACATGATGACAGGAGGCGCCCAACGCCTGCTGAGCGACCTGACGCCACTTATGGCCCGTCGGGATGACCTCGACATATCCTTCGCCGTATATGCTGACCCGGAGAATTCAATGATGTGGAAATTCATCAGAAACAATCCGAGAATACGGTGCCATGTGCTGAACATACCCATATCGGATTTGGCGAACCTCAATCCTTTTATAAGATCTAAGGCAATCAAAGCGCTGAAACCGCTCCTCAAAGAGGCCGATGTCTGTCATGTCCACCTCTTCCCGGCTCTATATGATGCCGCGGCCGCATCCCGGGGATTAAAGACCAAACTTATTTTCACAAATCACAGCACATTCAACCGAAGACGGAAATATCCTTTGCTGACCGCTATGGAAAAACGGATATATGCCCGTTATTCCGATATCATTTGCATCTCACCGGCCTGCGCTCGCTCTTTGACGGATTGGCTCGCCATAAGTCCGACAGACCGGAGAATTCATATCATACGCAATGGGATAAACATCAACCGGTTCTCTTTCACGGATCCATGCGCTGCCGAAGGAGACCTCACACAAGACCGGGACGAGGCAGCTGCCTCCGAACTCTTGGAACGATATGAAACATTTGTCAGCGGGGGTGACATCCACCGCGAGGAAAGAATGAAAAAGGCCGGGATCAAATCCGTGGCTGACGTTTATGGACGCCAAGGGCATCCGATCCTGATGATCTCACGCTTCGTGAAAAGTAAAGATCAGAAGTCACTTATAAGAGCTCTGGCATTGCTGAAACATTCCCGGCACATGAAAAATATGATTCCTGAGGATACCTTCGTGGCCTTCGTCGGGGACGGACCTGAACGCGGGAACGCCGAAAAATTAGCAAAAGAACAGGGCGTGGCCAACGATGTGGAATTCTTAGGAGAACGATCAGATATTCCCAATTTAATTGCGGCGGCTTCCGCGGGAGCTCAAATTTCAAATTGGGAGGGATTCGGACTGACAGCGTGTGAAATACTCGCATCCGGACTGCCGCTTATAGCTTCTGACGTGCCCGGTCTGGCGGACACAATTCGAGGAGGAGCGCGCCTCGTGCCTAAATCTTCACCGGAGGAGATCGCGACGGCAATAATCGACGTCCTCGGTCCCGAATCTCCGGAAATCTATGACCTCACACAGACATTGCGCTCTGAAGGCATTAGAATTGCCGGACGCCACGATATCCGCCACACCCTCCGTGACTACCTGAAACTCTACGAGCTCTAAAATATTTCGGCGAGGACCTCCAGCGATTTCAGATGTGGCGAAACCGGAAGATGCAAAGAATAATAATCTATAATTATCCTCAGCAGACGCCGCCGTTGAGCGACATGGAAACGGAATTTATGCAAATTTTCGAAATTCATTCTCATTAATTTCGGCATTAATGCTGTCTCCTCGACTGTCAGCACATCCCGATGTCCGGGATGCATATCCGTAAAATCGCCTGCTCTGAGATCAAAAATCCGCCCGACGCAAAAATTTCTCGGGTCAGGCTCGATTCCTGCAAATTCAAGGAATCTGATCAGAAACGCAATATGATAGTTAGCTATGCCCTCAGTCATTCCGTCCAACTCAGCCAGGGCCGAGACAAGGAATTTCCATGTCGGCAGATCACTTCCCGAAGTCCGCAGAATCTTTGACAGAAATTCGGAAAGAAAAATAACAATCGGTGCCTTCACAGGATCAAAATATATATTCTTCCATGGTGCAGGTGTCGAAAAAGATCCTAGAAACTGAATCTCCCTGTTTTCGCGTATATTTATATCGGCTTCAATCAGAGCCATCGGCGCGAGACGCGCATTACGCAATCTTCCGTTACGGCTCTTTGAAGCGGACGACATCAGGGTCATGCGTCCCCGTTCGGCGGTATAGAGCGTCAGAATATTGTTACGCTCGTCATGACGGATCATTGAAATCACAAGTCCATGGATTTTTGTCAACATTTTATAAATTTTGTTGAAACTAAAAATATTGGTGCGTTGTTATAGAAATGAAAGGAACGGGGAAAGACATATCAACCAGCTCACCTTTCATATGCACGAAATTACAAAAAAAACAACAATCCCGGAATTAAAATTATAAAAATCTTAAAAATTATGGCAGACACACAGAAAAGCCTGAAAGGCACTAAGACAGCGGATTATCTTGCACAGGCATATATCGCAGAATCAATTGCTGTCACACGTTATACATATTATGCACAGCAGTGCCAGAAGGATTCATATTTCCAGTATGCGAATATTTTTAATGAGACAGCCGACAACGAACTTCATCACGGCAAGATCTTCTTGAAATATCTGACCGACGGCGGCGTCAGCACTGCTTCTATCACTATAGACAGCGGCAACCTCGGCAACACTCCGGAAAACCTTAAGATCGCCGCTTCCGAAGAGCAGACGGAAGGTGTTGAACTCTATCAGGAAGCAGCAAAAGTTGCTCGTTCCGAAGGTTTTGACGAAATCGCCGATCGCTTCCTTGCAATCGCCACAATCGAAGCTCACCACGAAGCACGCTTCAAGAAAATTTCCGAACGCATCGCCAACGGCACCGTATGGAAACGTGAACAGCCGATCAAATGGCAGTGTCTCGTATGCGGATACATCTATGAAGGCACTACACCTCCTGAAAAATGCCCCGCATGCTATCACCCCTATCAGCACTTCATGCCCGCAGAAGACAACATCTGATCTTCTCAGATGAGAAAGAACTTATTGAAATCAATCAGGCCGCGTCCTTCGGGAAGCGGCCTGTTTACTTCTTATCGCCATTCCATAAAGTCTGCCTTTATGAAACTGTGGCACTAAGTCAATAGTAGGTTATTGTGCGAGTCTGGATGACTGTGTTTGACGGAGCGTCTCCGGACACGACCAAGGGTGAAAGTGTAAGCGAGCGTTTGATCCAGTTTCCGTGGCTGTCATAGACATAATTGCTGTATTTACCAACTAATGTAATTATGTTTCCACCCATGACTGTTTCTTGAGAACTGACGAGATTACCCTTCTCGGAATAAGTAAATTTGGATTCCATAGAGTTGTTCTTAAGTTTGCAATCCATGCCTGTCACACGTCCGTATGTATAGGTATACTTCAGTGTCGCCCCTCCATATTCAATTGACGTGATATAACCTTGCGCGTTATATCCCGGAGTGATCCAGAAGTTCAACTTGCCATTCTTATCAAACTCGTAGGTGGTTCCGTTTACATTTGCCCGAAAGTACGTGAGACCTTCGATCGGAGAAAGAATGTAACTCTGGGGATCGGAAGTCAGTGTTATTGACTTTACAGGCCCTTTTGCCTCAAAAAGCGCAAGATCATGGTTTGTTTGAGCATATAAAGCAGCGGAACAAGACAGGACGCAGTTTAAAAGCACAAACACAATTTTTGAAAATTTCTTCATTTCTTATTATTTGAGTTAGTAATTAAATTTTTTAGCATCAATTTTTTAGTTATTGACTCTATTTCAAATGTTTTTAATTCAATTGTACAAAAATAATAAATATTGACTATAAAACAGGGTTCATTTTCGGTTCATTTTTATCTTCAAGTCCACCCCCTCTTTATCATAACCTACAACTTATAATTATTACCTGTTATATTTTTCACAAATTTGTGAAAAATATATTTTTTTTGTAATTTTGTGCTATTATCTATAAAATATGATTGTTACATTTGAAGAAACATATTTACAGGAGCTATTTGAAACAGGTTATAGTACTGACAAAAAGCATCGTTTTCAACCTGCCATAATTAAGTCATACAGAAGACGCATAGAGCAATTAAAAGCAGCTCCACGTCCGGAAACATTATATCAAATAAATTCCCTGAATTTTGAAGCTTTAAAAGGTAACAAAGTGGGTATGTATTCAATCAGAGTAAATAACCAATACAGAATTGAATTCACTATGGACAACGACTCAGATAACCCGATTCTTACTGTTTGTAATATTGTTGAACTTTCTAATCATTATGACTGATATGAATAAATTGCATGAAAATGATCCGAATATGATTACCAATAATACGATGCCGTTTGATCCCACCCATCCAGGGGAAATTCTACGGGAAGAAATAGAATATCGCGGAATTACCCAAACCAAACTTGCAAAAGACTTGGGAATCAGAATATCTCTATTAAATGAAATAATAAACGGGAAGAGAGATATTACTATCGAGTATGCGCTCATGCTGGAAGCGGCATTAGGCATCGACGCAGATTTTTGGATAAACCTTCAAAATAATTATAGCAAAGTGAAAGCTAAGCGGAATGAGTCTTTTATGACAAGACTTGCTAATATACGACGCATAACCGCAGTCCTTTAGCCTCTTCTCATATTTTTTATTGGGAGTTATTCGCGGAAGTAGACGCGCTTGACGCGCGGTGAGATTGAGGTCAGAATTTCGTATGGGATGGTTTCAAGGGCGTCCGACAGACGTCCGACAGCCATGTTCTCGCCGAAAATTTCAACCGTATCTCCCACATTGCAATCAATGCCTGTGACGTCTATCATACAAGCGTCCATGCAGATATTGCCGATTGTCGGCGCCTCGTGACCGTTCACCAGCACCGAGACTTTTCCGTTGCCGAAATGGCGGCTCATCCCGTCGGCATATCCGATCGGTATGGTCGCAATCTTGGAATCGCGCTTCAGCATTCCCTTCCGGGCGTAACCGACTGATGAACCGGCCGGCCATTCACGAAGATTAATTATTACGGTTTTTAATGAGGAAACCACGGCCAACGGCTTCTCCATTTCCGGAGGCAACGTATTGACACCATACAGACCGATGCCGAGCCTCGCCATGTCATAGTGATACTGAGGGAAACGGATAATCCCCGCCGAATTCAATATATGACGCTTGAAACGGTGTCCGTAATTCTCAAGCATATAGGACGATAACCTTTCAAAACATTCAAGCTGCATTTCTGTGTAATCATCAAGATCCGGGCAATCTGCCGTGGCGAGATGTGAGAAAACAGATGATATTTGAACGGATTCCTGACCTTTGAGAATCTCCAGAACTTCGGGCAATTCACTCTCGATGAAACCCATTCGATGCATTCCGGTGTCAAGTTTTATATGAATCGGATAATCCTTCACTCCATAACGTTCCGCCTGTGAGATGACATCACGCAACATCTGAAGCGCATAGATTTCCGGCTGGAGATTATTTGAAAACATCTCCCTATAGTCTGCGACCCTCGGATTCATGACCATGATCGGCATCGTGATTCCACGGCGCCTTAGCGCAATTCCCTCGTCAAGAACTGCCACTGCGAGATAGGCCGCCCCGGCGTCCTGAAGCGATTTGGCTATTTCATAGCTTCCGGCCCCATAGCCCGAAGCCTTCACCATAGCGATCATTCCGGTCGTCGCCGGAAGATGACTTTTGAAGTAATTATAATTTTTGATTATGGCATCGAGGTTCACCTCGAGAACCGTCTCATGGGTCCTGTCTTCCAACACCTCTTTGACGTTGGCAAAATCAAATTCAGGCGCGCCTTTGAGAAGTATGACTGCGTCAGTCGTGGGATTCGCCCGCAATTCCTTCAGCAATGACTGCGTGTCCGGAAAAAATCTGTCGGAAGGCCGGAACAGTCCGGAATGACGGCATAGCCGTTCGCCGACTCCGACAAACAAGTCGATTTCACGCTGGCGCATTAATTCCGCTATCCGGACATAATCGTCTGACGCGGCGTTGGCCTCATGGCGAAGATCGCTCAGGATGACAATTGATCTCTGACCCGGAACCTGACGCCGTTTTATAAAATCAACCGCGGGAACGAGCGATGTGAAATCTGATGTATAAGAGTCAAAGACAACATTACATCCACGGCCGCCATCACTGACACTCAGACGCGTATCTATCGGGTGGAGACACGCGAAACGCCTCTGGATAATATCTTCTGAAAAGCCCTCCGCCAGAAGGAAGGTCAATGCGTAAATGGCATTGCGGATCTCATTTTCTTCTGAAAAAGGCATCCGGATCTTGCGCTCGGGGCCCCTCCCCCATATATATCTCAACTCGGTTTGGGAGGCCGCAGAGTCCTCAACCGGCGTCGCGGAGAGTATTTTCAAATCCGCCTCTTCATAATTAAAACTCCAGCTTATCAAACTCTTATCCCCGTGAAGCCGCTTCACTTCTCTTGAAACATCCTTGTCATCGGCACAAAAGATCACACGTTTCACACTTCCGGAAGCCGCGAGACTCACCTTTTCGCGAATCTTGACGGAATGAGAACCGAATCCGGAGTCATGCTCAGGCGTGATGTCGGTTATAATCACACAATCCGGATTTATGCATTCCGCGAGCCTCTTCATCTCACCTTCGACGGAGACCCCGGCCTCGATAAGCGTCAGGTCTGTGGCCTCAGAAATTCCCCAGAGCGACAATGGAACACCAATCTGTGAGTTATAGCTTCGTGGCGAACGGGCGATTTCGCGAATGGGCTCAAGCAATTGAAATATCCATTCCTTAAGGGTCGTTTTTCCTCGCGAACCGGTGATTGCCACCACCTCTCCACCAACGCCCGGCCTACGGGCCGCTATCTGCTGCAAAGCCACGACAGGATCCGGAACCGTAAGGAAAAGAGCATCAGGCATCTCATCGCGAAATTTTTCCGCAAACCCGGAATCCGGCACAACGAAATGCCGGACTCTGGACTCGTAAAGAGATGCGATATAATTCACTCCCGAGTTGGTGGCAGTCGGAATTGCAAAAAACAGCGTACCCTCCGGCTCAAGCAACGACCTTGAATCGGTCAGCAACGTCCGGATGATGTCATTGTCATATGAATCCGAATCCGGGACTCCCAATCTCTCACGGATTTCGCGAATTGATGCCTGCATAAATCATTTTTTTAGAGTTTCCACTCGACTCCGTTCTTGGTGTCTTTCACGACGAAACCAAGTGCGGCGAGACGATCGCGGATGAGATCGGATGTCGTCCAGTCTTTGGCGGCCTTGGCATTGCCACGAATCTCCATAAGCAGATCCACAGCACCCGAATATGCCTCCGAATTTCCATTTTCCGAGCTTGCTTCCTCGCCGGTTCTGATGCCGAGCAGATCCACAAGGAACACATCGAAAAGTTTTTTCAGCTTTTCTATATCCTCCTGCGAAAGAGTGATGGCACCGTCGGCACACTGATTGATGAATTTGCCGGCCTCAAAGAGATTGGCGATCACCATCGGCGTGTTCAAGTCATCGTTCATCGCTTCATAGCATTTTTCGGCGAAATCAGGGAGTTCGACACTGCTCTTTTCTGAAGACTTGAGGTTCTGAAGCCGACGATAGATATCAAGAATCTTCTCAAGCGCCTTTTCCGACGCCTGAAGAGCCTCGTTTGAGAAATCGACCGTCGAGCGATATTGAGCCTGAAGGATGAAGAAGCGTATAACCATCGGCGAATATGCCTGGGTCAGCAGAGGATGATCACCTTTGAAGAATTGCTCCAACGTGATGAAGTTGTTATATGACTTGCCCATCTTCTTGCCGTTGATTGTGATCATATTGTTGTGCATC
>CAYQQG010000100.1:0-8003 GCA_964419535.1 uncultured Sangeribacter sp.
CATTATTTTCTCAAAAAATTTGCTCAGAACTATAGAAAGCGGGCCTAATGTTAAACCCCCGCGATGCGGGGGGTGTCAATCACGACATTAATGTCACCGTTGGTGATGATGTGCACGATGTTAAATGCGGACCGGGTATGTGAACGGGCATTAAATGTGGACCGGGGATGTACACGGCATTGATGCGTATGTGGGCGGTCGTTGCAGCATTAAATGCTGACGCGGGGCGCCGGGGGACATGGCGTGGACGGATGAGAATTTGGGGGTTTGGGATTTTATTCGTAAATTTGTGTGGATTCTATTTTTATTGATAATATTGAATCTCTTTATTAATATAATAGACTCTATTTTATTTAATGTTATGGATTCTATTTTAATAATTCTGTGGATTCTTTTTCATTGATAAAATTGAATCTATTATTTATCAATTTGTATTGAAACTATTTTTTTATCAATATGAAATATTTTGTTCCAATAGCCGTTTTGGCTACGTGTCTCTCGATGTCGGCTCAGACGACAAAAGAGGAGATGCTTGAAGACCTTAATCGCACCGGTGGCGTCTATTATGCCTATCCGGTGAGCGAGAGTAAGAATACCCCGGCACCGAAGGGTTATGAACCTTTCTATATCTCTCATTACGGTCGCCACGGTTCTCGCTATCTTATCTCGGACAGGGATTATGAAATGGTCGCTGAAACACTCCATGACGCTGACAAGCGCAACGCCTTGACGCCCTTAGGTAAGGACGTTATGATTCGCCTCGACAGCGTGATGAAGGAGGCCCATAAGCGTGGGGGAGATCTTTCGCCGTTAGGTGTCAGACAGCATAAAGGGATTGCCGAGCGCATGGCGAAGGCATATCCGGAAGTCTTCAAGGGTGACAAGTCGGTTTCAGCGCGCTCTACGATCGTTGTTCGCTGTGTGCTCTCCATGGATGCGTTCTGTGAACGGCTGAAAGAGTTGAACCCGAATCTGAATATCACGCGCGAGAGTTCGGAGCGGTATATGAAATATCTGAATCATCACACAAAGGAATCGAATGCCTGGCTCGACGATCCGAAGAATTTCACAAACGGCTATCTGAAATTTGAAAAAGAGCACGTGAAGCCGGAGAGGTTGCTCAATTCACTCTTCTCAGACAAGGATTTTATCAGCAAGCGCGTGAATCCCGATAAATTCATGTGGAACATGTATTATATAGCCGTCGGAATGCAAGACATCGAGACGAAGCTTGATTTCTATGACGTCTTCACGCCGGACGAGCTTTTCGATATGTGGCAATGCTTCAATTTCCGGCTGTATGGCCGTGACGGCAATTATCCGGGCAGCAATCAGCTTGTCATCAACAACGCGAAGCCATTGGTGAAGAACATCATCGAATCGGCCGATGCGGCAATTGCCGGGAAGGGTGACGCGGCGACGCTTCGCTTCGGTCACGACGGAAATCTGATTCCGTTGGCCGCCCTAATGCATCTCGAGAATTGCGACCTTCAGGAGTCGGATCCCTATAAGGTTTTCGAATCGTTTTCGGAGTGGAAGATCGCGCCGATGGCCGGCAACATCCAGATGATATTCTTCCGCAACAAGAAAGATCCGAATGATGTTCTTGTGAAATTCATGCTCAACGAGGAGGAGAAGAGAATTCCGATTCCGACCGATAACTTCCCCTTCTATAAATGGGAGGACGTCAGAGAGTTCTATCAGGGAGTTCTCGAGAGTTAAGTTCTGAGCGGGAAAGGAGTCGCGACACACCGTTGATAAACCTGTTTCACCGGGAAGCGGAAAGGATTGACAAACCGTTTTCACAGCGAACGGCAAAGCGTTGACAAACCGGTTTCACCGGGAAACGAAATAAAGAAGGCCTTGGGTTTTGAAACCCAAGGCCTTCTTTATTTTTAGATCTTGTTGTTTAAACGGGTATGGGGTTATCTGACGATGAAGAGGCCGGATTTGCCGTTTGAGCGTTTCACGTAGATGCCCTTAGCGGTGGGACGCTCTACGCGGATACCCTCGACGGTGTAATATTCAGCGTTTTCGTCAAATTCAGCGTCAATCTCATCAACGGAGGTTGAAACACCGGGATCGTCATTGGTCTGAACGAATGAAGCAGTGTGTTCAAGCGGTGTGCCGTTGACATTCATCAGGATATGAAGTTTGTCGGCATTCTGAAGATTGAGTTTACCCTTATAGAGTGTGTAATCTTCGGGCACGTCGATCGCCGGAGTTTCCGGATATTTGCTGTCGGAACCTGTTGAAGGTGTCTCTTCGTCAGCCTGGAGAGCGGGAGCGCGCATTGATTTATTTTCAACGTCTGTTGCTGTCTTATATTCAATCTTGAACCAAGCTGTGCCTTTATGCGGAAGATACATCTGAACGTTCTTCAGGTGATCATGCTGCAGGTTGTTGACATAGAATGCATCCGCGGTTACGCTATAACCAATCTTGAGGTCTGAACCCTCTGTGGAGCTATCGTTGGGGATTGCAAGGTAGAGCGCACCGCCGTCAAGAGTCGGTTTGAGATCGAGGTTGACGAATGCTTCGCCGCTGAAGAGTTCTGCGTAGGGCTCGTTCACAAAGAGGTGAATGAGATATTTACCGGCTACGGTTGCGTCGAGATACAGCTTGTCGTGCTTGATAGACGCGATCGGATCGGCATACCAATAATAGTGATTAGCCTTGTGGAAAGCCTCTTCGCGACCTTCCTCAGTTTCACCCCAAAGAGGTGTAAAGAGGGGAGTGACCTCAACTCCGATAATGTTCTTGGATTCTTCTTCTGCCTCGACATCGAAATATGATGAATAGAGTGAAAGCGGAATCTCATAGCGAGTCATTAAGTGACCTTTCTCATCGTCGTATGGTTCCAAATCGTGTTCAATTTCGTGCTTGTTACCTTCGGGCAGAGTGAACTCGATTTCGCTCTTATTGATATTGAGAGTGAGGACAGACGGCATCACGACCTTCATGTCGCCGTTATATTCGATAACGGGGATGAGTTCGTAAGAACCGGCTTTGGTATATGAGAGAGCATTTTGGTCCCAATTGATCGGTGCGTCAGCCGGAGTCTCGATAGAGTAGCTGTAATTGCCATCTTCATTCATGAGAGGTTGGCCTTTACCGTCAACCAACACGATAGAAAGGTCATTACCGGCGGGTTTCGCATCTATAGATTTCTCCAGAATCCGGTCAGCGTCATTGTTATCTTCAATGATCTTATCATCGAGCATCCAAACGAAATAACCAAGATTCTCAACAAGAGTAACGGTGATAGATTCAATAAAAGATTTACCTTTGAAACTTATTGAAGTTACTTCTTTGTTATTCTTAGCACTCCAAAGAATTTTATCCGTGAAGGTTCCATCTTGTCCATCGTATGTCAGAGCATTATTTTTCTCATTTGCTTTTGTAATATTGAATTTAACTTCTTTTATGAAATATCCATCAGGAGAAGATATGGTGAAATTACTTCCATCGTAAACTCTTAAATCCCCATGGTTCCAAATGCGGCATGAAGTTCCTGCTGTATTTTGATTAAATTCAATATTTATGCCTTCTTTTGAGATCGAATTGATTTTAGCCTTAGAAGTTGTTATGTCTTGTGCACCGTTGTTCTCAGCAAGATCACTTAGCAAACTTCCGTCTTCCATTGTAATATCTTCACAAGTAGTGAAGTCGAAGGTGACTGTTATGGGTTCTACCTTAGTTGCATCATAAAGTTCGTACTGAACGGTCGTTACGTTCGAGGGGAGGATCTCAATTTCGGTGTCGGTTGAGAAAGCTTTGGCCTTGATGATGCAGTCAGCGGTCATCTCGATGCCGGTTTCGGGAACGAAGAGAGTTGATTCCATGGTCGGATCGGCCGGTTCGATCAGTGCGCCGTTCTCTTTTTCAGTGCTGATTTCGTAGCGAATTTCAACCATATAGGGATTCTCGATGTTTGCGGTGTCGCAAGAGATTTCGATCTTAGCGCCCTTTCTGAGAATTGATTCCGAAGAGGAGTTGAAGACCGGAGTAGGCAACATTTCGATTGTGGTGCCCGGAACGATTTCGGTCGGTATGATGAGGATATTGTTATCCTTATCTTTGGAGACGAAACCCTTTACCTTCGCGCCATTCTGGTTATAAATATTTTCAATGCCGAAGAGGTTGTGGATAGAAACCTTATCCGGATTCTCAGCTTCGGGGTCACCAAGATAGATAGTGCCCAAGACAGTTTCAGGGGTGTTGAAATCGCGTATCTTACAACCTTCGATAACCACGAGGTCAAAGAGGTTGTCAAGACCGAGACCGTTCAGAGTTTCTGCATTGTCTTCATCGATAGTGGTAGAGGGAGCATTAACGGTTTCTTGGCCTTCATCACCTTCAACGAGTTTGGCGTCAGTGAAGCGGAACATACCGGTTTCGGGGTTGTGAGAGAGTGTCGCAACGATTTCAGAGATGTTGTCACCAACATTATAATCATCGTGACATCCATAGATGACAGCATTTGACTCACCGTCAGTCACGAAGAGATAGTGATTCTCATCGTTCTCATTGTGATACTTGTAGATAACAGTGAACTTGCCGACAACATAAACACCCTTTTGGTCGGGTTTATTCTTCACGGCATCAACAGCTTTTTCAAGCTTTTCGAATTTTGTCGGTACCTCGATATGTTTAGAAACCGGGAAGCCTTTAGAACCATTATTTATAGCTAATGCCCAAATATCACCAGTAAATTCAATTTCAATTGCTTCGTCTTTATAAAGCTCTGAGATTGTCTCCTTTGAGAAACCATATCGGATTTCAGCACCTTCCGTGGGGCAAGAAAGGGTTACATACGGAATACCTTTCTTAATCACCGGTTCACTAATAACAACGTCTGCCGGACGGTTCTTGTCAACTGGCTGATAAGAGATCACTAATTGTTGGATGCTTGTTTGGCCGGTTGAAGTGTAGACAATTTCTTCCGATGTTGCTCTGCCGTCCCAATTAGTAGAGATGGTTGTTGAAGCGGGCACAAACTCAACTTTAGTTATTTCATATCCTTCGTCAGCTTTGAGCGTCAAGGTATTTTTGTCATAAAGTCTCAACACTTGTTCACTTGCAACATATCTGGGATAAGAGCTTGAAGAAGCTGAAGCTGTTTTACAAGTGATTGCATACTCATACTTCTTGTCAAGGCCAGGAATCTTGATATTGTTTAAAGAAGACGTGCCAAGATTGAGTTCGCTAAAAGTCACAGTGACGGGATTTGTCTTATTCAGAACGATCGGGAGAGACTTAGTTTTAGACTTCTCATCATCGTTGAAAGAATAAGCGTAAACGGTGCAGTTATCATAGACCTTGAAGGGATCGGTGTATTCAGTGTATTCTTCAGCCGCTTCGTTGTCTATGCTATAGAAAAGTTTAGCTGTTTCAGTCTCGCAAGAGAGAGTAACCTTAGCTTCGTAGTTTTTCGCGGGTGCCTCAATCTTTACCTCCTTGGGATGAATGATCGGGTCGATTTCTTGCGGAATAACCTGTTCACTCCTTACGCCATTCTTTATCGCGTAAGCATAGATTGTGCACTTCTCGGTGATAACGAGAGGGTTCTCAGCAGTGAATTCATACTTGAAGAAATCCCCCTCCTTATCGCTGTTCACTGCATACCAGATCTCAGCACCTTCCGTGGGGCAAGAGATAGTAACGACAGCCTGCTTGTTGCCGACAGTATATGAGATAGTTACGTCATCGGGTACGCTGGTGATGTAAAGCGAAGAGGGATCGCTATACTTACCATCTTTATTGGCAATGGCGTAGATTGTGCAAGGCATTTCTGAAGGTTCAAACGGCTCAGTATAGACATTTGTAACTGCAGACTCGCTATAACCATACTTGATTTCAGCGCCTTCCTCAGCAGTGAGCTTCACCAAGTTCGTCGCTTCGTCATAAGAGATGACAACAGGATCAACATGTTTTTTAACGTATGATACTGATATCTCAGAGATACGACTCTGAGATGACGCGGTTTGAGTTAATGTAAATTCAGATATGCTTTCACCTGATTTGGGTGACCAAGTAACCGTGCCGGTTCCATTACCTTTTACTTCTCCCTCATTTACACTACATGATAAAGTGTAATCTCCATTACATGTAATTTTAACTTGAGTAAGTTCATAACCTTTCGGAACTGAGAAAGTCATTGTATTTTTAGAGTAGAATCTAAAAGGAGTATATTGTGCAAAATTACTTCCTCCACCTTTTTCTGCTGTAACTGTTACAGGAGAGTCCACAAACTGGATTTGATCGCCATCCTTAACGCCCAGATTTTTAGTTAAATCAAACGTTACGGTTTTTTGTTCTTCGGAAGAAGAAGGAAGGACTGTTATTTCTTTAGAGGTTTTTTTGCCCTTCTCACCGTTGAGTTCAGCGTAAGCAGTGATTTTGCATGATTCGGTAACATCGAACTGAGCCTTGTATTCTTTATACTCTTCGTTGTCGTCGATAGAATAGTAGATTGTGGCGTTCTCAGTCGGACATGTCAGAGTGATAAATGTTTTGCCAGGCTCCTCTTTTGTTGAGATTTCAACAGCTTCGGGAGTAATCACAGTACCAACTGTAATCTCTTTAGAAGTGGGTTCACTTTCCTGATCGCCTAATTTGGCGTAGGCAGTGATTGTGCAAGATTTTTCAACAGTGAACGGCTCGGTGTAAGTTTGTTCTGCACCGTTGTCGATAGAATAGTAGATAGTGGCGTTCTCTGTCGGACATGACATAGTAACAGTAGAACCTTCAGCAGAAATCTCTACTTTTTCAGGTTTGTCAGTGGGGATAGGAGTTCCAACTTCTTCGTAAGTAATGGTCAATTTTGAAATAGCATAATTCCCAGCACTTCCCGCCGAAATTGTTACCTCTTTAAGGCCATCGTTTGAAGTAAATTTGTTGTTAGTTTGTGTTAATGGAGTACTATTTATACTAAAATTTGTAATATTTGCAGGTTTTGCAGTTTCTATTGAAGTCTCAGTAATAACATAGTTGTCACTTACAGAGATTTTAAGGTCTGCATTTTTATATACTCTGAAGCCGTCGGTCCATAAACGATTGCCTTTTTCTTGTGATCCAAATGTTATAGTAATCGGGTGTTCTTTAACAGGCTGGAAACTATATCCGGGGTCGATATATTTTTGACTATTCCCGGATTCACGGGTAAGCCCGTAGTCATTGTTGACAAAGTCTAATGTCAAAGATTCTGCTACCGCTTGTCCTGTGAAGAGGAACACAGCGAATAGAAAGAGTAGAAACTTTTTCATAGAATGTGTTTAGTTGTTATTGGTTATTTGTTAGTTTGTTTTTTTGATTGCTAAGTTGTTGAAGGTTAGCGTCTAACGTGAGAACGAAGGATAAGCGTGGCGGGGCACGTCGAAGCGGTCGGTCTAATCGCGCGGGACGTGCCTAACGGCACGTCCCTATATAGGGACGCTTAACGGGTTCAAAATTACTGCAAATTAGTGAATTTGCAAAATTTTAATCGCTTTTTTATTTATAGTTTAACATTATTTGTGATAAAGGCGTTGAGAGTATGGTGCAGCTAAAGCGGCGCATCGGTAGCGGTGATTGCTTTTTAAGGCCGAGGGTGGGGGAACTAAAAGCCAAGCTGACGCATGGCTCCATGTATGGATTTTGTGGTGGTTGCGCATACCCGCACCGCCCACGCGCTACGCGGTGGGCGATACGGTCCTAATGTTAAACGCCTGCTATGCAGGCAGTTAAGCTTGGAGTACCTAATGTTAAACTCGATTCGTTATTTTGTTTTGCCTATTCTTTTGTCGCGAGCCGGAGGCTTACGATCCAGACGGGAGTTCGGTTGGAAAGCGCAAGGCGGAGGCTTACGATCCAGACGGGAGTTCGGTTGGAATTCGCAAGCCGGAGGCTTACGATCCAGACGGGAGTTCGGTTGTAATTCGCAAGCCGGAGGCTTACGATCCAGACGGGGAGTTCGGTTGGAATTCGCAAGCCGGAGGCTTACGATCCAGACGGGAGTTCGG
>CAYQQG010000101.1:0-7968 GCA_964419535.1 uncultured Sangeribacter sp.
TTGAGTAAAACGAATCAGATTTAAATGAAATATATACTAATTGTCGATGCCGGTTCGACTAAAGTTGAGTGGGCAATTGTCTCTGCAGAAGGTAATGTTGAGGCTCATTGCACGACACATGGCCTTAATGCGCTTATGGCGGATGCTTCCGACATAGAATCGCTTTTCTTGAAAGCTAAGTCACATCTGAATTTCAGAGGTGAAATCGATGAGATTAATTATTATGGAGCCGGATGTGCCACTCCGACAATTTGTGACAAGATCAAAGATTGTCTCTCAAAAACTTGGAACGCAAGGGAAATAAATGTTGAATCTGACCTTGTCGGAGCCGCTCGAACCGTACTCGGACGCAAACCCGGCATTGCTTGCATTCTCGGAACCGGGTCCAATTCTTGTCTGTATGACGGGACTAAGATTTCACATAATGTTCCCTCTCTCGGTTTCATTCTCGGCGACGAAGGCAGTGGCGCCGCTTTAGGAAAGAGGTTGGTGTCCGACGCATTGAAGGGTCACCTTCCGGAACTGGTCAGAGACAATTTCCTTGAGATTTATGATCTTTCGCTTGATGAGATTCTGGAGTATACCTATCGCCGACCGGCCGCCAACAGATTCTTAGCATCTCTTGTCCCATTTCTTAAAGACCATTTATGGAATCCATATGTTTATTCCATAGTGAGAGCAGAATTCATTTCGTTTCTCAGAAGAAATGTCGCTATGTATTCCGGAAGTCACACACTTCCGCTCAGTTTTGTCGGATCTATCGCTTACCACTTTGAGGACGTCCTCAGGGAGGCGGCAGAAAGTCAAGGTTTCAAAGTCGACAAAATCGTCAAATCTCCAATGGAAGGACTTATAAAGTATCATAGCAATGAGTGATTTACGTTCTTAATGTAGCAAAATTTAAGTTAAAAATTAAATGATTCAAAGATATATAATATTGTCAGCCATAATCTTTCTATCCGGAATGATTTGTCAGTCGGCTTTAGCTCAAGAGTCTGTTCAGGTCGATAGTCAGGAGATTGTGTCGGTGGATACTCAGGAAGCCGTTCCGGAATCGGACAAAATTTTCATAACACCTCTTTTTGAATATCCAATGGCTCCGGAGGACCTTCCTGATCTCACGGCAAAATCCGGTTGGCTTATGGATCACTTCTGGGACAATCTTGTGATTAAAAAGGGCGAGAGTGTCGACCAGAATGCTTTGAACGATGCGTTTCAGGTCTATGCGGCGGCTGCGGTCTATGCTCCGCGTGACAAAGTCATCAAATCCATAAATAAGCTCATCAAATCCGTTAAAGGGAGTCCTGTCATGACTCTTCAAATGGCGAAAGGGGCTGAAGAAGCTTTTTATGGTCCCCGCGCAGTTGTGTGGAGTGACGAGGTGTATATGCCTTTTGTCGAGGCTGTAATGGCTGAAAAGAATATTTCGGAAACAAGAAAATTGAAGTATCAGAACCAGCTTGAAATAATGAAGCGCAACGCAATCGGGAAAAAATTTCCGGAGTTGAGGCTGACGCTCCGCGACGGTAAACATCACGTATACAAGCCGTCGGCAGATTTTACAATTGTGGAGATCGGTGACCCGGGTTGTGATGATTGCCGATTCGCAAAAATGAAAATGGAAATGGCTTCCGACTTAATGGAAATGGTCGCGGATAAAGAGTTGGAGATTCTTTTTCTTGTTGCTGATGCCGTTCCTGAGGATGAGCCTTTGTTGCTGGAATCATTCCGATCTTATCCGGAGGATTGGAAAGCAGGCATATCATATGGTGCAGATGAGGTCCTTGACATGAGGCAGACTCCGACATTCTATATTCTCGGCAGTAAAGGTGAGATTTTAGCAAAGAACCTTGATGTCAACACCGCGGTCGACCGTATACGCGCTTTAAAAGAAGCCAAGGTTTCCAAATCCAAGAAATGACAGTATTTATTTTAAGCAATTTAAGGGTTTGGCTTCAAAAGTCTATCTAAGAAATAGGCTATTAATCAGAAATAAGATATTTATAAATTTTCTGACTATGAAAGAATTTATAAAGATTTTTTATATAAGATCATGCGGTTACAGTTATACTAATCTTGGCCGATTGTTTCTGCGCCTGTTTATCGGGATAATGATGATTCAATTCGGTGTGAGGCAGATTGCTCATTTCGACGATTTAGTCATGAACTTTCCGACTATATTAGGTATGTCTCATGAATGGTCGCTGGGAATATTCATAGCCATTGAGGTTGTTTGCTCATTTTTCATAATGTTCGGATTCCTCACCAGACTGATGACGCTTCCGCCATTTGTCGCTATGGTCCTTGCAGAATATCATATCCTTCATGACACTCTCAAAGAGGCTGCTTATCTCTTGACCTGGCAATCCCAAGGATACCTGCCCATTATGTTTCTGGGGGTGTATTTCTTTATTTTACTTGTCGGACCGGGCAAAATTTCAGTAGATTATTTTCTTTCGCTTCATTTGATTCACACTGATGACAAAAGTGAGGACGAAGAACTTGAAGAAGTCTGAAAGGGTGCATTTAATCTCAAAATTAAGAAAGAAACTTGCTCGAAGAATATTCTAACGGAGTATAAGAAAGATATGGCAAAAATTGCAGTTTTGATTTCCGGAGGCGTGGATTCCGCTGTCGTTGTCGACATGCTGTATAAAGAGGGACACGATCTTCATCTTTTCTATATCCGCATCGGCATGGATACGGACGAAGGGGATTGTGCGGCTGAAGAGGATATAGAGATCTGTACGCTTATAGCGGCGCGTTATCACCTCCCGCTCGAAATTATTGATCTCCACAAGGAATATTGGGATCATGTAATGGCCTATACCCTTTCGACTGTTGAAAAGGGGTTGACGCCTCATCCGGACATGATGTGCAACAAAATTATCAAATTCGGTTTTTTTGAAGAGCGAAAGGGTCGGGAGTTCGATGCCGTAGCTACAGGCCATTATGCGTCTGTAATTGAAGAGAACGGCTACCGGTTTCTTGCGACCGCGGCCGATCCCGTAAAAGACCAGACTGATTTCTTGGCTCAGATTTCTTATTCCCAGCTAAAACATCTCATGTTCCCGCTCGGGAAAATTCCAAAGAGTGAAGTGCGGAAAATTGCCGGAGAGATCAATCTTCCGAATGCGTCACGCAAAGATTCCCAAGGTATTTGTTTTCTTGGCAAAATCAATTATGCAGATTTCATCGAAAGAAAACTTGGTGTGAAGGAGGGTCCGATTGTCGAGATTGAGACCGGAAAGAAAATCGGAACGCACAAGGGATATTGGTTTTACACGATCGGTCAGAGAAAGGGGCTCGGAATGAGTGGCGGTCCTTGGTATGTCGTGAGGAAAAATATCCGTGACAACGTGGTGTTTGTATCCAATGGTTATCATACGGGAATGCAATATGGAAGGGAGATTAATGTCGAAGAGATGAATTGGATCACTCTTGATCCTTTTTCAGAGGAGACTCCGGCTCAATACAGGGGTGAAGACAATGAACTTCCCATTTCGTTTAAAAACCGTCATTCACCGGAATTTTTAACCGGAACGTTATTTAAAAGATCCGACGGAGGCTTTACGGTTAAGTCCGATGAAGACGTTCAAGGAATTGCGCCCGGCCAGTTCGTGACCGTATACTCAAGAGACAGACGTCTTTGTCTCGGCTCCGGAATGATTTCACTTCCGAAATCAAGGAGACGTCGGAAGGAGTTCCATAAAAATAGCATCGGAACAGATTCCGGAAACATAGATTCCGGAAACGTATCCGGTAAAATTTCATCAATCGAGAGTGAAGTAAATCTTAAAAATTAAGAATACTTTATATGAAAAAGCGTCATAGACTGAAATTAATAGGAATAACGTATAATCAGATAGAATCGGGAGTCTATGCGGTGATTCTTGAAGAGGTCAACGGAGATCGAAGAATTCCGATAGTGATAGGGTATGCTGAGGCTCAGGCAATTGAATGTAAATTGCAAGAGGTAAAAACCCCGCGGCCTTTGACTCATGATCTGATCAAATCGATCTTTGACAACTTCTCGTTGTCATTACAGGCTGTTGAAATCTATAAATTGCCGAATGGAGTCTTTGCCGCCAATCTCATATTGGAAGGACCTGACGGGGAACTCCGAAGCATAGATTCACGCTCTTCTGACGCCCTGGCAATCGCCATACGCGCGAATGCACCGATCTATACTACTTCCGAAGTATTGGAAGAAGCCGGATTCCGGCCAAAAGAATCAAAACGGAAAGAAGAGAGGATGTCGCGTGAGGAAATGCTTCTGGGCGGGATTGATTCCGAGGAAGCGGGATATAAGATAGATTCATTTTCAAATCTCGAGGAAATGATTGAAAATGAAAAGATTTCTGATGAGGAAGCGGACGCTGAGATACTTGACTTTCTCGCTAATTATTCTACGAAGGAGATCGAGAAGCAGATTGCTCGTCTCGCCGCGGAAGAAAAATATGAAGTGGCAGCCAGATTGAAAAATCTTCTTAACCGCCGAAAAGGACTTTCGTCAACTGAGTGAATGATTAGAGCGGTAAATTCATGTGATTAAATGTGCTCGGAATGCCGTAAGAACATGCCCATAAGAAAGAGAAAATACTAAACCTACATACCCAATGAAAAATAGAAGAAAAAGAGTTGAAATTATTGTCGAACTGATAAAGTCAAACTGCATCAGTTCACAAGAAGAACTCTCGAAAATGCTGAAAGAAAGAGGAATATCAGTCACTCAGGCCACCTTGTCGCGTGACCTTAAAATGCTCCACACGACAAAGGTTCCGACCGACCGTGGGACATATATTTATATTCTTCCTGATTCCAATTCTCTTAAAGATAAATTGTTGGCATCAGGACAAATAGACATGTCGGCCAACTATCAGAGCGGATTTATATCTCTCGCGATATCCGGTAATATGGCGGTCATAAAGACACGCAACGGATATGCACCCGGACTTGCTTACGACATCGATATTTCAAACAGTGAGGACATTCTGGGTACAATTCCGGGTTCGAATACAATCTTTGCCGTGATGCGCGAAGGAATGACAGAAGAGGAGATCAGAAATTCACTGTCACGATTTCTGCCTCTCGACACTTTTTTGCCTCCGGGGCGTTTAAAATAAGAAAATCTTTAGCCTTTATATATAGCAATGATAAAAGTTGGAATTGCGGGTGCTGATGATCCCGTCGCGGGAGAATTGCTCAGACTTTGTCTTCATCACCCCGACATTGAGATTGTGTCTGCATATGCTTCCGAACAAGCCGGTAAAAGTGTCGGAGCGGTTCATCACGGTTTTATCGGCGAGGAAAAAATTCTTTTCACATCCCACTTCGACGCCACGGCACTTGATGTTGCTTTTATTGTTCATCCGATTTACAGTGACTCAGACTGGGCAAAACTTATGGCGGACAAACCCTCGTTAAAGCTAATCCTTTTTCCGGAGGCTGAACGTCTCGCCGACACACTGCAATCTCCCGTATACGGTCTTCCGGAGATGAACAGAAAGGCTTTGGTCAGAGGAGCCCGAATTGCGGTGGTACCCGATCCGGTGGCCTCACCCGTTTTGACGGCTCTTTATCCGTTGGCATCCCATCTCCTGCTTTCCGGGAATATAACGATCAGTCTCGAAGCACCAGATGATTTAATAACACCTGACAGAATTGCACATTCTTCAAATGAAATCAAAAGGGAATTGTCGAGAATTCAGACAAGTTTTTCGGGAATTGTAGAGATTAGTGCAAAAGCCTCCGGAAGTCCCAGATCGATGACTATAAGAATGGATATTCCGTCATCAGTCTCCGTAGAAGAACTTCTGAAAATTTATGACTCAATATATGATGATCATAATTTCACGTATGTCGTGACGGGCCAAGTTGGTCCGGAAGAGGTAGAGGCGACCAACAAAGTGATCATTTCCCTCAGTAAGCCATCCCCTTCCGTGCTTACGGTTACCGTTGTCGCAGACCCGAGAATGCGTGGCGGTGCCGGAGAAGCGATGCATATCATGAATCTGCTTATGGGTCTCCATGAAAAAATCGGACTGGACCTTAAAAGTTCGACATGGAAATAGCTATCAATTACTGATATATCGCCCGGAGCGGAATTTTTATTTCGTTATTGGAAACAATTCAGAGCCGGTTACATAATATTTTGCAGGTAATTACTCTGAATGTCTGTCATTAATAAGACCACTATATGTCTGTCAATAAAATTATATTACTCGGTTATGTAGGGAATGATCCTGAGATCCGGTATCCTGAGAAAAATTTCACAGTTGCCCGTATTTCTCTTGCGACTTCCGAACCTAAGGGCCCAAACGGCGCTGAAGTGACGGATTGGCACAGCTGCATCTTTACAGGTCGTCAGGCAGAGATAGTCGAACGCTATGTGCGTAAGGGAACCCGAATATATGTCGAAGGAAAATTGAGATACCGTGAATATGAAGACAGATTTAAGATCAAGCGAAGGGTGGCCGAAGTTGAAGTCGCTTCATTTGAACTTCTTGGAAAATCGAATTAAATGAAGTAATTAAAGAAACGATCTGATAAATCAAGTAAGCCAACTCATAATCTTTCCTCTATCATTTATTTTAAGTATCTCTCAATTATATAACAACCTCTCTCTATTAGGTAGAAACAATGAGAAAATGGAGAATTGAAGACTCAGCGGAAATTTATAACATCAGTGGCTGGGGACTGAAATATTTTTCTATAAATTCAAAGGGGCATGTTCAGTGTGTTCCCCGGCAGGGCTTTGCGCCGATAGATTTACAGGAAGTCATGGAAGAGCTTAGATTGAGGGATGTTTCCGCTCCGCTTCTGCTCCGCTTCCCGGACATTTTGGACGATAGGATCCAGAAGATTACTAATTGCTTCAAGAAAGCGGCCAAAGAATATAATTACACCGGACAGAACTTTGTCATCTATCCGATTAAAGTTAACCAGATGAGTCAGGTTGTCGAAGAGATCGTCAGTCACGGCAACAAGTATAACATCGGTCTCGAAGCCGGATCGAAGCCGGAGCTGCACGCTGTTCTCGGTGTGACGACTCAAAATAATTCTGTCATAATTTGCAACGGCTATAAGGACGAAGATTATGTGGAATTAGCCCTTCTTGCTCAGAAAATGGGACGCAAGATATATCTGGTTGTTGAAAAACTGAATGAACTGAAACTGATTTCAGATGTCGCCAAGAGAATCAACGTCCGTCCGAATATAGGCATACGCATAAAAATCACATCCTCGGGTTCCGGCAAATGGGAAGAATCAGGCGGAGACGTGAGTAAGTTTGGTCTGAATTCAAGCGAATTGCTTGAGGCTCTTGAATATCTTGAAGCACACGATATGAAGGATTGTCTCAAACTCATTCATTTTCATATCGGCAGCCAAATAACAAAAATAAGGCGTATAAAGAACGCTCTCCGCGAGGCGATGCAATTTTATGTTCAGCTGTCCAAACTTGGATTCTCAGTTGAGTTTGTTGATATCGGCGGAGGATTGGGTGTCGATTATGACGGGACGCGTTCGGCTTCCGGAGAGAATTCAATGAATTATTCGATTCAGGAATATGTGAATGACTCGGTGGCGGCCCTCGTCGACGTGTGCATTAAAAATGAATTGCCGCACCCGAACATCATCACCGAGAGTGGAAGGTCATTGACTGCGCACCATTCGGTTCTTGTGATCGAAGTGCTTGAGACCACTCAATTGCCTATATGGGATGACGAAAAGGATGTCATCACGGAGGATGCTCACGAACTCACCCGTGAACTTTATAATATATGGGACAAGATCAATCCGGCCAGGGTTTTCGAGGATTGGCACGACGCGTTGCAGATCCGTGAAGAAGCACTTGAACTTTTCAGTCTCGGATTGCTCGATCTGCCGACTCGGGCACAGATTGAAAAACTTTTCTGGAGTGTTGCCCGTGATGTCCATGATATCGCCCGTTCGATGAAACATCCG
>CAYQQG010000102.1:0-7935 GCA_964419535.1 uncultured Sangeribacter sp.
AATCCAGGCCTTTGACTTCGGCATATGTGTCGAGTTCATTGAAATAACTGACGCGCAGCGCGAGATATGTATTGGCAAAGAGTTTGACTGCCTCCGCTTCCTTCATGCCCATGAAAAGTACGGGAATATCTTTCTTTTCAGCTCCCTGTTGAAGAAGATCGGCAAATGTCTTTGCCCGTTCGCGAAGATAGGGGATATCAGCTAATTCTTCAATCGCACGGTTCTCGGCGTCAAATTCGTCTGAAGGGATGATTTTAGGGATTCCGACAATTATTCTGCTGGGGTAGAGGTTATCGTAAAGTGCTTTCGATTCTCTGAGGAATTCAGGAGCGAAGATCAGATTCAGTTTTTTGAAACCTTTGTCTTGATATTTAAGATATAGTGATCGGCTGTATCCGACAGGAATTGTGGACTTGATGACGATCGTAGCCTCCGGATTGACGGAAAGGACAAGATCGATCACCTGTTCAACTTTTGAGGTGTCAAAATAATTCTTTTCAGAATCATAATTGGTCGGAGCGGCTACAATTACGAAATCGGCCTTGCGATAAGCCTCGGCTCCGTCGAGAGTCGCTTTGAGCGAAAGTTCCTTCTCTTTGAAGAATAATTCGATATAATCATCCTGAATCGGGGAGATGCGGTTATTGACCATCTCCACTTTTTCGGGAATCACATCGACGGCTGTCACGTCGTTATGGCGCGAGAGTAAAGTTGCAAGGCTCAGACCGACATATCCTGTCCCGGCAACCGCAATGTTATATCGCTGCATAATGAGTTTTGAAAAGAAAATTTTTACGTAAATGCAAAGTTACAAAAAATTCCTCACTTATTGACATCTCGCACAGAATTTTGTAAAGAAAAGAATTTCTGCAACGGGGTTGCGAACGCTTTGGACTATTTTTGCCATATAATTTGGAAACAAAGGTGTCCGACATCGCAAAATTAAGACCCCTTTCCATAATTTTTAACATTTTCGGGAGTCTATGGCCGGATGATTTTGGCTCATAGATTGCTAATAACTCAAGATTTATATTTTTCAACAAATAACCGTATGAGATTCAAAATATTAGGATTATTCTCACTTTCTCTTTCCATTGTCTTGTCATTGTCGGCATGCGGTGGTCATGAAGGACATGATCATGATCACGATCACGAGGCCGGTCACGAGCATTCCGAGCATGAGCATGACGGCGAAGACGGACATGAGCACGCAGCCGGCGAGATTGTGCTCGATGAACACAAGGCTAAGGAGGCCGGAGTAGTGGTTGAGCAGGTTGAGGCCGGAGTTTTTTCCGAGGTCATCATGACTTCAGGAAGAATCCTGACATCTCAAGCTGATGAGTCGACCGTAGTGGCCACCCAGCCCGGAATCATATCGCGTTCTCAGAACTGGACTCAAGGGATGCCTGTCAGCGCCGGTTCAACTCTTTTTCACGTCTCGCAAAGCAAGCTTCCGGAGGGTGATCTGGCCGTCAGAGCGAAGATTGATCTTGAGACCGCACGAAAGGATTTCGAAAGGATCGAAAAATTATATCAACAAAGACTATCGACGGGTTCGGAATATGAAGCGGCAAAAAATGCATACGAGAATGCACGGCTGACTTCTCAGGCTTTGAGCAATGGGGGCGGGGGATCGATATCCTCTCCTAAAGGAGGATATATACTTGAATGTCTTGTCAATGACGGCGATTATGTTGATGTCGGAACTCCGCTTATGAAGATAACTTCCACGCGCCGTCTTCAGCTTCAGGCGGATCTCCCGATAAGAAATTTCAAGGATATCGGTAATATCTCTTCGGCAAATTTCCGACTTCCTCAGAATGAGACGCTTTACAAGTTGACATCTCTTAACGGACGTCTCGTATCGCATTCAAGGGTTGCCGAGGGCAATTCAGCGTACGTTCTCGTGATTTTTGAATTCGACAATGCGCCGGGTGTCGTCGCAGGCAGTTTCGCCGAAATCTATCTTCTCGGCAATCCCCGTGAGGGTATAATCTCCGTTCCGCTTTCAGCTCTTACAGAGGAACAAGGGATCTATTATGTCTACATTCAGGAAGATGAAGATTGTTATCGAAAACGCCAGGTCACTAAAGGTGCCTCCGACGGTCAGCGAATAGAGATTCTAAGTGGTCTCAAGGCTGGTGAACGGGTAGTCACTCAAGGTGCCATGGCAGTGAAATTAGCTTCAATGTCGGGAGCCATCCCCGGACATACTCACGAACATTAACACATTTTTTATCTCCAGGCAAAAGTTATGCTTGACCGAATAATAAAGTTCTCTCTTTCCTATAGATTGCTAATAATAGGAATTTCAATTTTTATAATTGGCATCGGCTTGTATTCCGCTCATAAAACGGAGGTTGATGTGTTTCCGGATCTGAACGCGCCGACCGTGGCTGTGATGACAGAAGCCGGCGGAATGGCGGCCGAAGAGGTCGAGCGGCTCGTGACCTTCCCGATTGAAACGGCCTTAAATGGGTCGGCGGGGGTCCGCAGGGTCCGTTCGAGTTCGTCGGCCGGATTTTCAGTCGTATGGATTGAATTTGATTGGGGAACTGACATTTATCTTGCCCGTCAGATTGTTTCCGAGCGTCTCGCTGCTGTGACCGAAACTCTTCCTCCGGGAGTGTCGGCACCGGTCATGGGGCCGCAGTCGTCTATTCTCGGCGAGGTGCTTATAATTGGTCTTACGCCTGGCAATTCCGATAAGGACGCCTTGGGCAAGAACGGCGCTACGAAAACACAAGATGATTCTTTATCGGGAGGAACGACAACGTCAATGCGCGAACTCAGGACAATCGCCGAATGGTCATTGCGACCCCGTTTATTAGCGGTGGAAGGAGTGGCGCAGGTGAGCGTGATCGGTGGGGAAATGAAAGAATTCCAGGTCCAACTCGATCCCGCCAAGATGCGGCATTATAATGTCGCACTTTCGGATGTCATGGACGCGACGCGCGATATGAATCGGAATGTCGCCGGCGGGGTCTTATATGAGTATGGCAATGAATACCTCATACGCGGCGTGTCGAACAGCGATGTGATCGAGCGGTTGAACGCGGCTAAGGTCACAATGGCCGGAGACATGCCGATAACGCTTGACGACATAGCCGAAATTACGGAAGGCGCCGAATCGCCTCGGACAGGTCTTGCTTCGGTCAAGGGCCGGGAGGCCGTTTTGATCACAGTGACAAAACAACCAAAAGTAGGAACTATCGAATTGACCGAACGTTTGGAGAAAGTGACTCAAGAGGTTGCGGAAACACTCCCCGAGGATGTGAAAGTGACGACAGATGTCTTCCGTCAGTCAGATTTTATTGACGCTTCAATAAACAACGTCAAGACTTCATTGGTTGAAGGAGGGATATTCGTCGTCATCATCTTGTTCCTTTTCTTGGGCAATGTGAGGACTACACTCATCTCGTTGGTGACAATTCCGCTTTCGATTCTCGTGTCGTTGCTTGTCCTTCACTATCTGGGCCAGAGCATCAACACGATGAGTCTCGGCGGCATTGCAATCGCAATCGGCTCGCTTGTTGACGATGCGATCGTTGACGTTGAAAATGTATGGCGAAAGTTGAGGGAAAACAGGAAACTTCCGGATTCAGAGCGCAGGAAAAATCTTGACATCATATTTGAGGCTTCGAGAGAGGTGAGAATGCCGATATTGAATTCCACGCTGATTATCATCGTGAGTTTCATCCCCCTCTTCTTTCTTCAGGGAATGGAGGGAAGAATGCTGATCCCGTTGGGAGTAGCATTCATCACTGCCTTATTGGCATCAACTTTAGTGGCTTTGACCCTGACACCCGTTCTTTGTTCCTATCTTCTGACTCACAAAGGGGTTGAAAGAAGCATGGAAAAAGAATCAAGGATCACTGTCTGGCTCAAGGGAATATATTCCAAATCTCTCAATTGGGTTTTGGGGCATCAGAGGCCTGTTCTCCTATCGGCAATAGGTTTATTCATAATCACACTCGGACTCTTCTTTACACTCGGAAGCAGCTTCCTTCCTCCCTTCAATGAAGGGTCATTCACTATCAATGTCTCATCAATGCCCGGCATCTCACTTGAGGAATCGGACAAGATCGGACACAGGGCTGAAGAACTGTTGCTGAGCGTCCCGGAGATAAAGACTGTTGCGCGCAAGACCGGCCGCGCCGAACTTGACGAACATGCTCTTGGAGTGAATGTGTCGGAAATTGAGGCTCCATTTGAGTTAAAAGACCGTTCTCATAGAGAAGTGGCAAATGAAATAAGAGAAAAACTATCTTCTATCGCCGGGGCCAACGTTGAGATTGGTCAACCGATAAGCCACCGCATTGACGCCATGTTGAGCGGAACGAGGGCCGGAATCGCAATCAAGTTGTTCGGAGAGGATCTTAACGCATTATACCTTACCGCAAATCAGATAAAGGATGCAATTTCCGGAATTGACGGGGTCGCCGACTTGAATGTCGAACAACAGATTGAGCGCCCGGAGATTAAGATAACACCGCGGCCGTTGCTCCTTGCAAAAGCCGGGCTTTCTCTTCCCGAATTCAATGATTTCATATCGGTCATGATCGGTGGCGAGATCGTCAGTCAGGTCTATGAGGGAGACAGAAGCTTCAATCTGACGGTGAGATCAAAGGAAAGCTCACGATCAACGATTGAAGAACTCAGAAACATGCCGATCGACACCCCTCAGGGAACAGTATTGCTTTCTGAAATTGCCGATGTGACATCTGCCGCGGGGCCCAATACAATAAGCCGTGAGAACGTAAAGCGCAAAATTGTAATTTCAGCAAATGCTTCCGATCGTGATCTCGGAAGCGTAATGAAGGATATTCAGAAGACGGTCAAGGATAAAGTCACTCTTCCCGAGGGATTCCATATCGAATATGGCGGTCAGTTTGAAAGCGAACAGGCGGCGAGCCGAACCTTGTTGCTAACTTCATTGCTCAGCATATTAATAATCTACCTGTTGTTATATATGGAGTTCCGGAATGTGAAGGAGAGTGCGGTGATTCTTTTGAACCTTCCTTTCGCACTCATCGGTGGTGTCCTTGTCTTGAGACTGACAAGCGGTGAGGTCTCGATTCCGGCGATCATCGGATTCATATCTCTCTTCGGCATCGCAACACGCAACGGAATGCTCCTCATATCGCGATATAACATTTTGCGAGAGCACGGATCCGGATTGTTGGAAAGTGTGGTGAAGGGTTCAATCGACCGTATGAATCCTATTCTTATGACGGCACTCACTTCGGCGCTTGCATTGATTCCATTGGCTGTGAGGGGTGATCTGCCCGGCAATGAGATTCAGAGCCCGATGGCAGTCGTGATTCTTGGAGGACTGATTTCATCAACACTCCTGAACGCTTATATCATCCCGATCGTTTACTTGCTCTTAAACAAGTCAAAACAAACAAACAAGTCTAATCCTAATGAAATTCCTAATCCTAATGAAATTAAGGAATAAAATAATTCAAGGTAATAATATCTTCAAATCAGTCTGCATAACGTTCGGAATTGCGTCATACATTCTTCCGGCGCATGCCGATGTACAGGCCGCTTCTGAAAATGAAGTCCCGGCTCCTACGATTTCTCAAATCGTTTCGGAGATTGAAAGTAATAATCTTTCACTCAGACAGACTTCGGCTTCAAATGAGGCTGAAGAGATGACGCTCAGAGCTGAGAATACGGTGGGTCCGACATCGATCGAATATTCTCCATTTTTCCGCAGCGGTGTGACCGGACTGGCTTCTTCGGAACTGATCGTGAGACAGGAATTCGATTTCCCGACTCAATATTCAGACCGCAGCAAAGCGATAGCATTGAAGCGCAGCAGTCTTGAAGCCGCTCTCGACCAACAGCGCCGCATGATTCGGATCGATGCCACGAAAGCGTGCATTGATTATATAGCTTTGAAAAAAGAGCATGAGATTCTAAGCCAGCGTCTTGCGGCGACCGACACTCTGGTCGAACTTTATACACGAAAATTTGATGCGCGCGAATCCACCATTCTGGAACTTAATAAGATTAAATTATCAAAACAGGATCTTGAGCGTGAGATTCTGCAAAATGGAATTGACGCATCGGAAATAGAGTCACAGCTGACAATTCTGAATGCAGGCAAGCCATTGAATCTTGGGGGTCTCGATTATGAAGATTCGATAGATGCAATCTCCCTGCCCGTTTCGGCGAACGATTATGCGGTCAACTTGCCGAGTGTAAAGGCAGCTGAAGCAGAAGTCAGATCCTCCATAAAAGAAACACAAATCGCCGGCCGCAGCTGGTTGCCTACAATAAGTGTCGGTTATCGCCGAAATACCGAGGCCTCCGAGGCGTCAAACGGATTTTTGATCGGACTCGATTTCCCTATTTTTTCGTTAGGAAAGCGTAAGCAGGCCGCCCGGGCTAAACAAGTCGCATCCGAAATGGAGCTCACCGCGTCATTGAATGCAATGGAGTCAGAAGTTTCATCGACTATTACCCGACTCGGCATAATCAGAAACGCACTCAATTCCTATGACCTGAATCTGATCAATCAGACGATCGATCTTTATTCGCAGAGCCTCCGTCTCGGACAGATAACGTTGACTGAATATTATCAAGAGATCGATCAACTATACGACCGCCTGCTGACCCGGGCAGCCCTCGAACACGAATACCGCCGCCTTGCCGCTTCCCTCCTTCCCTGATTGTATTGTAATGGTTGATCGTTGGCGGAAAGCCCGGCTACGCAGGGCATGGATAGGTGACCGGCAAATATGTACCCGCACCCTTGCTACGCTCTGCGGGCAAGGATACGGGTCTAATGTAAATGCCTGCTATGCAGGCATTTGATATAATGTCAGATTATCGTTGTGATTGAGGATGTTATTTCTTGGCGGGATCACAAGTGAGTCCGACGCCGAGTTTTTTGAAGATCTTGTGGTCGACTTCGCCGAGCATCACTGTGGAGTGCATCTGGCATCCGCGAAGCTGCGGAAGCACTTCGAGGGCTCTGCGGCATCGGTCATCATGGGGGCTCAGGACACTCAATGCGACCAACACTTCGTCAGAGTGCAGCCGGGGATTGTTGCTGCGAAGAAGCTCGGTCTTGGTGTGCTGGATAGGTTCGATGAGTTCCTGGGGAATAAGTTTGACATTATGGTCGATTCCGGCAAGATGTTTCACGGCATTCAGAATCAGAGCAGAACTCGGGCCGAGCAAATCGCTGGTCTCAGACGTGATGATAGTTCCGTCTTCAAGTTCAAGAGCTGCACACGGGAGACCGCTCTCGGTTGCCCGCCTGCGAGCGGCTTCGATAGTGCGGCGATAGGAGAGGTCGATTCCGGCCTGTTTGAAAAGGAGTTTGATCTTGTTGACTTCTGAATCTGTTCCTGTTCCGAGTGCGAGCCTATTGAGCGCCTCGAAATATCTGCGGATAATCTCGTTCTTGGAGGCGTCACAACAAACTTCGTCGTCAGAGATGCAATAGCCAACCATATTGACACCCATATCTGTCGGTGACTTATATGGATTATTGCCGTAAATGCCTTCAAAAAGAGTGTTGAGAACCGGGAAAATCTCTATGTCACGGTTGTAGTTGACTGCAATCTTTCCGTATGTTTCCAGGTGGAAAGGATCTATCATATTGACATCATTGAGATCGGCGGTCGCCGCCTCATAAGCGATGTTGACGGGATGCTTCAACGGGAGATTCCAGACGGGGAAGGTCTCGAATTTAGCATAACCGGCCGTCACCCCTCTCTTGTTTTCATTATATAACTGGCTCAGGCAAACGGCCATTTTTCCGCTTCCGGGGCCCGGGGCTGTCACGATGACGAGCGGGCGCGTGGTCTCGATATAATCATTCTTGCCGAAGCCATCATCCGAAGCAATAAGATCGACATTGGTCGGATAGCCCTCAATCATATAATGATAGTAGACCTTGATTCCGAGACGTTC
>CAYQQG010000103.1:0-7843 GCA_964419535.1 uncultured Sangeribacter sp.
AACTCAGAATCGTGTAATTGCCGATCTTGATGTCACCGGCAATTTTAACAGCATTTCCCAGCACGCAATAATTTCCGATGACCGAATCATGTCCGATGTGGCTTTGTGCCATAATGAAAGAGTTATGCCCGATCTCGGTCGCTCCATTCTTGCGTATGGAGCGGTTGATGATCACGTGTTCGCGGATAACGGTCCGGTTTCCGATAACCACCATGCTGTCGTCACCGGTCCACCGGAAATCCTGAGGCTCGGCCGATATGATTGCCCCTTCATAAATGTGGCAATCGCTGCCTATCCTCGCGCCGCTTCTTATGACGGCATTTGGCCGGATAATGCAATTATCACCTATTTCAACATTCCCTTCGATATATGCGAAAGGGTGGATTGTGACATTGTCACCCAATTTGACATCAGGGTCTACAAAAGCGAGTTTGCTGATTTTATTCATATTTGTTGATTTAGGTAAAAGATTTTTATGAATTGGGCTCTTAAAAAAGAGTTTATGTGAATTTATCGGCCACCGCCGGCAGCTTGATAAAGAGAAATGAGGGCCGTCACGCGTGCATGCCAACATGAGAGACCCGAGAGTTGAGCCTGAAGAAGTTGGGAACGTGCGGTGAGCACCTCGAGATATGTGGTCGATTGATTGAACGAAAGCAATTCCTGAGTGTATTCCACAGATTTCTCAAGGCTTTCAATCTGCTTGTCAAGCTGAATTTTCTTCTCGGCATTCTTATTATATTGAACAAGAGCATCGCTGACTTCGGCGGCCGCGTTGAGAACTGTGTATTCAAAATTGTTCAGCGCTATCTGCTGGTTGGCTTTTGCCGCTTCGAGTGTCGCGATATTCTGTCCTCGTGAGAAAATCGGGGCTGAAAGCGAGCCGGCGAGTTGGATGAACCATTTTCCGGGGTTGGAAATGATGCTTCCGAGCATATTTGTGAATCCACCCTGGGCCGAAACAGTCAAAGAAGGATAGAAAGCTGCACGGGCCGAATTGACGGAATAATAGGCCTGTGCCATGCTTCGTTCGGCGGCGGCGACGTCGGGTCGGACAGCAAGATAAGAAATCGGAAGTCCTTCGGTGACGACACCCGGAATGTTGAAATCCAGAGAGTTTGTCACCTCCCATTCCTGAGGATAAGTGTTCAGGAGGAGTGAGAGGGTGTTCTGGGTGATGCGGATCTGTTGTTCGAGATCAGGGATGCTCGCAAGAATGCTGTAATAGTTCGCTTCGCTTTGTGATACACCGGCGGCGTTGACCATTCCCGCATCCTTCATAAGTTTCATCGCTTCTACCTGATCTTTCCAGATCGCGGCTGTCCGCTTTGAAAGGTCAAGCTGTTGCTGAAGCAGAACGATTGCGTAATAAGTCGACGCGACACCGCACACAATCTGTGAGCGGGCGGAATTGACATAATCCTGAGCCATTTCGACACCGACCTTTGCTCCGCGCTTGCGGTTGAGAATTTTTGCGAAGGCGTCAATCTCCCATGAAGCGGCCAAAGGAATTGTATAACCGAAACTCATGTGCGAGCCGCCGTATGAAGCTGAAGCAAAGTTCGGATTGAGTGCCAGAGTAGGGAAATAGCTTAGTTTGGCACCTTTCAGCTGGGCGCGGGCGATATCGACATTCAGGACTGCATTGCGAAGATCCTTGTTGTTGTCGAGTGCTGTCTGAATGAGATTCTGAAGCAGCGGGTCCGTGAAGACCTGACGCCACCCTAAATAGGGGAGTGATGTGGAATCGGGGGTCGCCTCGAGTGATTTCTTATATTCATTGACATAAGCGTTATCCTCCGGCAACTCATATTTTTTATATAGATTGCAGCTCGACAGCCCCACCAAAATGGTGAGGACTGCCGCTGCATTAAACATTCTTGAAATTTTCATTTTGAAAAGTATGAGTTCAAAAATCATTTATTTATTGAATATTGCTCGATCTCGGAAGATATTTCCTTCATGTCCTTGTCCTTCCACTGATAGGGTGAAATCTTTTCCTGAATCTTCTGGAAAATGACGAAAAGGGCGGGAACTATAAGAACCTGGAATATCATGCCGATAAGCATACCGCCGATAGCACCGGATCCGAGGGCACGGTTGCCGTTAGCTCCCGCACCCGTCGCGAACATGAGCGGAAGAAGGCCGATGATCATCGCCAGTGACGTCATCAGGATCGGACGCAGACGGGCGACGGCACCCTGAATCGCCGCGTTGATGATGCTCATGCCCGTGCGGCAGCGTTCGAGGGCGAACTCAACGATAAGGATAGCATTCTTAGCCAACAGACCGATGAGCATGATCAATGCGATCTGGAGATAGATATTGTTGGCGATACCTTCCATCTTGGCGAAGATGAAGGTACCCATAAGGCCGAAGGGAATGGAGAAGATAACCGCGAACGGAAGCAGATAGCTCTCATATTGAGCCGACAACAGAAGGTAGACGAACAGAAGCACGAGTCCGAAGATATATGCTGTCTGGCTTGAACCCTGAGAGTTCTCCTCACGGGTCATGCCGGCAAATTCATATCCATAGCCGTCCGGAAGTGTCTCGGCGGCAACCTGGGCGATAATGTCGATCGCTTCACCGGATGAAACACCGGGTGCGGGAGTACCGGTAATGTCAATCGAAGTGAACAGGTTGAAACGAGTCAACAAGTCAGGACCATAAACACGCTTAAGGGTCACGAAGTTGTCGATCGGAGCCATTTCAGCGCCGTTGCGGACCTTCACCTGTTTGAGTGTCTCGGGATTCACACGCGCGTTTGGCTCAGCCTGCATCATGACGCGGTAGAGCTTACCGAAACTGTTGAAGTTTGAAATATACATACCGCCATAATAGCCCTGAAGAGCCGAGAGCACGGCATTCTGGGTCAATCCGGCCTGTTTGATCTTGGCGACATCGAGTTCAACGAGATATTGGGGGAACGTCGGGTTGAAAGTCGAATACGCCATCTGGATTTCCGGACGCTGGTTGAGCGCGCCGATGAATTGCTGATAGACCTGGAAGAATTTGTTGATGTCACCGCCGGTCTTGTCCTGAAGTTTCATCTCAAAACCGTTAGAGACGCCATAACCGGTGATCATCGGCGGGGTGAAGAACATCACGCGTCCGTTGTGAATGCTTGATGACATTCCATAAAGTTTCTGAACGACAGCGTCAGAAGTAGATTCTTTCCCTTTTCGATCGTCCCAGTTGGTGAGTTTGATGATGAAAGAGCCGTAAGTATTGCCCTGACCGCCGATGAATGAATAACCGGTGATGGCCGTGCGGTCTTTAATCTCGGGAATGAGTCCGCAGATGCTGTCAACTTCAGCCATAACTTTCTGAGTCTCTTCCATTGAAGTGGCGGGTGGCATCATGACAACGCCCATGATCGTACCGGTGTCTTCATTCGGCACCATAGCGGTCGGTGTGATGCTCATGAGCCAGACGAGAACTCCGACAGCTGCCACGACAATCGCGGAGACTGTGACCTTGTGGTTGATAAAGAAGCTGACCGCCTTGCTGTATTTTTTAAGAAGAGCGTCAAAATAGACATTGAACCAATAGAAGAATCTTTTCTTGAATGGAAGTTTCTTCGACTGAGCCTTTTTTATCTGAGAATCAGGAATTTTACCGTCGAATTCAGCGTTGTCAACGCCTGATTCTTCAGCGTCCTCTTCCGAAACGTGAGGTTTGAGGAAGAGTGCGCAAAGAGCCGGAGAAAGTGTCAACGCGTTGAGGGCTGAAAGTGCGATCGCCATTGCCATTGTCAGACCGAACTGACGGTAGAAGACGCCGGATGTTCCTCCCATGAATGAAACGGGGATAAACACGAGCATCATGACGAGCGTGATGGAGATAAGGGCAGACGCGATTTCATTCATGGCGTCGATGGCGGCTTTCCGTGCTGACTTGTATCCTTCGTCAAGTTTTGCATGGACCGCCTCGACGACGACTATGGCGTCGTCGACCACAATCGCAATCGCCAGCACAAGAGCTGACAGAGTGAGCAGGTTTATTGAGAACCCGAAGAGATAGAGAAGTCCGAATGTGCCTATGAGGGCCACCGGAATCGCGATCATCGGGATGAGGGTCGAGCGGAAGTCCTGGAGGAAGATGAACACCACGAGGAACACAAGCACGAAGGCTTCGATAAGGGTCTTGACAACCTCATGGATAGAAGCGAAGAGGAATTCATTGACGTTCATCACGACCTTGAATTCAAGTCCTTTAGGTGCTTCTTTCTGGAAGACGTCGATCTGCTTGAGGATGCTGTTGATGACGTCGGTCGCATTCGAACCCGGAGATTGGAACACGAGCGCCGCACATCCGACGTGGCCATTCGTCGTGGCCGAAAAACCGTATGAGAGGCGTCCGAGCTCTACGTCCGCGACATCGCTCAGGCGAAGGATCTGTCCGTCTGGAGTCGCCTTGATGATTATATCCTCAAACTCTTTCTCATTCGTCAGACGTCCCTTGTATTTCATTACATATTGGAAAGACTGCTTGCCCTGTTCGCCGAACTGACCCGGAGCGGCCTCTATGTTCTGTTCTGCAAGAGCCGCAGAGACGTCGCTCGGCATCAGATTATATTGGGCCATGACTTCAGGCTTGAGCCATATTCGCATCGAATAGTCCGAGCCCATCACCATCGCGTCGCCGACACCCGATATACGCTTGATGACCGGGACAACGTTGATTGCCATATAGTTCTCGATGAACTCACGCGAGTATTTGTCTTCGGGAGAGAAGAGGTTGAAGACGACAAGCATTGAAGACTGACGCTTCTGGGTGATGACACCGCCCTGTGTGACCTCAGCCGGGAGGAATGAAGAGGCCTTGGCGACACGGTTCTGGACGTCAACGGCAGCCATATTCGGGTCTGTGCCGGGTTTGAAGACGACGTTGATTGTCGGCGAACCGTTGTTGGCGGCCTGAGAATACATATAATCCATGTTCTCGGCGCCATTTATCTGTTCTTCAAGCGGGACGATCACCGAATTGAGTACGGATTGAGCATTCGCACCGGTATAGGTTGTCGAAACCTGGATCGTCGGCGGAGCGATATTGGGATACTGCTCGATCGGCAGACCCATAAGACCCAGCAAACCGAGAAGCACGATGAAGATCGAGATTACGGTTGAAAGTACGGGCCTGTTGATAAAAGTTGATAATTTCATAACAATCTTTTTTTCTCCTTACTTCTTGGGTTTGATTGTCATTCCTTCCTGAACTGAGATTCCGACACCTTCGACGACGATTCTTTCACCGGGCTTGAGTCCGTCGGTGACAATAAATGTCTGGCCGTCATCCTGTTTGGAAACTGTGATGGGAACTGCGTGAACGGCATTTGAATCATTAACCACGAATGCGAAACGCATGTCCTGGGAAGTGTAAGTGGCGTTCTGTGGAACCAACATGACGTTGTTATAAGTCGTGGGAATCAGAACTTTGCCTGTGTTTCCGCTGTGGAGGAGTCCGTCGGGGTTGGGGAAGATCGCTTTTGCCGTCACACTTCTGGTCGAGGGGTCAAGCACACCGGAAATGGATACAATCCGGCCTTCGCGGCCATAGATCTCGCCGTTCGGAAGCTGAAGTTTCACCGGAGGCATCGCCGCGATTGTCTGTGAAATCGAGCGGGCTCCGTTCTGTGTCATTTCGAGAAGCTCAGACTGAGTGAAGGAGAAAGAAGCCTGCATCTCGGAATTATTCGAGAGGACGGTCAGCAGGGTCGAAGGAGAAACCAATGAGCCCTCTTTGATGTCGATCGCGCCGATCACGCCGGATTGGGGCGCGGTGACGATGGCATAGGAGAGATTCTTTCTCGCTGCGGTCAGAGAGGCCTGAGCCTGCTGAAGCTGGGCCTTGGCGGCGTTGAGGGCGTCTACAGATGTCTGATAAGCCGGAGCACCGATTATCTGTTTGTCATAAAGAATCTTGTTATTGTTGCAATTTGTCGAAGCAGTGTTCACATTTGCCTGTGCGACGGCGACAGCGGCCTGAGCCTGATCGACAGCGGCCTGCAGCTGAACCTTGTCAATCTCGAAAAGAACCTGACCTTTTGTGACGGCCTGACCTTCCTGAACGCATACGCGAGTAAGAAAGCCGGTTGCCTGGGGCCGGATCTGAACGTCATTCTCACCTTCGAGCGTGGTGGGATAGGAGGTGTCGAGAGTCGCTTCGGCGGGTTGAACCGTCATGACCGCGAGCTCAGGAATCTGCTGCTGTTGTTGACTTTGGTCATCTTTTTTACATCCTGTTGCGAAAAGAGCGAACGAGGCAAAGGCCGCGCCAATCGCGATAATGCTATATGTCTTCATAGATAAAGTTTATGGTGTTCTGTTTTATAGTTTATTTTCACGAATAAAGTTTAGAAAATTCCATGAAAGCTCTTTGATTATGAGTCATGAAAGATCTTTGCCATTATTTCGAATTAGAAAAGATCTTTCTCATTTTTTGAATGGACTTTTATTCATCGTTTGGGAGCGAAGGGCGGGGGAGTGCCGGCATCTTCGTCATCATCCGTTTTTTGGGAAGTACGCTTCGACTTGTCATAGCTGTTGAGAAGATCCTCTGTCGTCGGATGTGCTTCTGTTCCGGAATGAGAATCTGAAGAAGCTGCATCCTCAGTCTTATCCGCGCCTTTGCCGTCAGTGTTTCCGGTGCCGCTTTCGAGGCGCTTCTTCTCCTCACGGGCATTGAGTTCCATGATCTCGTCCGTGCGCGATTTCCATTTTCTCTTGCCGAGGATTTTCTCGACGTCATCATGATAGATGACCTCATGTTTGATCAGGAGATCACGGATTTCGTTATGCTCTTTGGCATATTGTTTCAGGATGTCTTTCGCCCTTTGATATTGCTCGGCTATGATTCTCGAGACTTCATCATCTATGAGCTTTGAGGTCTCTTCCGAATAAGGTTTCTGAAAACCGTAATCCTGACCTGTTGAATCGGAGAAGTTGAGGTTGGGAAGTTTATCGCTCATGCCATACATGATGACCATCGCGCGCGCAATCTTCGTCACACGCTCAAGGTCATTGCTCGCGCCTGTTCCGATCTCACCGAGGAAAACTTCTTCGGCCGCGCGACCTCCGAGAAGACCGCAGATAGTGTCGAGGAGAGCCTGGGTGGGTACGATCTGGCGTGCTTCCGGGGCATACCATGCGGCTCCGAGAGCGCGCCCGCGGGGAACTATTGTCACTTTCACAAGAGGCTCGCCATATTGTATAAGCCATGAAATGGCCGCGTGGCCGGCTTCGTGAGTCGCAATTGCCTTTTTCTCGTCATCCGTGATGACTCTCGAGCGTTTCTCAAGGCCTCCGACAATGCGGTCAATTGCAGCCATGAAGTCGGAATATTCAACGGAATCTTTGTTGTTACGGGCCGCGATAAGAGCCGCCTCGTTACACACGTTGGCGATGTCAGCACCCGAAAAGCCCTGTGTCTGGCGGGCAAGCTGTTCAATGTCGAGTTTGCTGTTGACCTTGAGATTGCGGAGGTGGACGTTGAAGATCTCCATTCGGTCGGTGAGTTCCGGAAGGTCAACATAGATCTGGCGGTCGAAACGGCCGGGACGAAGTAGCGCCTTGTCAAGCATATCGGCACGGTTGGTCGCCGCGAGGACGATCACACCGTTGTTGGAACCGAAACCGTCCATTTCGGTAAGCATCTGGTTGAGCGTATTCTCACGTTCGTCGTTGCTGCCCATATTCGGGTTCTTTCCGCGCGCGCGTCCGACGGCGTCAATCTCGTCGATGAAAACGATGCACGGAGCTTTGTCCTTGGCCTGTTTGAAAAGGTCGCGGACACGCGCAGCGCCCACGCCGACAAACATTTCGACGAAGTCCGAACCGGA
>CAYQQG010000104.1:0-7828 GCA_964419535.1 uncultured Sangeribacter sp.
TTTCCGAAGATTTTTTTCATTTTTTTTTAAAAAAATTATTCCAACAGATCCGGCCTAAGTCTTTTCGTGCGCGCAAGTGCCTGATCATAACGCCATTCCGCGATTTTCGCCTCATGTCCGCTCAAAAGAATATCCGGAACTTTCCAACCTTTATATTCGGCCGGCCTCGTATAGACCGGGGGCGCGAGAAGATTGTCCTGGAACGAATCCGACAGGGCGGACTGCTCGTCGCCTATGACTCCGGGAATCAGACGCACGATTGCATCCGTCACACAAAGAGCCGGCAATTCTCCTCCTGTCAGCACATAGTCGCCTATCGAAATTTCACGCGTGATGAAATGTTCCCTGACACGATAATCGATTCCTTTATAATGCCCGCACAGAATGATGATATTCTCAAGGAGTGAAAGTGAATTCGCAATCGGCTGGTCAAAGGTTTCTCCGTCCGGAGTCATAAAAATCACTTCGTCATAAACCCTTTCCGCCTTAAGACCCGAAATGCAAGCGTCGATTGGCTGAATCGACATTACCATTCCGGCCTCGCCACCAAATGGATAGTCATCAACTTTTCTGTGCTTATTGAGCGTATAATCGCGAAGATTGTGAACATGGATTTCCACTAATCCCTTGTCTTGCGCCCGCTTGAGAATCGAACAGTTCAAGGGCGATTCAAACATCTCCGGCAAGACGGTTATGATATCTATTCTCATAAATGACCCTTTATAATCAGTTTCAAGCTAACCTCAAATTAATTTAGAACTCTAAATTTTAGAACCCATTACATAAATTTTTAACGGATCTATTCATTCCGCTTTTTGAGACTTGACAGGTTTTATCTTCAGGGGATTTCTTGTCATTTCTTCATATCTCTTCCGCGCTTTCAAAATGTCGATTGCCCGGAAGATCGCGTTACGCATCGATGTGGGGTCGGCTTTCATTTCGTCTGCAATGTCAAATGCCGTTCCATGGTCGGGCGATGTACGCACGTAATCGAGTCCTGACGTAAAGTTTACTCCGGCTTGGCCGGCAATAGTCTTGAACGGTGCGAGACCCTGATCGTGATACATCGCCAGGACACCGTCGAATTTTCTCCATTCGCCATTTCCGAAGAAACCATCGGCCGGATAAGGCCCGAATGCGAGAATCCCTTTCGCCCTCAATTTTGTCAGGGCCGGAAGAATTTCATCCTTCTCCTCACTTCCGAGAAGACCGTTGTCTCCCGAATGAGGATTGAGTGACAAGACGGCGATACGCGGTCTGTCGCAACGGAAATCTTTCCTAAGCGTATTTTCAAATCGGCGGACTGACCTTATTATATTAGCCTGCGTGACGGATCCGCTGACTTCCGAAAGAGGAAGATGAGTCGTGAGCAGGGCCACGCGGAGATCATCATTGAAAAGGATCATCTGGGCCTTGGCCGGCAACTCTCCGAAAGGATCATCATCAGAACCGGCCGTTTCACTCGATTCCGGGCCTTCAGCATCCCCGGAATCCTCGGCAGACTGTGATTCGCCGTCCGGTCCAGATTCTTCAACAGACTCTGAAGTTTCAATCTGCTCAGCGGGTTCTTCAGAATCCACATCCTCTTCCGGATCGGGAATATCTTCTTGCGAAGAATCATCTTTATCGACGAGTCTGTCTTCCAGATATTCCGTATGTCCCGGGAAATGGAAATCTTCGCTGTTAATGGTGCTTTTGCAAATCGGTGCCGTCACCAGAGCGTCGATGTCACCATTGACAAGTGCTTCGACCGCAGCTTCAAGCGCTTCATAGGCCGATAATCCGGACTCCTTGGTTGGCTCGCCATATATCGGTTTGAGCTGTTGGGAACCGGTGTTGACGAGATTAATCTTCCCTTCTTTGGCATCGGAAGCGGAAGAGACAGCCTGAAAACGGAAATTTTCACCACGCAGTCTCTGCATCGTGGCCAGAATGACAGATTTATTGGCAAAGATCACGGGCGTCATCATCTCTGTCATTCCTTCCGGCGAAAGAGCTTTGATAATCACTTCCGGTCCGACACCATTCGCGTCCCCCTGTGTAATACCGATTTTCAACATACTCATATATTTTTAAAATAGAGATAATTCCTTAAAAATTTTTATTAAGTGACTCTTGAAAATTATTTTGCCAGCATTCCGCATGCCGCTTCAATATCTTCGCCACGCGAAGCGCGGATTGTCGCCGTGATCCCGTGCTTGTTCAGAATATTTCTGAACATTATCATTCTTTCCTCCGAACACGGCTGTAGATCAATGCCCGGAATCGCATGATATCGTATAAGGTTAACTCTGCAATCAATGTTGCCGATAAGTTTTATAAGCGCGTTCGCATGAGCGACATCGTCGTTGACACCTTTCCACATTATGTATTCCAATGAGAGCCGGCGCTGATGAGAAAAGTCATATCCGCTGAGCAACTTCATCACGCTCGCAATCGGAAAAGCCTTCTGAGCCGGCATCATCGATCCGCGTTCCCTCGGATCTGGGGAATGGACACTGATCGCGACATGAACCTGAGTCTTATCAAGAAGATCTTTCAACTCCGGGAGCTTGCCGACCGTGCTGACAGTGATACGCTTCGGGCTCCACGCCAAACCGGAGGGAGAGGTCAGGATGTCGATAACTTTTTTGACCGCGCCGAAATTGTCTAACGGCTCTCCCATTCCCATGAACACGATATTGGTCAACTGAGCCATCGGGCTCTCCCCTTTTTTCGTGACGGGAGGAATGCTCAGAATCTGATTCATTATTTCGGCCGGAGTCAGCTGAGCTTTGAAACCCATTTTTCCTGTCGCACAAAAATAACAGTTCATTTTGCATCCTGCCTGTGAAGACACACAAAGCGTCGCACGGTCCTTATCGGGAATATAGACAGATTCAATCTGCCGGCCTCCCGCAACGGAGAATACATATTTGACCGTACCGTCCTGACTCTTGGAAGATTTTACGGGAGCGCATCGTCCGATGCAATATTGAGAAGCAAGAAGCTCTTTGTTCTTCTTCGAAATGTTGACCATTTCATCAAAGCTCACGGCCCGTTTCTCATAGATCCATTGAGCAAGTTGTTTTCCGACGAAGCCGGGCATTCCTAAACCCTTGGCCACATCCTGCAACTCTTTTTCTGTCATCCCGATCAAGGGGATTTTTTCAATTTCATTCATAATACCACATCTTGTATGGTTGGCTACAAAAATCGCCTTTCCGGGCAAAACGGAAAGGCGATTTTTTTAATTATCTCGGAAGATTACTCTCCTGCCTCGAATTTATAGATGTTGTTCTCAATCTTCTTCGCGCCTTTGATCATAAGCGTGGGATTGACGTTGAACAACTGCTGATACTGTTGGTCGTAAGTCGCTTTGTCAAAAGGTGCGGAATCTTTCGATTTGCCTTTGATCACGTATGCGTAAACGCCGTCATCACCTTTGACAAGCACCACCTTGTTGCCGGCCTTGGAACCGGCGATCTGACCTGCGACAACAGGATCCTGAACCCCGGCGCCGACTCCGAATCTGAACTGGTCGAGCTGTGAGGGCTCAACACCCATTGCTGCTGCAACGGACTGAATGGATCCGGCCTTGGGCTGATATTGCTTGATCATCTGGTCACCGGCCTTTGAACGTCTCACCTTATCCGTCAGATACTGCTTCACGTCCTTATTGGTCAACGGAATGAAATCATCATATTCGCCGTTGATTGCAGCCACATAAAGCATAGGACGCGCAGCCTCTTTCGATTCATAGATATTTGAAACCTGACCCGTTTTTCCGTCAATCATCACCCAACGGACAACCTGACGCGAATCGGGATAATATGAATTATAGCCCTGAGGAATGGCGTTTGAACTCTGAGTCAGCTCAAGAGACTGGAGCTGATAGCCCTCTTTCTCCGCGTTTTTCTCGAAATCTGCCGCAGTCTTGTTGGCCGCAAGGAATTTTTCAAGTTTGTTGCGGGCGTTGTTAAGAGTCACTGCTGAAGGATGCAGCTCATATTCCACAATCTGATAGTCATAAATTTCTTTAGGAGATCCCTGTTTAACGATCTGTGCGTAAACGGCTCCCATGTCGCTGCTGTCGAGTGCGACGAATCGGCCGCCGGCATTCTTCAGAGAGTCGAGTTTCGATTGCTGGAGAACTTCAACTTTGCCTTTCTGGTCATAAAGGGAAATCCATTGTTCGGATTGAACCATCACGCTGTCCATGCCGAACTTTGAAGTAATGGAGTCGACGGGAGTACCGCCGTTGAGAGCCGCGAGAACCTTTGCCGGGAGAGTCTTGCCCATTACCTGAACAACATTGACCTGAATTGAGTCTGTCTCAACAGTCTTTTTGCCAACTTTGGCCACGAGGAAACCTGAGAGGGATTCAGAAACCACTTTCACGGAATCCTTGGGAGCACTCGTGACGAATTCACGAAGCGGGCCGGCGGGGATGTCAGAAGCGCGGAGAGAACGCTTTTCGATGCTGAGGCCCTCCTTGCGGAGGTCTTTGCTCAGCGTCGCGTTGCTGTCCTTGAGAGCCTTGGCGGCTGCGAGAGAGAGTTTTGTTGCTTCCGCGCGGTCGGCATCGCTCGGCATCACGGGAACGGCAAGGAACGAAACGGCTTTTGTCGGTTCTTCAACTTTGAAACGTCCTTTCTCCTGTTCATAAGCGTTCTTAATTTCCGCTTCACTGACGGGATATTTCTTTTCGTCAAGCTGGCCGTAGGGACGATATGCGAGCGAGAGCTGAGTGAGTTCTATCGCGTCTGCATACAAAGCCTGGCGGTCAAGGTCATTGGCCTGAACCGTACCGCCGAGAAGCTGCATATAAGCCTGACGGGCCATCTGCTTGCGGGCTTCGTTTTCCATTGCCACCCATGCCTTCTGAAGGGGTTCGACCTGAGCCTGCGTCAGATTGTTGCGCTTGGGGTTGAAAATAATATCGTGAGCCTGAGTCGGATTCGCCACATTGACGTTCATCGACTGGAGCTGACGGATGATCTGAATCATCTCGGGAGACGGTTGGGGATTTTCAAGAATGTATTGACGCAACAAAGAGGAGGATGAAGGAATGCCGAGGCGTTCCACCGCATTATCCAACAAGGTCTCGGTGATCAATTGATCGAGCGCCATCTGAGGAAGCACCTGAACGTCGAATCCGGCCATTTGCTCGGGATTCTGCTGACGCGCTTCTTCGAGTCGCTGGTTGAGTTCCTCGCGCTTGCGTTGATAATCCATGTAGTCGATTTTCTTCCCGCCCACTTTAGCCACTTTCGTGTGATCGCCAAAGAGGTTGCGGCCGTTTGTGATCGCGTCTCCGAGAATGAAAGCAAGGAGCGCCACGAAAATCACAATCAGCAGAAACACTGATTTGCTTCTAATCTTCTCTAATGTTGCCATTACTTATATAAAGCTGTTATTACGTTTTTGATTCTTACATACTTAAGGCCTCTCGCGACCCGATTCCGGCTTGCGAAAAGGATGCGATTGGCGCTAATATCGGGCAAAGATAATGATTTTTATTCGTTTACGCAACTTTTTAAGTATTTTTCACTCAACATATCCGCCGAGCGATTCGATTTCGCTCTTTCTCTCCCGGGCGAGTTCGTGAAGATAAGCCAGAGCGGCCTCAAAATTATTCTCCACTCTGCACTCCAGTATGGCGTCCTTTATCTCTTGCTTGAGAATGCCCAAAAGAGGACCGTCCTTAAGACCAAATTCCGCTTTAATAACGTTGCCATCAATGGGATTCTTCCATTTCCGATAATCGTCGGCTTCATTAATTTCGACAATGCGTTCGCGAAGTTTGGCGAAGCCTTCGAGCTGACGCCTGACCTTTTCGGGATTCTTCGACGTTATGTCCGCTTCACAAAGGGTCATCAACGCATCCAGATCCTCTCCGGCGTCGGTGCTGAGTCTGCGCACGCCGCTGTCAGAGACCCCTTCGTCAGCCACATTCTGGGGCCGCATGTGCAGGCCGACAAGTTTAGCCACATATTTCATTTTTTCATTCAGCGGCAGCTTCATCCGCTTGAATATCCGGGGAATCATCTTCTCTCCGATGAAATTGTGATTATGGAACGTCCACCCTAAGCGGTCATCCCACCTCTTCGATTTCGGTTTCCCTATGTCGTGCAACAGAGCCGCCCAACGAAGCCATTCGTCATCACTCTTAGAGGCCACATTGTCCAGAACCTGAAGCGTATGTAGAAAATTGTCCTTATGCCCCACCCCGTCGTGGGTTTCAACACCCTTTAGTTCACAAAGTTCCGGGAATATCAGCTCGAGCAGACCCGTCATGTCGAGGAGTTTAAAACCCACCGAGGGCTTGGGGCTGCGCATGATCTTCCCAAGTTCATCGTTTATGCGCTCCTTAGTTATAATGGCAATCCTTTCACGGTTTCGTTTTATCGCCTTGAATGTTTCCGGAACAATAAAGAACCCGAGCTGGGTGGCGAAACGGATCGCACGCATCATTCGCAAAGGGTCGTCCGAGAACGTGACGTCGGGATCGAGCGGTGTCTTTATCTGTTTTTTCTCAAGGTCAGCGAGACCCCCAAAAGGGTCGACAAGTTCTCCGAAACGGTCTTTGTTGACACAAATTGCCATTGCGTTTATTGTGAAATCACGCCTTTCCATATCGTCCTGGAGGGTCCCGTCCTCAACGATCGGATTTCGCGAATCGCGATGATAGGACTCCTTGCGCGCTCCGACAAATTCAAGTTCCAAGTCGCCGTCATGAAGCTGGGCCGTCCCATAATTGGCGTATACAGCCAGCTTTGGACGCCGTTTTTTGCGTCGCTCTATCTCTTCTGCGACCCGCTTCGCGAGGCTGATGCCGGACCCGACGGTGACGAAATCCACATCTTTAGATTTGCGATTAAGGAAAATATCACGAACGTAGCCTCCGACTACATAGGCTTCGCAACCGAGATCGTCGGCCGCCCGCCCCACAGTCGTGAAAGCACGATGAGAAAGCTTGTCCTTTAGATTCATATCCACATCCGGATTTTAAAGAGTTATGTCAATATGTCATCTTGTCATCTTGACATCTTGTCATTTTGACATTTTGACAAAACAAAAATGAGGTTAGGGAATAAGTTCCGCCATTTCTTCAGGGAAAGGTGTCAGATTCTCAAGTCCGGCCGCCGTGACGACATATGTGTTTTCGACACCCACGGCGCCGACGCCGGGAATAACAAATTTCGGCTCTATGGCCAAGGTCATCCCTTCACGAAGTTTCACGCGGCATTTTGGCGTGATCGCCGGAGCTTCGTTAAGTTCAATGCCGACTCCATGCCCTATGAAGGCCGCCTGTTGGCGATGACCCATGAAATATTCTTCCAAACCGGCCTCCTCCACAATTGAATGAGCCTTCTCGTAAAGTTCGCGGACCTCAACTCCGGGGACAGCGATCTTTTCCAATTCACGAAGGATGTTTCTCGAGCATTCATGAGCCGCCTCAGCCGATTGGGGAACCGCCCCGATTCGCCAGACGCGTGTCATATCGGTCTGCCAACCGTTGAAGCATCCGTTCATGTCGACCATGACCGTCTGGCCCGGTTTCATTATTTCACCGTTCGCTCCGCAAGGCAACGCCGGCGAGACTCCCGCACCGCCCATTGCGAAATCGTATGGCGACGGCGCATCGGCATTATCACCGCAGATTACGGACCCGAGGTTTATTTCCATCAGATTTCCGGACGTGCGCAAAAATCCCAAGTTCCCCTCGAGGCGCAGAACTTTTTCAATCTCCACCTGAAGTTCAACATCGGTCATATCGCGTCTGTAGAGCCGGGTCACTTTTCTATAAGCGGCCATTTGATGCTCGCCGTCCTCACGCATAAGC
>CAYQQG010000105.1:0-7785 GCA_964419535.1 uncultured Sangeribacter sp.
ATACCGGCGATACCGGAGAGGGTCAGCACGGCCTGGAAGGAGGCGAGGATACCGAGAGTGAAGAAGAGGTTGAGGATAAGGCCGATGTTAGCGACGAGACCCGGGATGACGCCGTAGATGCAGATCATGAAGATCATGAGGAGCACGAGGGCGACGATGAACGAGATGAATCCCTGCTGGATCGCTTCGGCGCCGAGTGACGGGCCGATGACGTTGTTGCTGACAACCTTCACCTGAGCGGACATTTTGCCGGATTTGAGCACGTTCGCAAGGTCGTTCGCCTCTTCGGGTGTGAAGTTACCGGTGATTTCAGAAGATCCGCCGGTGATTTCGTTGTTAACGTTCGGGTAAGAATAAACGTGATTGTCGAGGACGATAGCGATCGGGCGGCCGATGTTGTTGCGGGTGAGGGTTGCCCATTCGCGTGCGCCGCGGTCGTTCATGCGCATGTTGACAGTGTTTCCGCGCATGTTGTCATATTCAGAAGAAGCCGAAGTCACGACGTCACCTTCAAGAGCGGCTTCACCTTTGAGGGCGATGAGCTGATAGTAGGGAGTCGTGCGATATTCCTTGTCGTTCTTCTTGATCGGGTTGCCTTGAGCGTCGGTGAGGGGAATTTCGACGGGCTTCACTTCCCAAACGGCAGTGAAGTCGCTGGGGAGTTTAGACTTGGCGAGGGGGGAGTTGAAGATTGAGTCAACGAGAGCCTGATTGGCGGGAGAAACGAGGCCGATGACCGGGCTTCCCTCACGCTGGCGGCCGCCGAGAAGGGCGATGACGTTTGTGTGGTTGATCGTGTCCTGAGCGGCGTAGGCGTCAGCGAATGCTGAGAGCTCGGGGAGGATCTCGTTATAGTTGTAGACTTCAAAGAATTCGAGGTTTGCCGAAGATTTGAGAAGGTCGGTCACACGTTCGGGTTCCTTGACGCCCGGGAGTTCGAGCAGAATCTGGCCTGTCTTGTCCTGAAGTTTCTGGATGTTGGGAGCGACAACGCCGAACTGGTCGATACGAGTGCGGAAGATATTGAAGGCCGCGTCGACCTGGGCGTCCACAGTCTGTTGGAGAGCCGTGGTGACTTCAGCATTGGTCGCGCTGTTTTTGAGTTTGCCGAGGAATTCGCCGTCACGGTTGAAGAGGCCGGCCATAGTTCCGGGTTGGAAGTTGGCGGCGACTTTCTGGACGAAATCCTTGTCGGAGTCTTTTGAGCCGGCTTTCTGAGCGCTGGCGATAGCTTCGTTGATTTTAGCGAGGGCCTGAGGGCCGGAAGCATACTGGCGTATAATGTCGGGCACGGAGATTTCGAGCACGACGTTCATGCCTCCCTTGAGGTCGAGGCCGAGGCCGATTTCCATCTGGCGAACCTGATTGTAGGTATAGCCCAGATAGACCTTCTCTTTGTCGATAGAGTCGTTGAATTGCTTCAGACTTTGCTTGTAGACGTCATTGGTGGCGTCTGTGGTGCCCGACATCTTGGCGGCGAATTCTTCAGCCTCCTTCTCATAGTGGGAAGTGACGAATGAGAAACTGATGTAGAATCCGCAGATAAGAATCAGGAGCACAGCGATAGTGCTGATAAACCCTTTGTTCTGCATTTGTAGATTGTATTGTTAGTTTAATTTTTTTTATGGATAAAGCATTGAGAAGCGGACGCAAAAAAGTTGCGTCTACTTTTCAACTTGCAAAGATAATTCAAATTTTTTAGCAAATGAAGCGTTGCGCGTGTTTTTTTGCCATTATTAGCGATTTTTTATGCTTTTGGGCTCAATTCGGGGTCTTTCGGGCGTATAGCGGATGATGTAGAAGCAGTTGACGCCTCAATTGAGACGAGTCGAGGTGGAGATAGATTTCAGTCGTGGCTATGGATTCGTGGCCGAGCATCTGTTGGATCGCCCTTAGGTTGGCGCCCCCTTCGAGAAGGTGGGTGGCGAAGCTGTGGCGGAGTGTGTGGGGGGAGACGTTTTTATTGATTCCGGCCATTTCGGCCAATTGCCTGACGATATAGAAAATCATGACTCTTGTCAGGCGCTTTCCGCGGCGGTTGAGGAAAAGGATGTCTTCTTCACCGTCCTTGATCGGTCCGGCGGAGCGGATTTCGAGATATTCGCGGACTCAGTCAATGGCTCCCGGCGAGATGGGCACAAGGCGCTGCTTGGCTCCTTTCCCTTCAATGATAGCCATCGCGTCGCGGGCGGAGAAGCGAGAGATCCGGAGGTCGCAAAGCTCCGAGACGCGGAGTCCGCTTCCATAGAGCATCTCTATGATCGCGCGGTTGCGTGCCGATTCGTTCTTCTCGGGGGGTATGGCGGCGATCATGCGGTCAATCTCTTCGACGCTGAGAACGTCCGGGAGCGTGCGGTCGTGGCCGGGACTTTCGATAAGGAGCGTCGGGTTCTCCGGGACCGAGCCTTCGGAATGCAGATATTTGAAGAAGGAACGCAATGAGGCAATTACGCGCGCCCGGGAGGCCTGGGAGAGTCCGAAGTCATAGAGCGACGCGAGGAAGTCGTGGAGGTCAGCGGCCGTTATGTCCGCAGGCTCTTTATCGGGGAAATATTCGCTCATCTGCCTGACATCGCGCGAATAGGCCTCGACGGTGTTCGGAGAGAGTCCGCGCTGAAGCGAGAGATAGAGCGAGAAGTCGCGGATGCAATCAGAGAACGTCATAGCAAACAAAAGCCATTTCCTTGCGCATGAGGGCGATGATGTATCTTCGCGAGCGGAGCATAAGACCCCGGCCGGCGTTCCTGAGCACATTCTCAGCGGCTTCATAGTCAGCGGATTCAGGATTCAGCAGAAAGAGCGGGCGCGACGGATTCTGAAGCCATTCGTTCAGCCGTCCGACGGGCGCGTGTCCGGTCTCGGAGCGCATGAAAATGTCGAGACGGTAGGCGAGCCGGCCGAGAGTGGTCATGTCCCCTTCCTCCTCCGCATAGTATAGATAGCCGGGCGAGGGGCTGACAACCTCTTTCACCAGTCTGTATGCGAATGGTGAGTGGATTCCGAACCCGCGCGTGTGGCGCCAACGGCGATATGCTCCGGCCAGTTTTGCCATAAAGTCAATGCTTGGTCAATTGTTGGTCAATTATTGGCCGGTTTTTTCCTGAGCCGGATGATGAACACGCAGAGGGCGGCGGCGCAGAGGAGATAGATGACGATGACGGAGATGACGCCGACCGTGTTGGTGACATCAAGCGATTTGGGGTTGAAGGTCATCGTGATTTCATGTTTGCCGGCGGGAATCCTCAGGGCGCGGAGGGTGTAGTCGACACGGCCGATTTCGGCGGGTTTGCCGTCGATAAGCGCGTGCCACCCCCACGGGAAAAAGACTTCGGAGAAGACGGCGATCCCCCCTTTGGCCGATGAGGCCGAATAGGTGAGGTTGTCCGGAGCATAAGAGGTCAGGAAGATCGTGTCGCCGGGCGCGGTGGGTGTCGCCGTTCCGAGAATGTTCTTGAACGAGGCGTCGGCGACGGCTGTCACAGCGGGATTGATCGTGGCGAGACGTTCCATTTCGGCATTGGCGTTATCGACATAATCTATCTTGCTGACGAACCACGCGTTTCCGAGGGCGTTGGGGTTCTCTTCGACGAAGTCGCCGAGCATATAGTATTTTGTGTTCAGCATGTCGAGGACCGGGACGTCAGAAGTGAAGAGGCGCATGGAATCGGGCGACATATTGGCTGTTGAGTCTTGGGCCGTCGAGTCTTGGGCCGCGCTCATGATGCGATTATAATTTGTCTGCGCTTCGGTGATGAGGCGGTCCGCGGCGGGTTGGATCATGCGGCTGAGCAAGTCATTGTATCGTGTGAGCTTGGCGGCGTGATAGCCTCCGACGGTGTGGTGGAAATAGGATGAGCGCGCGCCGTTGTTGTCCGCGAGATCGAGTACACGATAATATGATTTGTCCTGAAGAATCAGCGAATCGGCCTGAGTCGCGGCGAAGGTTTCGGCCGCGGGGAGCGGTTCGACGAAATTCTCGGAGTTGATATATCGTTTGTTGACGGTGAAGAGGTCGATGATCATCACGGCGCACAGAGCCCCGACGAATATTGCCGGCGGGCAGAACCGTCGGCCGGTATAGATGTATATCAGCAGATAACCGACAAGGATATACATGAAAGAGCGCAGACAGTCGGCGCTGACGAGATGAAGGCGTGTGGCGCGGACGGCGGCCAGAAGGTTGGCTTTTCCGGGGTCGCTCCATATTCCGTATTCCTTCAATTGGTCAACTTCCGAAATCGAGAAAGGCTCGCCGAACATGGAGGGTGAGATCCAGCCCAGAAGGCAGATCGCGGCCGCCACGCCGAAGACGGTGTTGAATGTCCATTTATAGTGGGCCTGGAAATCCTTGTCTTCGATTATCTTCATGATTCCGAGCGCGGCGAGCAGCGGGACGCAGAATTCGACGACAACAAGAATACTTGAAGGCGTGCGGAATTTGTTGTATCCCGGGAAGTGGTCGATGAACCAGTCGGTGAGCGGCGCGAAGTTATGTCCCCATGAGAGGAGGATGGAGAAAATAATCGAGATGAAGAGAGCCCATTTCAGAGGTCCGGTCACTTTTCCGTCGACGATGAACATGGCGAGGACGGCGAGCAGAAGAACCAGCGCGCCGACATATACGGGCCCGTTGGTCATCGGTTGGTCACCGAAATATTGGGGGAAGTTCTGCAGGTACTGTTCTTCTTCGGGCGAGACATAGACGCCGGCTTCGGGGGCGATTTCGGCGAGAGATTTGACGCGCGATTCTCCGCCGGCGGGTTTAATCGTGGCGCCACCTTTTATGTTGGGGATCAGGAGTGTCCAGGTCTCGTCGATTCCATAGCTCCAGGCCGTGATATAGGAATGGTCGGCTCCGGACGCCTGTGGCGCCGAGGGGTCGACAAGGTCGGTTGACCGTCCGCGGATTGTCTCTTTGGAATACTCATAGCTGTTATAGAGACTCGCGGAGTTGGCGGCGAGCGCGAGGAGTGCGGCCGCGAAGGCACATCCGAGGCCTTTCCACCAATCCGGCATCTCCTTGAGCCTGTAGGCGCTGACGCCGCGGGCGATGATGAGGAAGAAGATCGGGAAAAGGAAATAATAGGTCATCTGGGGGTGGTTGCTCTGGAGCTGCAATGTCGCGAAGAGAGCCGTCAGGGCTGTTCCCGAGAGATATTTCTTCCTGAAAATAAGTGCCAGGCCGCCGATCGTCGGTGGTATGTATGCGAGAGTGAGGAATTTCCAAATATGGCCGGCGCCGATGATGATGATGAAATAGGTCGAGAATCCCCAGGCGAGCGCCGCGAAGAGGGCGACGGGCCACCTGAATTTCATGCACAGAGCCATGATAAAGAATCCGATCATCATCGCGAACAGGAGGTTCGCCGGCGACGGAAGGAAGAGTGTGTAAAGACTGAACACCCAATCGAGCAGTGAGTTAGCCGTGTAAGAGGGTGAAATCTGGAAAGTCGGCATTCCGGAGAAGAGGGAATTTGTCCACCGGGACGCGTGACCGGATTCGGCTTCATATTGCTGCGTTTCGTGGCCGTTTGCAAGGCCTTGCATGATGTCGTGTTGCTGGAGGACGTTTCCTTGGATGTCATCCGGGAAGAAGAACAGCAGGGCCACGGCGGCGAGAAGCAGCGCGGCGAGGCACGAATAGAGTGTGGTCTTTCTCACTTTTTCTTTTGTTGTTAATTGAGATTTTAGGGTGTGGCCAGAGAGCCGGGAGATCAGATTCCGTTATGGCTCTCAGTTTGTGTGGCGCGGTTTTTTCGAGGGGAGCATCTTGATTTCGATCTCGCGGTTAATGCTCTGTTCGAGGGAGATAAGGGTTTCGGTTTCGATGACACCCTTGATGTTCTGAATCTTATTGTTGAGCAATTCCATGAGGTCCTGAGTGTCGGCGGCTATGACCTTTATGAGCATTGAGTATGGGCCGGTCGTGTAATGGCATTCGACGACTTCGGGAATCTTGTCGAGTTCCTTGACCACGTCGCGATACATCGAACCGCGTTCGAGTCTGACACCGACGTATGTGCATGTGTTGAGCCCTAACTTGCGCAGGTCCACTTTATATCCGGAGCCGACGATGACTCCAATTTCCTGAAGCCGTGAGATTCTCTGGTGGATAGCGGCGCGGCTGACTCCGCAGTCGACGGCGATCTCTTTCGACGGGATGCGGGCGTTGCGCATGATGACGTTGAGAATCTTTCGGTCGAGATTATCAATTTTTTCCATGGTGTTTTCTTAAGGTTTGGTTGAACTGAAGGTAATGCTTTATATTATTGGGCTTTATATTAGTAATTCTAAGAGCCTTGGTTCGGAATAATTAAGATTAGGCTCCAAGACCCCTATCCACAAAAAATGTTAATGCGGGGGTCTAAGCAACTCTTTGGAATCAGGCGTTTTATAACGCATTTTGACGCATACAAAAAATATTGTTGATGATGAAGAATGAAAAATTCATCTCTTCATCATCAACAATCTATAGGGAGATTATTTTACGATTTTTTTAACGGTCTTGTTGCCCTGGCGGTAGATATAGATGCCCTTCGAGGGGTTCTCGACTTTGCGGCCCTGAAGGTCATAGTAAACGCCGTTTTCGGTTGTGGCCTCGATGTTGGCGACACCGCTTTTTGCTGCTTCCGAGAAGTTGATATAGAGGTTGAAGGGTTCGGAAACGGGCATGTATTCGTTCTCATTTGTGGGGTCGGGGAGGTCGACGGCCTGGAGAGTGAGCAGATAGGTCGCTTCGGCGTCTTGGTCACAGGCGAGGACGTGGAGCTGGAATTCGAATTTGCCGACGGTGCTCAAGGGAACTTCGAGGCTTGAATCGGCGAAGTTGAATCCGAGGATGCTGCTTGTGTTACCTGAGAGACAGTTGCCGCCGTAGGGTGCTGAATAGCAGAGCTGAACTTCGCCCCAATGGAGGCGGTTGTTGAGATATTCTTTTGCTGTGGGCTGGTAGGCGTTATAAGTCGCGTGGATGTACTGGGGCATGAAGCCTTCGTTCTCAACGCTGAGCTCGCCTGTGTAAGTGACAACCCCTTCGCCGAAGATTTCCGGATCGTCCTGTTCATATTTGGTAATGTTCACAGTCGCGCCGGATTCGAGAGTCTGACCCTCATAGCCGATGGTGAAGAATTCCGCGAATGGTGCGAGTTCTTCCTGTGCGAATGCGGGCGTCATAAGACCGCATGCGGCAATTGCGAGTAAAAATTTTTTCATTGTGTCAGAATTTAGATTGAATATTGATTTTTATTTTCGCTGATCGATTCCAAGGAAGACATTTTGTATGAGATCGGGTTTTGGTTGCAAAAATATATTCATTGCTTGGAAAATTAACCGAAAAAATGTGCATTCCTTGGAAAATTAGGCGAAAATAATAAAAAAATCTGACATTTCAGCAAAATATAACGAAAATTAATATGCAAGATAAAGAAAATTAACTGACTGTTATACAAAATTAGCCCCTGAGTTCGGAAACAATCCGGACTCAGGGGCATTGAGTTAGTCTTGAAACCGATTTCTGAATAGAGAATTAAATCACTTAATCCAGAAATAGTTTCGTATGTTTTTTAGATCAGATGTGCGGACCGGCGGCTGCGAGAGCTTTGCCGGTGGCGTTGCTTTCAAATTTCTTGAAGTTCTGGATGAACATTTCGGCGAGTTTCTTGGCCTTTTCGTCCCATTCCTTCGGATCGGCATAAGTGTCGCGCGGGTCAAGGATTTCGCTGTTCACGCCGGGAAGCTCGGTCGGGATCACGAAGTCGAAGTAGGGAAGGATCTTTGTCGGAGCCT
>CAYQQG010000106.1:0-7568 GCA_964419535.1 uncultured Sangeribacter sp.
ATCCGAAAACCTCCAGTCTGCGGATTCTGAAGATCTTAACCTTCTCAATCGCAAAGAACTTTGTGAGGCTACAATTGAAGATCTGATCATCAACGAACAGATTCTTGAAGATGTTAAATATCTTATTCAGGAACTTCCCGAACTTCAGAGAGAAGTTTTGAATATGAGATATTATCAGAACCTTTCATTCAAAGAGATAGCAGAAAAAACCGGTGTCAGCATCAACACCGCCCTTGGCCGCATGCGTTACGCAATCATCAATTTGCGTCGCATTGCTCAGGAAAAGGAAATTGTCCTTACTCTCTGATAGGCAAATAGATGACTTTCAGTTTTTGAGAAGTCGAGTTCTTGCCTTGGCGAGACGTTTAAAAACCATTCTATCTCCAAATTATTTACCCTTTCGGCGTGGTGGCCGGGAGGGAATATTTTTTTATGATATAATTAAGCTTATTGATAATAAATTGGCGTCAAAGTGCGTTATTAGATTGATTAACTTAATTTTTAACCTTCAAGTCAGGAATTGCCTATGATAAATGATTCTACTATTGCTATTGTCAAAGATTCAGGTTCATCGCGCAATCATTCCCCCCGCATCTCGACATTAAATTATATACGCCAGTTCTCGCGTACGTATGCTGTAATGGCCGGATTGGCCATTAACGGAATGGTTTGCAATTAAGATCCCCTCATTTACATTTTTTGTGTAAAGGGGGCTTATACCCGGGTAAAGACCTCGTTAATATAATCTTAAAAATTAAATATTAATTGAGGTGGTCTAAATCTTAATCTTGGTGACGAATTTTTCTCCCCGTAGGATGTATATTCCTGCGGGGATTGTTTTAATCTCTTCTCCGGCAGAAATCTGGCCGAATGTCTGGCCCGTGAGGTTATAAATGGTTATGGGACCGCTTTCGGAACCGATTGAAATATAGACACCTGAGAGAATAATGCCGTTTTCAAGTTCCGGCAATATTATATTTGAAGGCGGCTCGACAGCCTCGATATGCATGAACCGATTCCATTGTGCGGCCTGTTTGAAGACTTTAAGCGCATCCGCATCTACAAGCAGAATGGTGTTGTATTCTGTTTCATAATCAAACGAATTGGGGCTGAGGTTTGGTGCAATCATACCGGACACGTAGATTGTGTCCAATGCGACGCAGTCTGTAAAAGCACCTGCAAGGATATTATGTATTTCCCCTTTCAGTTCAAGATATTTCAGCCCTCTGCAATGAGCAAAGGCCTGCTTACTGATTATTCTAATGTCAGAGATTTTTAAAGAATCGAGTGATGCCAGATTGTGGAATGCTCCTTCTCCAAGTTCAATGTTGTGATCAAGACCGTTTAATTTCATGATTCCGGAGCATCCTCCAAATGCGTTAGACCCTATGGATTCCAAGTTCTCCGGTAATTCGATTTCCTCAATTGAGCGGCAACCCGTGAAAGAGTTGTTCCCGATTCTTTTGAGGGAAGTCGGCAGATTTATGGTTTTAAGATTCGGGCAATCCGAAAATGTCAATTCAGGAATATCTTCTAAAGTTTCCGATAAATCGACCTCTTCAAGACCGGTGCATCCCATAAACACTCCTTTGCAGAGGTTGCCTCCAAACTCTGAAAAATTCAACGATTTCAGCGACTTACAACCCATGAATGCGTTATCGCCGATTGATTTGACATCGTTTAAATTGCACTCTTTGAGTTCAATGCAATATGCGAAAGCTGTGTTTTCAATATACTTAAGTGAAGGGAGGAATGGAAAGTCAGCAAGTGCGCCACAGTTGGCAAAAGCATATCCGGAAATCTCCTCAAGACCTTCGCAACCCAAAACTTCCTTCAGTCCGCTGGAATTAAAAAACGCATATTGACCGATATATTTCAATGTCTGCGGTAATGTGACGCGTGTAAGTTCAGTACATTCCTTGAATGCGAACTCCCCTATTCCGGTTATTGTGTATTCCACTTCATTATATGTCAGTTTTGAAGGGATATTCACTTCACCAATATAGCTGACTTCAGATTCATTACCCTCTTCCGGATATGTAACCTCTATCGTATTGTTCTCGAAATCGGTGATGTTATATGCAATTCCCCCGGTTACAAAATCTGCAGCCACGGCTGAAAAACTTAATATTGACAGGGCAAGGAGTGAAAAGAATCTTAAAGATTTCAATCCTTTTGTTTTTTTAGAAAAATATCTATTTTTAAGGGTATTCATGCTAAAGTATTGGAACCGTTATTGTTCGTTCGCCACAAATTTACGACATCCCGGGGAGATTTCAAAATTTTTTGACATTTGTGGCTGTAGTTTTCCAAAAATTTAAAAAAATTTCGTAAATTTGCATAGTTAATTGGAATGATTCTAAATAATATTTGGAATGATTCCAATTTATGAATCGCAATTCAATTGATTAATAATTCAATTGGCAATAAACGCAGTTGATAGATATTTTCAATTGATAAATATTGATAAAACTTGGAATATTCAATTTGACCTAAAAAATAATCATGAGATTATCACAACTTCAGCCTGGCGAAAAGGTCGTTGTCACCAAGATTCTCGGTCATGGTGCATTTCGCAAGAGGGTTATGGAAATGGGATTTGTCAAGGGTCGTGAGATTACGATGATCCTGAATGCTCCGCTGCAGGACCCTATCAAATATAGGCTTATGGACTATGAAGTGAGCTTAAGGAAGGCGGAAGCCAACCTGATCGAAGTTGAGACTCTGGAAGAATGGGAAAGACATGCGGACCTTATTTCGGAAGCTAAGACTGCATTGCATGACTCCAAGTCAAAAGCACAAGATGAATTTCGAAAGGATAAGATTATAAATGTGGCGCTTATCGGCAATCCGAACTGTGGAAAGACTTCTCTTTTCAATATTGTTTCCAGAGCGCATGAACATGTTGGAAATTATGCAGGTGTGACCGTCGGAGCCAAGAGCGGCACTCTCAAATATAAGGGATATAAATTTAATGTCGTGGATCTTCCGGGAACATATTCATTGTCTGCTTATTCCCCTGAAGAATTATACGTCATGAGATATCTCAATCAAGAGATGCCTGACGTGATTGTCAATGTTGTCGTCGCCTCGAATCTGGAGCGTAATCTTTATCTCACGACAGAACTCATCGACATGAACCGCTCAATGGTCATCGACCTCAATATGTATGATGAACTTCAGCGAAGCAATGTCAAACTTGATCATGAGAAACTCGGGAAAATGCTCGGTGTGCCTATCATACCGACAAAAGCGTCTACAGGTTGGGGTGTTGACAAACTTTTGGATACGATCATAGATGTATATGAGGATCGGCAGAGCGATGTCAGGCATATTCATGTCAAAATGCGCCGGGATATTGAAGAGGGTGTAGGTGCAATAAAAGATCTTATAAAGGAAGATCCCACCTTATCACAGAAGTTCTCTCCCCGTTATCTTGCCATTAAGCTCCTTGAGGGTGATCCGGAGGCTGATGCAATATTGAAAGAGGCCTCCACCTATAAACAGATCAAAAAGCGCCGTGAAATCGAGACCAAACGTGTGGAAGAATTAATAAAAGAGGACATCACTTCCGCAATTTCAGCAGATAAATATGGCTTTATTCAGGGAGCTCTTGCAGAAACCTTCTCCGGCGATAAGATAGACGAACAGAAGGCTACGAAAATTATTGATAAGATAGTGACGAGTAAAATTCTTGGTTTCCCTATTTTTCTCGTGGTGATGTTCGTGATGTTCTGGGCCACATTCCAACTCGGGTCCTATCCGATGGAATGGATAGAATCACTCGTCAGCTGGATCTCAAGTCTGTTAGGAGATAAAATGCCGGACGGACCGTTAAAAGATCTCATCCTCGACGGAATAATCGGCGGTGTCGGCGGTGTCATTGTCTTCCTTCCCAACATCCTTATTTTATATTTCTTCATATCATTAATGGAGGACACGGGGTATATGGCCAGGGTTGCGTTCATAATGGACAAAATGATGCATAAAATGGGATTGCACGGGAAATCCTTCATTCCTCTTGTGATGGGTTTCGGTTGTAATGTGCCGGCAATTATGTCCACAAGGATAATCGAAAGTAAGTCAAGCAGATTGATTACGATTCTTATAAATCCTTTCATCAGCTGTTCGGCCAGAATTCCGATATATGTGCTTCTTGTCGGTTGCTTTTTTCCAAAATGCGGAGGAGTCGTTTTCTTCGGACTATATCTATTAGGAATAATTGTTGCCGTTCTGACGGCCAAAATGTTGAGAAAATTTTGGTTCAAGGCAGACGAAACCCCATTTGTGATGGAGCTTCCACCCTATCGGATCCCGACAGGAAAAGCTATTTTAAGAGGAATGTGGAGCAAGGCTCACCAATATCTTAATAAAATGGGTGGCCTTATACTTGTGGCTTCAATCATTATTTGGGCTCTATCATATTTTCCGCGTTATGATTTTGAAGAAGTCCCCGAATCGTTTGTCAAGGAGTCTATTGCTGATATGCCGGAGGGAATTAAATCCAATAGCAGCGAGAAGGATATTAACGAACTTATTTTAAATTCTTATCAACAGGAAAACTCTATATTGGGCCATATCGGCAAAGCTGTCGAGCCTATAGTCAGGCCTATGGATTTCGGATGGAAAACAACCGTAGCCCTTTTTGCGGGGGCGGCAGCGAAAGAAGTTGTAGTCTCGACAATGGGTGTCCTTTATGTCGGAGAAGATGATGCAGAGCTGATTTCTGATCGGTTGTCAACTCCTTCACGGCTGACCGGTAAGGCTCCTTTCGATCCGGCCAAGGCGATTGCTTTTATGGTTTTCGTTCTTCTCTATTTTCCTTGCATCGCGACCTTGGCTGCGATTGCCCGCGAGACGGAAAGTTGGAAATATGCCGTTTTCTCCGCTCTTTACAACACCGGAATCGCTTGGATTCTAAGTTTCATAGTCTACAGAATAGCGTTATTGTTTTGAAGGTGTTTTAAGAAATCCGTTAGGAAGATTTGAGATAATTAATCAAAATTGGCACATTATTTGTTATTCATATTGTGAATAATTAGAATATAGATGAGAAACGACTTTTCAAAACAATTCCTTCCGATATTGACGAAGGCAAATCAAATTGCAAGCGAATTCAATTCGCCAGCAATCCAAAGCGAGCATTTTGTTCTTGCCGCCCTCCGCGATAAGGATGGGTATGCATACAAACTGCTTTCGCAACTTAATGTTCCTATTGACAGAATGATTGAGGATATCACCGAACATCTCTCAGTTTCTTCTTCAAACGAACAGACCACTACCCTATTTGAACAACAGTTCAAGATTACTCTTTCGGCAATCCGTCATCTTAATCTCGCTACGGCCGAGGCACGTAAGATGAAGGCTCCCGTCATTGCCGGCGAGCATATAATTCTTGCTCTTATACATGACAAGCGTTCGCTTGACAATAAGTTCCTTGCAAATTTCAAAGATGAGTATTTGAATTTTGATATCACTATTCAAAATGTGGGTCCATCTCCTGAAAAACGTAATATGGAATCCGACAATTCCGATCCGTTCGATTCATATGATGATGAAGAGGATTCATCTCTGTTCAGCGGTAAATCTGCGAACGAACCTCAAAGCCCTAAGGGAAAGAGCAAATCTGACACCCCGGCCCTTGACAAGTTTGGACATGACATGACCGCGGCTGCCGCTGAAGGAAAACTGGATCCGGTTGTTGGCCGTGAGACTGAAATCGAAAGACTTGCTCAAATTCTTTCGCGCCGCAAAAAGAATAATCCGGTCCTTATCGGTGAACCGGGTGTCGGCAAATCGGCAATTGTTGAAGGGCTTGCTCTGCGGATTGTTCAGAAGAAGGTTTCGCGAATTCTCTTCAACAAGCGTGTCATCGGCCTTGACATGGCCGGAATGGTGGCCGGAACGAAATATAGAGGCCAGTTTGAAGAGAGAATTAAAGCCGTTCTGGATGAACTTTCAAAGAATCCCGATATCATCCTGTTCATTGATGAGATACATACGATTGTCGGAGCCGGCGGTTCTCCCGGGTCTATGGATGCTGCAAACATCCTTAAACCTGCTCTCGCGCGCGGTGAGATTCAATGCATCGGTGCTACGACACTTGATGAATATCGTCAGAATATCGAGAAAGACGGCGCTCTCGAACGTCGTTTTCAAAAGGTAATGGTGGAACCGACATCAGCCGAGGAAACCCTTGAAATCCTGAAGAATGTCAAAGAGAAATATGAACAGCATCATAATGTTAATTATACAGATGATGCGTTGCGTGCATGTGTGACTTTGACTGAGCGTTATGTGAGTGACCGAAACTTTCCCGACAAAGCACTCGATGCTCTTGATGAAGCGGGTTCGCGTGTTCATATAACCAATATTGTCGTGCCTCAGGAAATTGAGGATCTCGAAGCGAAAATTGAAGAAACGTCAGCCAAGAAGCTGGAGGCGGCTCATAATGAAGATTTCGAGCTCGCAGCCAAATTGAGGAAACAGGAGGCCAATGAGAAGAATGAATTGGCCAAGGCAAAAGCTGACTGGGAGAAAAAACTTGAGGTTGACCGTCAGACCGTCGATGAGGACAAGGTCGCTGAAGTTGTGGCCATGATGACCGGCGTGCCCACTCAGCGGATCGCCCAGGCCGAGGGCTCACGCCTTCTCAAAATGGGAGACTCGCTTCAGGGCTCAGTTATAGGTCAGGACAACGCAATAAAGAAGATAGTAAAGGCTATTCAGAGAAACCGGATTGGACTTAAGGATCCTAATAAACCTATCGGAACATTCATGTTCCTTGGTCCGACCGGTGTCGGCAAGACATATCTTGCAAAAAAGATAGCTGAATATCTCTTCGATTCGCCCGATGCGCTAATCCGTATGGATATGTCGGAATTCATGGAGAAATTCACCGTGTCGCGTCTTGTCGGAGCGCCTCCGGGATATGTCGGTTATGAAGAGGGGGGTCAGTTGACTGAAAAAGTCCGCCGCCGCCCATATTCGGTTGTTTTGCTTGACGAGATTGAAAAAGCACATCCCGATGTCTTCAATCTTCTCTTGCAAGTTATGGACGAAGGACGTCTGACCGATTCTTTAGGCCGTAAGATTGATTTCAAGAATACCATTATCATCCTGACATCGAATGTCGGTTCCAGACAGCTTAAGGATTTCGGAACAGGCGTTGGATTCCAGACGAATCAGAATGTTAAGGAACTTTCACAAGGTGTGATTACGAAAGCACTGAACAAAGCCTTCTCGCCTGAGTTCCTCAATCGTGTGGATGACATAATAATGTTTGAGCAACTTGATCAGGAAGCCTTGTTCAAGATTATCGATATTGAGCTTAAGGATTTCTTCACACGTGTGGCTAAGCTTGGATACAGTCTTGAAATAACAGACGAGGCTAAGAAATTCATAGCCGAGAAGGGTTATGACAAGAACTTCGGTGCAAGGCCATTGAAGCGTGCAATTCAGAAATATCTGGAGGACGAGCTCGCCGAGATAATGCTTCAATTGAATGCCGAAGGCAAGATCGGTGGTATCATCAACGCCACCTATACTGAAGGAAGTGACAAACTCGA
>CAYQQG010000107.1:0-7554 GCA_964419535.1 uncultured Sangeribacter sp.
GTGTCATTTTTACTATATTTTTTCTGCAAAATGTATAGATTGTGTCAAATTCGGGTTATGATTTGTAGTGTGACATAAACGTTTCTGCAAATATAACGAAAAAATCGGAGAAAGTTTCACAAATTTTGAGTAATTTTGAATTATGGAATATGAAGAGATAAAGAAATTATATGAAGAGTTTTGTCCCGGAGGCTTTGAAAGAGCGGAAAAGCTTCCGGGCTCCGGTTCGTCCAGACATTATTATAGGGTGTTTGGCAAGAATGGTGAGAGCGTGATCGCAACGCTTGCAATTGACGATATGGATAATAAGGCATTCCGTCATTTGAGTGATGTGTTCCGCAAGTCCGGGACGCATGTCCCCGCCATTCTTGCGTATGACGAATCCATTCCTCAATATTATCTCCAATCAGACCATGGCTCTGTCTCCCTTATGGATCTGATAGCAAGGTGGCAAAAGAGTGAACTTGACCGTTCCCTTTCACCGGAAGAGAAGGCAACGATTTACAGGGAAATGATTGATTGTCTGCGTTTGGCGATCATAGAGTTGATAAAAATTCAGAAGGTGGACCGGTCTCTTATAGATGAGGATAAGATCTATCCTCCCTTTTCACGACGCCAGATCATGTGGGATCTCAATTATTTCAAGTATGATTTCATGAAGCCTTCCGGGATTGAATTCAACGAGAGTGCTCTTGAGGATGATTTTGAACGTCTGGCAAATTCTCTTTGTGAGATTCCGGAAACACTTTGCGGATTCATGTATCGGGATTTTCAGAGCCGCAACATAATGGTTGAGCCGGGAGAGGTCACACTGATTGATTTCCAAGGAGGCCGTTTCGGACCGGTCGTCTATGACATTGTGTCTCTATTATGGCAGGCCAAAGCGAGGTTTCCGAAACATATCCGTCAGGAAATGACAGACTTTTATATCGAAAAATATTCGGAAACAGCCGGTGCTAATATCCGTAAGGATATGAAACGTTTGTTGCCGAAAATGGTTCTTTTCCGGACGCTCCAGGTTCTCGGAGCATATGGTTTCAGGGGATTGATAGAAAAGAAGGCGCATTTTATAGAAAGCATTCCGTTCGGGCTTGACAATCTCAACGAGCTTCTTATTGCCGGAGAATTGTCGGATTATCCTGAATTGGAAAAATGCTGCCGTCAGTTAGTTGCCCAACGCGAACGGTATGTTCCGGAACAAAAATCCGGGTCTCGGCTCCGCGTCGAGGTTTTCAGTTTCTCATATAAAAAAGGTTATCCGACCGATTTTTCCGGGAATGGGGGAGGGTTCATGTTCGATTGCCGGGGAATGCACAATCCCGGCCGATATGATGAATATAAACCTCTGACAGGACTTGACAAACCGGTGATTGATTTTTTAGAGGAAAGAGGAGAGGTTCAACAATTTCTTTCGGCAGCTTCGCGGATGGTTGAGCCGGCGGTTGAATGCTATCGCCGCCGTGGTTTCACCAATCTCCAGATCGGTTTCGGATGCACGGGTGGCCGTCATCGTTCGGTCTATTGCGCGCAGCATCTTGCGGAATCTCTTGCCCAGAAATTCCCCGATGTTGAAATTGACCTTTGTCATCGCGAGCAAGGCATCAGCAAAATTTATAATTCAGGAATTTGTAATTCTGATTCTGCCAAACAACAATCTGAACAATGAGAGCTTTCATACCGGCTGCCGGACTCGGAACCCGGCTTCGACCTTTCACATTGACGAATCCCAAAGCATTGGTGCCTGTCGGCGGCGTCCCTATGCTTGAGCGGGTGATTCTGCGATTGAAATCCCAAGGTTTTGATGATTTTGTAATTAATCTTCATCATTTCGGCGACAAGATAGAAGAATTCGTGAAGGCAAAAGATTCGTTCGGCGTCAGAATACGCTTCAGCGATGAACGCTCCGGTCTTCTCGACACGGGCGGAGGTATTCTTCGTGCCGCTCATTTCTTTAATGAGTCTTCCGAACCTTTTCTGATTCATAATGTCGACATATTGTCTGATGCCGACGCCTGTAGCCTTATGGAAAGGCACATTGCGTCCGGAGTGGCCTCAACTCTTCTTGTCAGTGACCGGGATTCATCGAGGAAGCTGATGTTTGATGAACAGATGAATCTCCGTGGGTGGCACAATCTCAAGGAGGATATCTTCAAACCTGCGTCTGTTTCTGACAATCATGAAGATTTGAAAGAATATGGTTTCAGCGGCATTCACATCATGTCTCCCGATCAAATTTTTGAAGAAATGGAGAGGCAGGGGAGGACAGGGAAGTTCTCGATTATTGATTTCTATCTCGAGGCTATCGGCAAAATCCCCGTCATCGGATTTGAACATCGCGATCTTCACTTGATAGATATCGGAAAGCCTGAGACCCTGAAACTCGCTTCTTCACTATTATAAAAAGACAAAATCAAACCTCGTCAGTTCCGAAGCTGACGAGGTTTCAATATTATGTTTTAGACCCTTTGCCAAAAAATGTTAATGCGGGGGTCTTAGCCGAATCATTAATCAAAGGTGATGAAGCTGATTGTGTCTGTTCGCGTTATATTGGCATACACAACCGATAATGAGGGATGCTATGGCCGCTCCTCCGAGCCACCAAGTTGCGGCGACGCTCACTGTGAAGCAAGATATGATAAGCAATAATGAGCCTATAGCGTAAAAAATGTAGGATAATGTTTTCATAGTCAAATTGTTTTAAGATTTTAGAAATAATTGTGTGTTTTCAATTATTAAACGCTTCTCACCGGGAAAAAGATTTCAAAAATGTAATTTTTAACATTTCCCGACTTCTCCTTTTCTCTGTCATAACTCTTTTCATGTTTTTTCCACATTAGATGAATGCGGTTGAGATACAAATGTGGTTTAGATAAATGCGGTTGACGTTTATTTATAGAGTTTGGGATCGACGGATACAGAATATGATTTGCGTTTCCAGAGCATGAAGGCAATAAGAAGGATCATAACCGAACCATTCAGAATATAAGAGAAGTTGCTGTCATTGGCGGCCCCGAATATTCGTGCCATTCCCGAGACAATCACCGGAGTGAGAGAGATTCCGATATAATTAGCCGCAAGCACATAGCTGAAATATCGGCTTGAATCTTTTGCGGTCGGTGCCAGATAAGTCGCCTTGTCATAGATGATAGGCTGCATGGTTCCGTATGCGAATCCCATGATGCCGACTGCAATCAGATATGAGGCATAATGGTGGAAGAACCCGGTCAGATAAAGAGCCGTCATCACAATCACGGCGCCATAAATAAGCACATCCTTTCCGATCAACTTGATTGTTTTCGGAAGAGCGAAACCGGCAAGTGTGCATGTGAGGAAATAGAGGGAAGTGGCGTCGCCGGTGTCGCTTGTCGAGAGACCGTAGTGTGTGAAGGTGAAGGGGAGATAATAAGAAACTACTTCTGAAGAATAGGTCGTTAGGAAATAGATCAGGATTACTCCCAACAGAAGTTTAAAAGCAATCTTTCCGCTGAAATGGAAGTTGACGTCAGTGGGCTTGAGAGCCTTCGAGCGGGGATCACTTGGCTTTATAGCGGGTTCTTTCAATGGCTCGTAAGGAGGTGTCGAAACGGGGTCTACCTTATGAGCATCGATATAACTCTTTGTGAGGAACGGAATCAGACATAAAGGAATAATGGGTATCATGTAGACCACGAAAGGAAGGTGCCAGTTCCGGCTCGCCACCAACCCGACGAACAGTGTCCCCAATATGATGGTGAAGTTGGAGACGCCGCTTTTCCAGCCAAGATATTTCACGCGGGCGCTTCCCACGAAATATTGGCCAATCAGACCGCCCGCAAGAGGCACCACAATTCCGCATCCGACTCCCAACAGGCCGCTGATGAGGATGAGTTCTATCATTGATCCGGCAAAGAAATAAAGTATTCCCGCAAACAGATAAATGACCAATCCGATCGTGACAAGCAGCGACTGGCTATGTCCAACTGATAGTTTACCCGAAATCAACATAAACGGAATAATCACAAGATTCGGCAACACTGTCAGCAATTGAATTTCAAATTCAGTGGCATGAGGAAAAATCTCTTGCAGCTTCCCCATAATTGGAGAAATAGCAAGGCCCGGCAGATTTACTGTCAGTGAGATCGAAAGAATGGCGATTAAAGTGATTAGAGGGAGTTTGCCGGCTCCGGAGTCAACATATTTCATAAAGTCAATGCTTTTATTGGTGGCTATTAATAACTTTGGATTATCACACAAATACTCTCTTTTGACTTATATAACTACTATAAAATACTAATTATATAGAATTATAATAATTATATAGAATTTTTAAGAGTTAATTATATGAATATCTTTCAACATGAGGTTTTAACACTTTCTTTAAATGAATGGTTTATATTCACCAGTTATAATGTCATCTAATTATGTTATCAAACGTAAAAAATCATTTTTTTACTTTTTTTTTGTGGGACGGGGTCTAAACCGAAAAACTTATTTTACTTTCAGATTGTTAGACGTACATATTGATAGGAGACCATCCCGTTACACACTCTTAAGCTCTATTAAGGATCCGATAGGTTAAGAAGCTAATAGGCCGTCAGACTATTGAAGTCATTTTTAAACTTTTTTACTATGAAAACACATTTCCGTAATTCCGCCCTGGGCCTGTTGCTGATTTCCTCAGCAAGCACTGCATTCGCTCAGGCCCCGACAGAGGAAAATGACACTACCGATAGTGCCGGGACTCGCCTTGAATTTGTCAAGGTTGCGAAAGATTCCACTCTGAAAGCAATTATTGAAAAGGACATGCCTGTCGGACCCAAGGAGGTGCCGACACCGACATTTGCCATCCGTACCCCCAACAACAAGTTTATCCTCACCATCGGCGGTTATGTCAATCCGATTATCGGAGCCGATCTTGGCAATAACCTTTACAAGACCGATGGAGCCGGAATAAGTTTCGTGACCTCGAAAATTCCCGTGCCTTCAGTGGCCGGTCATCGTTCTGACACATACATCAATCCCTTCCAGGGAGCCTTGTCCTTCCAAGTGACAGGATTTGGCGGAACCGAAAATCAGGTGACCGGTTATTTCAAGATCGGAACGAACGGCATGTCTCCCGGTCTTAATTTCCTCAGAGCCTACCTGACATGGCGCGGCTTCACTGCCGGTCAGAAACTCACACTCATGCAGGACGTTTATGCCTGTCAGCCCCCCACGATCGACCCGGAAGGCCCCAGCGGCTGTATCTCTAATGTGGCATACGAATTGAGTTACACTTCCAAGAGTTATAACGGTTTCCGCTTTGCCGCCGGTCTCGACTATCCATCCTATTATTCTTCCAATGGTGTATACCGCGGCAAGGATTATCCGCAATATGACGGCAAAATGACATCAAATCCCGACGCTTTCGAACAGGTTGTGCCCGACATCCCGATGTGGGTAGAATATCAGCAGTCTCCTTCGATGCGTGTCCGTCTTTCAGGTCTTTTGCGCAACTTCTTCTATAAGGACATGCTCACAGGCAACAAGAAACACGATCTGGGATGGGCCGTGATGCTTTCAGGCAACGTGCAGCCGGTCAAACCCTGGACCCTCTATCTTCAGGCTGTCTATGGCCAGGGTATTGGAGCATATCTTCAGGATGTTGCCGGAATTCCGATCTCTTATATCCCCGATGATGCTCACCCCGGCAAGATGAAAGCCACCCCGATGATGGGTCTTAACATTGGCTCGTCGCTCAATATCGGAAAGAAATGGCAATGGAACGTGATGGCTTCCGAAGCCCGCGTGTGGGGTGTCAAGGATTACGCGCTCACAAATCCCGACAATGATTATAAATATGGCTTCTATTTCGCCACCAACGTGTTCTATAACATCACCTCATATCTCCAGTGGGGCGTAGAATATCTTTACGGCATCCACGGCACCTGGGCCAACAGCACGGGACATGACAACCGTATCCAGACTCAGTTGATGTTCAGTTTCTGAGACAAATAACCGAAATTATTAATTATTAAAAACATACCGCTATGAAGTTCCAGATCAAATCCGGTTACGGTTCGAAGATGCTTCCTTTCTGGGCAGTCTTCAATCTGTACATCATCTTTATCTGTACGTCGATTCCGGGTCTCGCCATTTCCCCGATCATGGGCGATTTGACCAAGATATTTCCGGGCACATCGGCTCTCGAGACCCAAATGCTCGAGGTGGGTCCTAACTTTGCCGCCATTCCGTTTGTGTTCCTTGGCGGTTGGATCGGCACCAAGTTCAACAATAATAAGTTGACCTTCTGGACCTGTCTCTTCTTCGGAGTCATGGGCGTTCTTTTCTTCTTCGTGAAGAGTATGGTGATGCTCATTCTCCTGAGTTTCCTCATCGGCATCGCGGCCGGCATTCTTTCCCCGCTTGCTTCGGCCTTTATCGCTGATATGTTTGACGGTGATAAGCGTTCCGCACAGTATGGTTATACTTCTGCAACCCTCAACCTTGTGCTCATGGGATGCGTGATCGCAACGGGTTATCTCGCCAAGATCAACTGGCGTCTCCCATTCATGATTTATCTGCTCCCCTTCATTCCGCTTTTCTTCTCAAAGGGTTTTGGCAAGTATATCACAGACCCCAACAAGTTGCGCCATGCCGATGCGGCTAAGAAGAATGTCCCCAAAGTGCATTACAAATTCTCCAAAGAGGTGAACATCAAGATGCTTGTCAAGTATTGTGCTTTCTATTTCTTCATCACTCTGGTGATTGCCGCCATTAGTCTCTATATCCCGTTCCTGTTCAAAAACTCATCTATTGCAGGTGATCTCACCTCGGTTCTTTTCTTCGGCATCATGGCCTCAGGCTATACCCTCAACTGGTGTCTGCGGATACTTAAGAACTGGGTGGCAGTCGTAGTCATCATCGCCATTACAGTCGGCTTCCTGCTCATCGTGGCCGCTCCGACAAGCATATGGCTCGTAGGCGCCGGCATCCTGCTCGCTACTTACTTCTACGGTATCGCCCAGCCGGCATACTACAACAAACTGTCAATGGCCTCGTCCCGTATCGCATTGACGCTCACTCTCGCATGGTTCGCTTCCATGGACTCGATCGGCAACGTTGTCGCACCGTTCGTTATCGATGGCATCGCCAAGGTGTTCGGTCAGTCGACTCAGGCTCATCCGGTTGTTGCGTTCCAGATCTGTATGTGGATGGCTCTCGCAGCCGCAGCTGTTGTCATCATCCGTAAAATTGTGGTTGTGGCCCGCAATAAGGAACTCGAAGACAAGGCTCGCGATCTTAAGCCCGTTACTGCCTCAGCTTCCGCTTCAGAAGTCGCCGCTCCGGTTCATGCAATCGCCGCCGCAACAAGTGTTGACGCTAAATCCGCTCCCGCCGCTGATTCCAAGTCGGATTCTGCAAGGACCGGTTCAGTTAAATAAATAACAGTAAGTTTTATCTAAAAAAGCAAAATTATGTATCAACCAAAGTTCAAAAACACTGAGCCACGCGAGTTTGTGCTCAATGAATATACACGAGGCTTCGCCCAGTGTATAGACAACAACTGGAACTTCGCAGTCTACGCCCAGGATC
>CAYQQG010000108.1:0-7486 GCA_964419535.1 uncultured Sangeribacter sp.
GTCTTGGCGGCATGAGCGGCGCTCAGCCAAAAGCGGCTCTTATAGCCGGCGCGGCTTCAATTATCGCCGAAGTCGACCTTTCCCGCATTGAAACCCGTAAGAATCAGGGTTGGGTTGAGGTTGTGACTGATTCAATTCCTGAAGCGTTCCGCCTTGCTGAGGAAGCTATGGCCGAAAAGCGACCGATCTCAATCGCATATCACGGCAATGTGGTCGATCTCCTTGAATATGCTGTAGAACATGACAAGAAGATTGAACTTCTCAGCGACCAGACTTCTTGTCATGCAGTTTACGAAGGTGGATATTGTCCCGCCGGCATGAGCTTCGAGGAACGCACACGTTTGCTTCACGAGGATCCCGAGAAATTCCGTCAGGCAATTGACGCCACGCTCCGCCGCCATTACAATGCGATCAAAGCTTTGGTTGAAAAGGGAACATACTTCTTCGATTATGGAAACTCGTTCATGAAGGCCATTTATGATGCCGGAGTCAAGGAGATTTCCAAGAATGGAATTGACGAGAAAGACGGTTTCATCTGGCCTTCATATGTTGAAGATATCATGGGCCCGATGTTGTTTGACTACGGCTATGGTCCGTTCCGCTGGGTTTGCCTGAGCGGAAAGCACGAAGACCTCGTGAAGACTGACAAGGCTGCTATGGAATGCATCGATCCCAATCGCCGCGGTCAGGATCGTGACAACTATAACTGGATCCGGGATGCGGAAAAGAATGCTCTCGTTGTCGGAACCCAAGCGCGAATCCTCTATCAGGACGCTATGGGCCGTCTGAAAATCGCGCTCAAATTCAATGATATGGTCAGAAAAGGTGAGGTTGGCCCCATTATGCTTGGCCGTGACCACCATGACGTGAGCGGCACGGATTCACCTTTCCGCGAGACTTCCAATATCAAAGACGGATCGAACGTAATGGCCGATATGGCTATCCAATGCTTCGCCGGTAACTGTGCACGCGGTATGAGCCTCGTTGCCCTTCATAATGGTGGCGGCGTAGGTATCGGCAAGTCGATCAACGGCGGCTTCGGTATGGTCTGTGACGGCAGTGACCGTGTGGATGACATCCTGACAAAAGCGATGCTCTGGGACGTTATGGGCGGTGTCGCACGACGTTCATGGGCAAGAAACGAAAATGCGATGTCAACCGTCAAGGAATGGAACGACACTCAGGCCGAAAACGGCTTCATGATCACCGAGCCGTTCCTGACTGACGACACACTGATTGAGACAGTTGTCAACGACAATCTTAAGAAGTAAATATCTCATTGCCGAATCTGAAAAATATATTTTCTTACAATATATTTAATTTAAGAGACGGTTATCAAGCCGCTAAATAAGCGATGAAAGAGAATAGAATAATAAAGAATGTGAAAATCGCTACTCCCTTAGGGCATTCCGCCCTTAAGGGAGCGGCGATGAGTAATATTCATCATATAGATGATGCGATTATCGTCATCGTCGACGGCATGATTGAGTATGCAGGCCCCGAAAAAGATTGTTCCGCCGAACTCCTTGCCCTCCATACTTATGAGTATACTGACGCCGGAGGACGCCTTGCGATTCCCGGTTTCGTGGACAGCCACACCCACCTGATTTTCGGAGGGTTCAGGCCCGATGAGTTCTCCTGGCGCCTGAAAGGCGACTCCTATATGTCCATTATGGAGCGCGGCGGTGGAATTCAATCAACTGTCAATGCAACACGTTCGGCTACGGGTGAGGAAATCACTCAAAAAACCGATTGGCTCGTAGGAAGAATGGTTGAAATGGGTGTGACTACAGTTGAAGCCAAAAGCGGATATGGTCTTGACGTGGCAACTGAAAAGATGCAACTCGAGGCCATTAAGGCTCTTCCGGAGCGCGCTGATGCGCCTCTTAATGTAGTAGCCACTTTCCTGGGCGCACATGCCGTGCCGACTGAATATAAAGGTCGCACTGCAGAATATGTTGATCATATAATCGCGGACATGTTGCCTGAATTTAAGGATTTAGCGAAGTTCTGTGACGTATTTTGCGAAAAAAATGTGTTTGAAATCGAAGATTCGCGTAGACTCCTGAAAGCGGCCCGAGAAATGGGGTATGAATTGAAACTCCACGCGGACGAAATCGTGACTCTCGGCGGGGGAGAACTCGCGGCCGAGCTCAAGGCGGTTTCGGCTGATCATCTTCTTCATGTGAGCGATGAGGGTGTCCGCCGAATGGCTGAAGAGGGAGTTGTCGCAACGCTTCTTCCCTTGACGGCCTTTCCGCTTAAAGAACCCTTTGCTCCGGCGAGAAAATTCATCGAGGCCGGAGCGGCGGTCGCCTTGGCAACAGACCTCAATCCCGGTTCTTGTTTCTCAGGCTCGATTCCGCTGACAATAGCGCTTGCCTGCATCCACATGAACATGTCGATAGAGGAAACTCTGACGGCGCTCACTCTTAATGGAGCGGCGGCTGTCGGAATGGCAGATAGAATCGGTTCTATCGAAAAGGGAAAGCAGGCTGACATCGCAATTCTCGAATTCGACAACCTGAATTATCTTCCTTATTATGTCGGAATGAATTGTGTCCGGACGACTATTCACAATGGCCGTGTAGTCTATGACTACAAATCGGAGTTTAATAAGTAACTCTTGAAAATCAGATAGTGTTTCGCTCTGAAATGCTTATAAATAATAAATTTAGAAGATTTTTAAAGAGTTTCATAAATAGAAAATAGTTAACTTAAAAATCATAAAACGAAACCATGCGTTTGGAAACTTATGCAATTGGCAGCTCGTCGCTGACCTATGATCTAATCGAGCGAATTCTGAAAGACGGCACGAAGCTCACTCTTTCAGATGAAGCGCTTGTGAAAATTCAACATTGCCGTGACTTCCTCGATAAAAAGACTGACAACAACACTGTGCCTATCTATGGTGTGACAACCGGATTCGGTTCACTCTGCAATAAGCATATATCCCAGGAAGATCTCACCACGCTTCAGGAAAATCTCGTGAAGAGCCATTCTTGTTCAGTGGGAACACCGGTTGCGCCCGAGGTCGTTAAACTCATGCTTCTTCTGAAAGCTCACGCTCTTTCAATGGGATTCAGCGGTGTTCAGGTTGAGACGGTTCAGCGAATTCTCGATTTCTACAATAACGATATCCTTCCTGTCGTATACGACCGCGGTTCCCTCGGAGCGAGCGGTGACCTCGCACCTTTGGCCAACCTCTTCCTCCCGTTGATCGGTGAAGGTGAGGTTATGTTCCAAGGCAAACGCCGTTCCGGCAAAGAGGTTCTCAATATCTTCGGCTGGAATCCTATCACTTTGAAATCAAAAGAGGGTCTCGCTCTTCTGAACGGCACTCAGTTCATGTCAGCTAACGGCATCAAGGCTCTTATTGACGGTTGGCATCTTGTCAACTGTTTCGATCTTTTCGGCGCCATGTCGCTTGAAGCATTTGACGGACGCATCGAACCCTTCTGGGATTGCATCCAACAGGTTCGCCCTCATCCCGGACAGATTCAGACCGGCAAGGTGTTCCGCTCGCTTCTTGAAGGATCGGAAATCATCAAGCGTGAGAAGGAACATGTTCAGGACCCGTATTCGTTCCGCTGCATTCCTCAGGTTCACGGCGCAGTGAAAGACGCAATGAATCACGTGACAGACGTTCTGCACATCGAAATCAATTCCGTGACTGACAACCCGACCGTATTCCCGGATGAAGATAAGGTTGTTTCAGGCGGTAACTTCCACGGCGAACCTCTCGCACTTGCATTCGATTATATGGGCGTAGCGCTCCATGAGCTCGGAAATATCTCTGAGCGCCGCACGGCTCAGTTGATTCTCGGTCTTCGCGGACTGCCGGAATTCCTCGTCGCTAAGCCCGGCCTTAACTCCGGATTTATGATTCCGCAGTATGCCGCCGCTTCGATGGTGAGTCAGAACAAGATGTATGCTTGGCCGGCCAGCTGTGACTCAATCGTCAGCTCCAATGGTCAGGAAGACCTTGTTTCCATGGGTGCGAACTCAGCGACGAAACTTCATAAGATCATCGCAAATCTGAAATATATCGCTGCGATCGAGCTTATGAACGCGGCTCAGGGAATTGATTTCCGTCGTCCGTTGAAATCATCACCTTATATAGAGGAAGTGATGAAGAGCTTCCGAGAGAATGTCCCCTTCGTTGAGGATGACGTTGTCATGGAGGAATATATCAAGAAGACTATGGAGTTCCTTGACAACTTTGATATTGTCATCGAAACTGCATATTAATATCGTGAAATAACTCTCCGGGATTTCAAATAAAAGGGAATCCCGGAGAGCCGTTATCTTTCGGTCGATAATTTGGTTCAAATTTGCCGAAATCTGAACGTGAATTTCCACAATTGAATAAGATTCAATAAAATTATCTATATACTTAATTACTAACAAATTTTTTATGAAAAAGCTATTTACTGCAATGGCCGTTGCGATGCTCGCAGCTCCCTCGTTTGTATTTGCGGAGGGAACTGTAGGTCTTCGTTCGATCAGCCCGGCTCAAGGCGAGGTGAAACTTGATATTAACGAGTCAGGCCTTTCAGCCATTAACTTCTCTTTCACTGCCGGTAAAGGTGAAGTTGCAAGAGACAAGAACCTCTTCATCACCATGACACGCAATGGCAGCGTCATCAGCAATGTGTCTTCTTCCAACACAGCTTACATCAAGTATGATGACTTCCTGATGGACGTATGGCAGGTGTCATTCTTCGGCACACGCAACCACGAATGTATGGTTGCCGGTGACTATCAGATCACTATACCGGAAGGTTTCTTCGTATTCGGTGACGAAACAAACAAAGAGGTGGTCCTCAACTACTATATCAAGAACAGCTCTGTCACAATCTATCCTCCCGAAAGCCGCGACATGAAATTCCTTCAGGATTTCACAATCACTTTCGGAGAAGCTAAGACTGTAGAAGTAAACACAGCGGCTGAGCACGGAATCGAAGTCTATGACGTGTTTGGGGGTGCACCCGATGAAGCCGGTGAAGGTGAATACGGAGAAGATGATACAGACTACAACTTGAAATACGAAACAAGTGTGACAGGCAATTCACTTCTCATCCATCTTCTTGAGCCTGTGACCAAGGGAAGCACCTACAATATCGTCATCCCTTCTGGCGCTATCTATATCTATGGCGAAGACGGCAACCAATCTCAGAATAAAGACCTTAACTACCAATATGCAATTCCCAAGGTAGGTAAAGGTCAGCCTGAGATCATCTATCCCGGTTCGCTCACTCTCGATTTCCCCGGCGTGATCGAGCTCAACCTTGCAGAAGGTGAAAAACTTCTTCTTGTCAACGAAATGGGTGGCAACTATCTTTATCCCGTAAATGAGGATGGAACTCTTGGCGAGTCAATCGCTACGTTCCGTGCCGCTAAGAAGAACTCGCATTTCTATGTTGACGATAACGGTGACAAAATTGCCGATAATGCCAACAAGGTGTTCCTTGTCAACCAACTTGGCGAGGACGTGCGCATCGTGCCGACTCCCGGTGTATATGCTCTTGTAACTTCCAACTCACTATACACAGTTCAGAATGAAGGTGGTGGCCTTTTGAACGTCAGCTCTTTCTCTTACTCATTCGAGGTTGTAGACGGCAACCTTTACGATATGGAGTTCACTCCTAAGTCCGGTGACACAGTCGAGAATCTTCAGGAGATCAAGGTGAAATTCCCCGATGCAGACGAACTTAAGGTTACTTGGAACACAGCATGGCTCAAGAGCGCCACTACAGCATATCAGTTCTTCCCCCAGGGTGGCACTGACGACAACACTGTGACTTTCAAAGCCAACATGCCCGCGACTATGCCCGGTGAATATCGTTTCATTGCTAACCCCGGTATGGTAGAAGTTGACGGCGACTTCGTAGGTCTCTACGCAGAATATAAAATTTCTGAAAGCAGCGACGTTCGTGAAGTTTCAAATGTGACAGTTCTTCCCGCAGTATTCGACATCTTCAATGCTCAGGGTCTTGTGATCAAGCGCAACGCTACGGTTGAAGACCTCAATGCACTTCCCGCCGGCATCTATATCGCAGGCGGCAAGAAGATTGTTAACCGTTGGTAAGTCTCAGACTTAAAAAGTGATTTCTAAGACCCCTTTCCACAAAAAAGTTAATGCAGGGGTCTAAGATCGGAGCCTATACAATTATTTGATAAAGGCATAACCTGCAAGCACCTTCCGTTTAATACCGGAAGGTGCTTTAAATTCTATTATATAGATACTTTAAATGCTATTTAGACACTATAATAGCGTTTGAGAATTTTTTGAAACCGTGTCGTAATATGTTTCTCAGCATAATTGAGGAAAAAATTGTCTGAATATTTCTCTATGTGACATAAAAACGTTATCTTTGCGGATAATAGCGGTGCTATGCCCGTCTGTTAACTGATTGCTGAAGGCAAAAGGTTGTCACATTGTCGGTTGCATCAAATAATTGAATCTAATACTACACATAATACTACTATACCTCAACACAGCTATTTTATTATGGCAGACAAGAAAGAGAATCTTTTTGACATGTTTCCGCCGATTTCCACAGAGGAATGGATGGCGAAAATAAATGTCGATCTCAAAGGCGCCGATTTCCAAAAAAAATTGGTTTGGCGCACAAACGAGGGCTTTAATGTTCAGCCCTTCTATCGTAAGGAAGACCTCGAAGGACTCCCCACATTGGGCACTCTTCCCGGTGAATTCCCGTACGTTCGCGGAACCCGCGACAACAACGACTGGCTGATCCGCCAGCAGATCCAGGGCAAAACAGCAGAAGAATTCCTCGCTAACGCACGTCATGCAATTGACTGCGGAGTGGAATCTATCGGCATCTGCCTCTGTGGCGAACTCGGAATCGACCAGCTTCCCGAAATTCTCAAGGGTATTGATCTGAAAAAGATCGAAGTTAACATTCACTGCTGTCCCGGAAAGGCAGTTGAAGCAGCTGAACTTCTCGTGGCTGCTGTCATCGAGCAGGAAGCTGCCGCTGATTTCCGTGGCGCTGTTGATTTCAACCCCTTCCGCCGCCTCCTCAAGCGCGGTCTCGAGTTCCCGAAAGATCTCAAAGAGACCGCTCTTAAAGTATATGATGTCGTAAAAGATGTTAAGAATCTCCGCTGCTTCGCTGTTGACTCATATATGCTCAACAACGCCGGCGCCTTCATCACTCAGGAACTTGGCTATGCTCTTGCTTGGGGTGCTGAATGGATGACTCTTCTCACAGAAGCTGGCCTCACTCCCTGTGAGGTTGCCGCTCGCATCAAGTTCAATATGGGCATCTCTTCCAATTACTTCATGGAACTTGCTAAGTTCCGTGCCGGCAGAATGCTTTGGGCCGAGATCGTGAAGGCTTATGGCGCTGAGGAAGAATGCTGCAAGATGTGGGTTCACGCTGTGACTTCACAGTTCAACCAGACAATCTATGACGCTCATGTGAACCTTCTCCGCTCAATGACAGAGACAATGTCG
>CAYQQG010000109.1:0-7421 GCA_964419535.1 uncultured Sangeribacter sp.
CAATTTGAAAAATAGGCGAATGCCTATAAAACAACTCAATATGAGCCAAATTCGGGGCACATCTGCGACCCTGATTTTAACATTTTTTGTGGGACGGGGTCTAAAGTAGATAACAAATAGAAATGAATAACGGGAAACTCAGACACCTCATCAGTGAAATAGATTTTCATCCGGCTCTCTTCAAAAGCTTGCGCCATTACAATATGGCCACTTTCAGACGCGATCTGATTGCCGGAATCGTTGTCGGCATCGTCGCTTTGCCTCTTGCAATAGCATTTGCGATTGCAAGCGGAGTGAGTCCGACCGCAGGCCTTATAACTGCCATTGTCGGCGGATTCATTGTTTCAGCATTCGGAGGAAACAGCGTGCAGATCGGAGGTCCGACAGGCGCATTCATAGTCATCGTATACAACATCATTCAAGTTTATGGTCTTCAGGGACTTGCGGTTGCGACCTTAATGGCCGGATTAATGCTGATATTCATGGGATTGTGTCATCTCGGGACAGTCATCAAATTTATTCCGTATCCAATAGTGGTCGGCTTCACCGCCGGCATCGCCCTTACAATCTTCTCAACTCAGATGCCGGACTTTTTCGGATTGGAAATCACAGAGAAAATTCCGGGAGACTTCTTAGGGAAATGGAAAGTATATATCGATAATTTCGGAAGCATCAGTCCGGCGACAACTTTGGTAGGTCTGGGCTCCATTTTGCTGATAATATTCACACCCAAAATCTCTCATAAGCTTCCGGGCGCATTGACTGCAATCGTAGTGGTGACGGCCGTTGTGTGGATACTGAAAACTTTCTGTGGATTGGAAGGAATCTCTACTATCGGAGACTGCTTCGGTGTCTTGAGTGCATCGATTCCCAAAAACGAGGGGTTTGATCTTAGCTGGATGACACTCAATCAGCTGTTGCCTCCGGCTTTTACAATCGCTATGCTCGGAGCCATAGAGTCTTTGCTTTCTGCCACGGTTGCTGACGGCCGAACCGGAAGCCATACTAATTGTAATACAGAACTTATCGGTCAGGGATTGGCAAATGTCGCCGTTCCTTTTGTCGGTGGCATACCGGTCACCGGAGCCATAGCGCGTACGATGACAAATATCACAAACGGAGGAAAGACACCTGTCGCCGGAATCGTACACTCGCTGGTTCTTTTGTTGATATTCCTTTTCGCAATGCCCCTGATTTCACTTGTCCCGATGTCCTGTCTTGCCGCCGTTTTGATTATGGTCAGCTATAACATGAGCGGCTGGCGAACGATCAAAGAGATGATCCATAATCCGAAAGGGGATATCTGGGTGCTTGTCGTCACTTTCCTTCTGACAGTAATCTTCGATCTGACAATAGCGATAGAAGTCGGTCTGCTGCTGGCGATCGTTGTGTTCCTCCGCCGTGTCATGGAGAATACGACTATAAGAGTATATGGAGAACAGCTCGATGCCGCGAAAGGGACCGACCTCACCCAACATGAAGTTCTCGATCTCGAACCGGGTGTGTCGGTCTATGAGATCGACGGTCCATTCTTCTTCGGTGCGGCTACGAAATTCGACGAAGTTGTCCGCCATAGCTTACAGGAAAATCCTAAAGTCAGGATTATAAGAATGCGAAAAGTTCCATTCATCGACTCCACAGGCTTGCATAACCTTCAGATTCTGATCGAGAGTTCGCATAGAGAAGGGATTGAGATCGTTCTGTCAGGCGTGCGCAAAAATGTGAATGAGATGCTGAAGGCAAACGGAATTGACAAACTCATCGGGGCCGAAAACATCTGTTCGCACATTTCTGAAGCAGTGGTGGTAGCGAATTCAATTGCAACCTCAAAATAAGATTGTGAGACATAATCAAATAAGAATTTGAGTTGGAATCAAAAAAACCGAAATAAAATTTTGTGGTTTAAAAATTTTAACTTATATTTGCAAAAGCGTACGGGATATGGGATTTTGAATAGGGGAAAGGCTTGGTTCCGATTTCATTATTAATGATTTCAATATTAATTAATAAGGTAGCGGAATTTATGCAAATAAGGTAAAAGATTTTGTTGAACATATATGACAGTAGTCTCTTCAATATATAGACTCGCTAACTATACGTCATGACGATTTATTTTCGAGAGGCGCTTCCCGGGAAGGGAAGTAGCCTCTTTTTTCAAATTGATTGTGTAGGAAGACGGTCCTTGTTCAACATCAAATAATTGACATATCATGGCTATATTAATCAAAAACGGGGAAATATTCGGCAAGGAAGGTGAATTGATGCGAAAGGATATTCTCATCGATGGAGACAGAATTGTACGGATTTCAGAAGATATAGACGAAAAGGAGGCCGGATTGTTGTCCGAAGATGAAAGCGTAACTGTCATTGACGCCAAAGGATTGACCGTGATTCCGGGTCTGACTGATCTTCATGTGCATTTCCGTGAACCCGGTTTTGAATATAAAGAGACTATTTCTGGAGGCGCGCAAGCAGCCAAAGCCGGAGGATTCACTACTGTCTGCACAATGCCCAACCTGAAACCGGCGCCGGATTCACCGGAAAATCTGCGGCTGCAGCTGAATGCAATAAAAGGACAGGACGAAGTCGAAATTATACCGTATGCGACAATCACACGCAACCGTTTGGGAGAGGACACTCTTGCCAACTATGAAGCCCTGAAGGATTCCGTGGCCGGTTTTTCTGACGACGGTTCCGGAGTTCAGTCTGCCGATGTCATGCGCGCCGCAATGAAAAGGATTGCCAAAACCGGCAAGATTCTTGCCGCACATTGTGAAGTCAATTCATTGCTTCGTGGAGGTTATATCCATGACGGCGCATACGCCCGCAATAATGGTCATCGCGGAATTTGTTCGGAAAGCGAATGGAAAGAGATTGAGCGAGACATAGAGCTTGCCCGTGAAACCGGCGTGCGTCTTCACATATGTCATATTTCTACCGCTGAAGGTGTCGATCTCGTCCGAAAAGCAAAGCGTGAGGGTCTGCCGGTCACTTGTGAGACCGCTCCTCATTATCTTTGGTTTACGGATGCTCATCTGCAGAACTCAGGCAAATGGAAGATGAATCCACCTCTAAGGACAGATTTTGACCGTCGGGAACTCCTCAAAGGGGTCAAGGACGGCACAATCGATGCCATAGCTACGGATCACGCCCCGCACGCAGAATATGAAAAAAACAAAGATCTGGAACATAGCGCAATGGGAGTTGTGGGGCTTGAGTGTGCGTTCCCTGCTGTCTACACGCGTCTTGTGGCTCAGGGACGGACAGACCTGAAAAGAGTCGTCGAACTTATGTCTCTGACACCTCGTCGGATTTTAGGATTGCCCGGATTTGAAACCGGCGGAATATCAGAGGGGGATCCGGCAATGCTGACTATAGTTGACCTTAACGAAATGAGGGTTGTCGATCCCGCGGCATTCAAAGGAAAGGGTCGCGCGACACCATTCGAGGGGATGGAGCTTCAAGGATGGCCGCAATTCACCATTTGCAAGAAGAGAAAATAGAAGAAATGAAAAATATAGAATTTGAATTCACACTGAGCCGTAACGAAAGGTTAAATCATAAGACTTTCTGCATGGAATTGCAGTCTCCCGAGGATGCCCCGGCAGATCTGATATCAACACCCGGACAATTCGTCAATATTGAAGTTGAAGGACAGTTTCTGCGCCGGCCAATTTCGGTCTGTGACTGGGAGCGCGGAAAATTGACTCTTCTATATAATGTTGTCGGAGACGGCACGGAGAAGATGAGTCTTTGGAAACCCGGACGCAAAGTGAACATACTTGCTCCGCTCGGGAATGGATTCGACGTGAATAAGGGTGGTGACCGACCTCTATTAATAGGTGGAGGGATAGGCATTGCGCCGTTATATTGGCTCGCTAAGGAATTGGTGAAAAACGGGAAACATCCTGTCATTGTCCTCGGTTTCAATTCCGCATCCGATATCAGCTGGGAGAACGAATTCCGCTCTATAGTTCCGGAAGTCCATATCGCCACGGCCACGGGAGATTATGGAACAAAAGGGTTTGTGACGGATGTAGAGGAAGTAAGACATGCTGAAGATTTCAGCCGATATTACGCATGCGGGCCGATGCCTATGCTCCGCGCGTTGGGAAAAGGTTTGTCAATTCCCGGAGAATTGAGTCTTGACGAAAGAATGGCATGTGGCTTCGGCGCATGTATGTGCTGCAGCGTGTCGACTCGAGACGGTGCGAAAAGAATTTGTAAGGACGGACCGGTTTTCACGGCCGAAGAACTGATGTGGAAAAGTTGAAGAGATGAAAGAAAAAGATTTAAGGGTCAGCCTCAGTGGAGTGGAACTTCAGAATCCCGTGATTCCGGCTTCCGGTTGTTTCGGATATGGATATCAAATGGCTGAATTCTATGATATAGATTGCTTGGGATCAATTAGTTTTAAAGGCACTACACGCGAGCCCCGTTTTGGCAATCCGCTTCCGAGAGTGGCCGAATGTCCGTCAGGGATGATAAACAGCGTGGGCTTGCAGAACCCCGGAATTGACAAAGTCATATCTGAGGAACTGCCAAAGATGCGCAAAGTTTTTCACCAACCTATTATTGCAAACATCTCCGGTTTTTCAATTGATGAATATGTTGAATGCTGTTCTAAGATTGACAAGGAGGATCAGGTTGATATAATCGAACTCAATGTCAGTTGCCCGAATGTGCATGGCGGAGGGATGAGTTTCGGCACGCAATGCGAGAGTGTCGCCGAAGTGACGGAAGCTGTGAAAAAGGTCACACACAAACCGTTATACGTCAAACTATCTCCTAACGTGACCGATATCGTTTCGATTGCACGCGCTGCGGAGGATGCCGGTGCAGACGGAATTTGTCTTATCAACACTCTGCTCGGCATGAGAATAGATGTCAGGTCAAGGCGCCCGATAATAGCCAATGTTATGGGTGGATTCTCCGGTCCGGCCGTTTTCCCGGTTGCGGTCAGAATGGTCTATCAGGTTTCAAAGGCTTGTAAAGTGCCCGTTATGGGTTGCGGAGGGGTGTCCTCAGCCCGAGACGTAATCGAAATGATGATGGCCGGGGCAACCGCCGTTCAAGTCGGCGCGGCAAATCTTCGTGATCCATATGCATGCCAAAAGATCGTCAGAAAACTTCCCGAAGAGATGATGAAATTGGGAATCGATTCCTTATCGGAAATTATCGGAGTTGTAAAATAATGTAGTCTAAAGAAATATATATTATATAAAATGAAAAAAGATGTAATTATCGCATGTGATTTTGCTTCCAAAGAGGCTGCGCTTGAATTTCTTGACAAATTCAAGAATGAAGACCGCAAACCTATGGTCAAGATCGGCATGGAACTATATTATGCTGCCGGAAATGACATCGTAAGGGAACTCAAGAAAAGAGGGCATAAGATTTTTCTTGACCTGAAACTGCATGACATTCCGAATACAGTCAAAAAAGCTATGAAGGTGCTCTCATCTTTGGATGTGGACATGGTCAACGTTCATGCGGCCGGCACCAAAGAAATGATGAAAGCGGCTCTGGAAGGTCTGACACGCGAAGACGGCTCCAGACCATTGCTCATAGCCGTCACCCAGCTCACCTCGACCTCTCAGGAAGCTCTCAACGAACAACTTTTGATTGGAGGGGACATTAACGATTGCATTGCCCAATATGCTAAAAATGCAAAAGAAGCCGGTCTCGATGGGGTCGTGTGCTCACCGTTGGAAGCGGGGATTGTCAAAGAGGCATGCGGCAAAGAGTTCATGGCCGTCACCCCGGGAATCCGTTTTGCAGACGCAAAGGCAGACGACCAGAAACGAATAACGACTCCCGGACGTGCGCGCGAAATCGGAAGCGATTTCATTGTTGTCGGCCGACCGATTACAGCCGCTGACGACCCCGTAGGCGCCTGGCGACGCTGCATAGCCGATTTTGCTGATTGAAAAATCGACAACTCTATCAAATTTTTCAAGGCTCTTCTATATTCATCAAGGTTAATCAAGATTCTTCAAGATTCCTCATGCTTCTTCATGATTAATCATGATATATCCTGTTTAATCATGATAAATCTTGTTAATCCTTGAATCTTCAATATTAAAAATTCAAAAATCTCCATTTATAACTCGAAAATAAAAATGAATACAGCAAAAAACATTGCCGAGCAATTGCTCAAGATAAAAGCCGTATTCCTGCGCCCTGACGATCCTTTCACTTGGGCCAGTGGCATCAAGAGCCCTATATATTGTGATAACCGATTGATTCTCACCGCACCCGAGGCACGTGAGATTGTTGAACAGGCAATTGCCGATAAGGTGAAGGAACTTTATCCTGAAGCCGAAGTTCTTATGGGAACTTCAACAGCCGGTATCGCTCATGCGGCAATCGCGGCTCATAAGCTCGGCATGCCAATGGGATATGTCCGAGGAAGCGCTAAAGATCACGGACGAGGCAATCAGATCGAAGGCCGGTTGGAGAAAGGTCAGAAAGTTGTCGTGATTGAAGACCTTATTTCGACTGCCGGCAGCTGTATCGAAGTCGTCGATGCTCTCAGAAATCATGGAGCTGATGTGCTCGGTGTCATAAGCATCTTCACCTATGGAATGAAGAAAGGGATCGACCGTCTCGCCGAGGCCAAAGTGGAGAATCATTCTCTTTCAAACTTCGATACTCTTGTCGAGGTGGCAGCCGAAAAAGGTTATATCAAGCCCGAAGACGAAGCCAAACTTAAGAAATTTATGTCTAACCCCTCCGATGAATCCTGGATGAAATGAAACATCTTATAGATCCGACTGACCTTACACGCGAAGAGACCGAAGAGATTATTGATCTCGCCCTCGACATAATTGAGAAACCGGAAAAATATGCTGAAGCCTGTAAAGGCAAAAAACTTGCAACCCTTTTTTATGAGCCGTCCACACGCACACGTCTCTCTTTCACGGCCGCGATGATGGAACTCGGCGGCAATGTGCTCGGCTTTTCTGACGCACAGAATTCGTCTGTGAGCAAAGGCGAGACATGCGCTGACACAACCAAAGTCATAAACTGTTTCGCTGACGTGATCGCAATGCGCCATTTCGAAGAAGGGGCAGCTCTGGTCTCAGCTCTCAACAGCCGCATACCGGTCATTAACGCCGGCGACGGTTCTCATGCTCATCCGACTCAGACATTGACCGACCTTCTGACCATTAGACGTGAGATCGGGCGTTTCGATAACTTGACAATAGGGTTCTGTGGTGACCTTAAATTCGGCCGCACTGTCCATTCTCTCATCAAAGCACTTTCGCGATATGAGGGTGTGAAAGTTGTGCTTATCGCACCCGAGCAGCTCCAGTTGCCTGATTATATGAAAAAAGAGGTTTGCGAGGCTAATGGAATCCCATTTAAAGAGGTTACAACATTGGAAGAAGTCATGCCTGAACTGGACGTTCTCTATA
>CAYQQG010000110.1:0-7382 GCA_964419535.1 uncultured Sangeribacter sp.
AGATCGGGATTGAACTGAAGTTCCTTACGCGTAGCGTCGCCGACACCCGGACGTTCAATCTTAATTACATCTGCGCCGAGCCATGCCAGCATCTGAGTACACGAAGGACCTGATTGCACTTCGGTAAAATCAACTACTTTAATTCCCTTAAGGGGAGCTGTGTTTTCCATAACTGATGATAAATTTAGTTTCTAATTTTTTTTGTTCTTCATTCAAATTTCGATAATAAAACAAATTCGGCGAGCAAAAAGCCGCATTTATAAGAGTTAATAAATGTGAAAAAGCCGACATTTTTTCACTCCCGAATATAAGATATAAAAAATAAGAACCCTGTTATAAATTAAAAAATTTAAACAAGGTTCTTATATTTAATATAGTAGGAGATAATTGGTTAATAGAATTATAAGCGCAGCATCGCCGCCTCTGAGCTCAGGGATTCGCGATATGTTTCGCGGTCGAGCTCGACGAGCCGGTCGAATTCTTCCGCGCCGCGGCGAATCTCTTCAGCCGACAACCGCAGGTGGGCCGGAAAACGACGGTCGATCCATTCCTTCTGATATTCAACATAATTGGCAAGGCAATCGTCAAATATGTTGTCCATTTCCCGGAGGGAATCACATTCAAGGGCCGATTTCAGCTTTTCTCGCGGCATGGGCAACCCGGATATGTCGATCCATTCTCCACAAGACTCCGGATGAGAAGTTTCTCCCTCCGCAAGAGGGCTGAACAGATTCGGATTGGCCCCGCCGGCCGAGTTTTCAGAGTATTTTCCGTCAGGATTTATAAAGCCTGACAAATATTTCATAATCCCGAGATAATAGAGTTTCATTGCGCGCTCAAGCGAGGCGCGCGAAAGTTTCATGCCTTTATACCGGTGATAGCGATCATCATCGGCCGGACGGCTCAACATGGGGCGGATGATGTCGAGAGCGTTTATCATGGCGTCGACTGTGACCGGGTTAAGAACGCTGCATACAATCCGGTCGTAGTGGGGAAGACCTTCGATCATGTCGCGGCGGTCACGCGCCGGCCATTTCTTCTCGTCGCGCAGAAGGCCGCAGCTGCGGAGCATCACGCCGGGCACGACCACCGTTGCCCCCTGAGCGTCACCGAAGAGATATGAGAAAGGGAATTCGCGCGAATCGGGGTGCGTCTTGTGATGACCCATAAGCAGCGAAAACGCGCCTATGTTCGCCCCTAACATCAGATAGGAACCCGAGGATGTCTTGACGCCCCTTTCAAGCACTCCCCAATGGACGGGACCAAGTTTATACATGTGGTTGCTCTGGTTGGTTGAGCTTCCGGCGTTCATGAAGGAGGTCTGACATCCGATAAGAAGAGTCCCTTTATGCATCGAGACGCTGAACGGCCCGGCGAAAAGGGCGCATGCCTCGCCGTTCTCCATTGCACAATTTGCGAAAAAGAGGGAATCGTGGGCCGTGAAGCCCTTCTCGATCACAGCTCCCTGACCGACATATACGTTTCTCAACAGAGCTCCGGCGCTGACCTTTCCGTCTTCGATAATGAAGTTTTCGGCGTCCGTTCCGGGCCCTACGTATGTCAGTCCGGCTGACTTTCCGGGAGCGTTGTTGAGGATCGCCCCGTCGCGTAAGCTGAGTGCCGAATCGATTGTGACGTCATGTCCGACTGCGACATCGGTTATCGGTCCGCAGTTAATGATTTTCGCACGCTCTCCGCTCGCCGGATTGACGCGCAGCTCGCCTGAGTCAATCCGGGAATCGACCAAGGAGTAAATCTTCTCAGCTTCAGCCCGCTTTGCGCGCGCCATGACCATTGCAGCCTGAGAGGACAGCCCCGGGTATATGATGACTTCTCGGGAACCGGTCTCGTCCAGAACGGCGACACGGCATCCGACGCCACAATGCGAGCCGGGAGTGAAAGATATCGACGCACAGTTCTCGATTTCAACATCGTTGCCGATGACAGCATTTGAAATTCCGCCCGGAACATGGCGAAGACGGACGCCGTCACCGACAGTACAGTCACGAAGCAAGATATCGCGGACGGCGCAGCGGGCCGAGCGGTCACGGGATATAAGCCCGATCGTCACGTCCCCTTCGAACTCGACATTACGGAAAAGAGCGAGGTCAGACCCGGGATGTATCTTCACTTTCGACCAGTCCTCGGCCGTACATCCGCGCTCTTCGAGATTTCGGATCCGATCGGGTGTCAGTTCGGGAAATATCTTGTTTATATGTCCGGAATCATTCATTCGGAGTGTCTTCTGTGTTATAAGGGTTGTCTTCAGTGTTATAATCAGCGTATAAGAAGTCGTTATATGGGAAACGGCGTGTGTGGATCTCTTTCGCTTTCTCATATAGGAGATCCTTGAGAGCCTGAATATTAATCTTCTCTTTGGCCGATATGAAGACGCAATTATTGTTCAGCTTCGCCATCCACGTCTTCTTGAATTCGTCCAATGAGATATTCTCTCGTGTCGCCGGCGTCAGGTCGTCAGGATCTTTGGGCGTGTAGGTGAAGGCGTCAATTTTGTTGAAGACCAATATCTGAGGTTTATCACCGGCGCCGCACACTTCGGTCAATGTCTTGTCGACAACGTCAATCTGTTCTTCAAAATTCGGATGCGAGACGTCGACAACATGAACAAGAAGATCGGCATCGCGCACTTCGTCCAATGTGGACTTGAAGGAATCGACAAGGTGGGTCGGGAGCTTGCGGATAAAGCCGACGGTGTCGGTCAAAAGGAAAGGAAGGTTCTCGATCGTGACTTTGCGGACCGTCGTGTCGAGGGTCGCAAAAAGTTTGTTTTCAGCGAACACATCACTCTTGCTCAGAAGATTCATAAGAGTTGATTTGCCGACGTTGGTATATCCGACGAGCGCAACGCGGGTCAATTTCCCGCGGTTCTTGCGCTGAATGTTCTTCTGTTTGTCGATGTCGCGCAATTCGGCCTTCAGGCGTGAAATTTTGTCGAGGATTATGCGTCGGTCGGTTTCGATCTGAGTTTCACCCGGGCCGCGCATACCGATGCCGCCTCGCTGGCGCTCAAGGTGAGTCCACATTCTGGTCAGCCGGGGAAGAAGATACTGATACTGGGCCAGCTCAACCTGAGTCCTTGCCGTGGCTGTCTGGGCGCGTTTCGCGAAGATGTCGAGAATGAGCGATGTCCGGTCGAGAATCTTCACTTTCAGCTCCTTTTCAATATTGGCGACCTGTTTTGGCGACAGATCATCGTCGAAAATAGCAAGTCCTATATCTTCGCGATCCACAAATTCAGCTATCTCCTGAAGTTTGCCGGTGCCGACGTATGTGCGCGGATTCGGGTAATCAAGTTTCTGAATGAAGCGTGCAACCGGTTCCGCACCCGCCGTATGGGCCAGAAAATCGAGTTCGTCAAGATATTCATTGACCTTCGCTTCGGATTGGTCGCGTGTGATGAGGCCGACAAGCACTGTCCGCTCATTGGCCTCGCTGGTGATTATATTATCGTCAATCATATTTTCTAAATTTCCGGGCTATATCTTTTTTTAACTCCGGCTTCGGCTTGACGCTTCAAAATTTTTTGAAAAGAGACTCAAAGCCGAAATTTTCCGGATCACTTCATACATAATAACGCAAAAGTCACCAAAAATATTAATTGCAGCCCTTTTCGAGCTGCAATTATATCTTTTTTCTTAATATTTTACGGAACGAACATGATATTCTATGGAACGAACACCATTAGACCCAGCATCATTATGTCAAAAAGTAATGAACGGGATCTGCTATCGAGATTATTTCTTAACTTTGTTGTATCGGGCGTTGAGGCCTTCAACGACTTCATCCGTGATGTCGAGATCGGGGTTGATATAGAGTGTAGTCTGCTTCAGGAAGATTGCGTCATAATGGCGGGAGGCATTATAGGTCTTGATGAAGTTCTCGATTGAGTCCATGACGTTCTTCTTGGCGATGCTGTCCGTGGTCAGCATATTGCGCTGAAGCTTGTCCATCGCGTTGGCGGCATTTGTCTGCATCTGCTGCATCTTATGCTGGTCGGCGTTATAGGAGGTCTCGTTATATTGGTTGTTCTGATATTTGCTCTGCATCGTGTTGGCAAATGAGCGGATGCTGGATTCATGTTTTTTTGCCTCGGACTCATAATTTGCCTGCATGCGCATCATCTCTTCGTCATAATCTTTTGCAAGATTGTATTTCAGGAAGACAGTGTCAATGTCAACATATCTGTAGTTCGGGAGATTCGCAGCGTCCGCTGTTTTCGCCGCGGCCGGTTTGTCAGCCGGTTTTGAGTCTTTCTTTTCTCCGCTGCATGCGGTGGCCAACATAAGGATCGCAAGGGAGAGGACCGTAAGAAGATTTTTCTTCATTTTTTTATTTTTGTTGTCTTTGTTAATATCGATGTTTTTATCTCAAGGTGAGATTATGAAAGCTGATTCCGGCACACGATATGTGACAGATGTGCAGTTTTCGTTATGCGGACGCAAATTTAATTAAAAAAAACCAATGAAACACACGATAATGACGAAAAAATTTACTATCTTTGGGCAATGAAGTTAAATAATCCGTTTTCAGCATCTCTTTCAATAAGTTGAAAATGGTGGTTTTCACGCGGTTCCCACCGTCGTGAAGAGTGAATTGAATTCCCATAACAAACTGAAAATAAAATTAATATCTATATAAATCTAAAAACTATGGAAATCAAAGATTTGAAGCCGGAATTGATCTGGCAGTGTTTCGATGAGATCACTAAAGTTCCCCGTCCCTCATGCCACGAGGAACAGATCCGTAAATTCCTTCTTGACTTTGCCGAAAAGCATGGTGTGGCGGCAAAAACCGACGCATGCGGCAATGTTGTCATGAGCAAACCCGCGACTAAAGGTCACGAGAATGCCCCGACAGTTGTTCTCCAGTCGCACATGGACATGGTTTGTGAGAAGAACAGCGGAATCGAACATGATTTCATGAAAGACCCCATCAATACATATATTGACGGTGATTGGGTGAAAGCCAAAGGCACGACACTCGGCGCCGACAACGGAATCGGCATGGCGGCCGCAATGGCAGTGATGATCGATCCGACACTTGTTCACGGTCCGGTCGAGGCTCTTTTCACAATCAACGAGGAAATTGGCCTTGAGGGTGCTCAGAATCTCGGGAAAGACATGATTAAGGGCACTATGCTCCTCAATCTCGACTCTGAGGATGACGGCGAGATATTCGTCGGATGCGCCGGCGGCATCGATACGACCGCTGTCTTCAATTACAAGCGTTCGCTCGCGCCCGAGAACTTCATCTTCATGCGTGTCAAAGTGAGCGGCCTTCTTGGAGGACATTCCGGTTCGGACATTAACGCCGGACGCGCGAATGCCAATAAGGTCATCGCCCGTTTCATCTGGGAATGCTCCCAGCGTTGGGATGTCGAGGTTTCTGAATTCGACGGCGGAAATCTCCGCAACGCCATTCCGCGTGAGGCACACGCCGTTTTCGGAGTTCACTCAGACCATGAGAAGGAGGTTGTCCGTCATCTCAACAAATATTCTGCAGAGATCATCAACGAATATAAGGCTGTTGAACCCTCGATCAAACTCGAAGTTGAAAGAGTTGACAAACCGGAATATTGCATAGATTCCGAGACTTCTCTCCGTCTTGTACGTGCTCTTTATTCCGCACCTCACGGCGTATATTCAATGTCGGCTGATCTTGAAGGTCTCGTTGAGACTTCCACAAACCTCGCCGCCGTCAAAATGATCGACGAGGACAAGATTAAAGTGACCACTTCCCAGCGTTCAAGCGTTGAATCACGCAAGGCGGACATCGCCGGCCAGGTTGAAGCTCACTTCCAGCTTGCCGGTGCGGAGGTCAGCCATTCTGACGGATATCCCGGCTGGGCTCCCAATATGGAATCCCCGATCATGAAGATCTCGGCGGACGCATACGAGGAGCTCTTCGGAGTGAAGCCGGCAATCAAGGCGATCCATGCCGGGCTTGAATGTGGTCTCTTCCTGTCGAAATATCCTAATCTCGACATGGTCAGCTTCGGTCCCACGATGACAGGCGTTCACTCACCGGATGAACAACTTCTGATTCCGACAGTTGATAAATTCTGGAAACATCTCTGCCGCGTATTGGAGAAAGTCGCTGAATTATGAAGCGCGTCTTGACTTCGGTGACGGCCGCGGTGCTTATCGTTGTCGGTGTCATTCTTATGATCGCGCGAAGCGAGACATCAGAAGCGAGAACATCAACCGTGTCATCGAAGGAAAGAACAGACAGCCTAAGGCATAAAGAGAAGGAAGAAGCACGCTATGAGCGTCTGACGGACGCCGACTTCGAGCGTGTCGCCCGCGAACTCGATGTCGAGACTGCAGCCATAAAGGCTGTGGTCTCGATCGAGGCCGGATCGGCGATGAAAGGCTTCTGGGCGCCGGGTGTTCCGGTCATAAATTTTGATCCGACGATGTATCGCCGCTATGCCTCCAAAGCCAAAAATAAGGCCGGGGCAAAAGGTGAGACTGTCCCCGCCTCGCTTACGGGACACGCCCGGAGCGAATGGAGCCAGCTGATAAATGCCCGCAAGACAAACGCGGAGGGCGCAAATCTCGGGACTTTCTGGGGAATGTTCCAGATTGGGGGATTCAATTATGCCCGATGTGATTGCAAATCAGTCGACGAAATGGTCAGGCGCATGTCAAATTCCGAGCTCGATCAGCTCGAATTGTTCGCCGCTTTTATCAGAAATTCGGGATATGTCCGTTTCATGCGTGCGAAGGACTGGGCGTCTTTCGCCCGTAAATATAACGGGCCCGGATATGCCCGGCGCGGATATCACACGAAGATGGCTTCGGCATATTCAAAATTCAAGGCTCAGGAAGCGAAAAATAAGAATCATGCCGTGACCGAAGGCAAGATTGCGGAAAAAGAACTCAAACTCAAATAACGGTTTTGATCCCGGGCTGTCTCGATAAAATTAACAAACTTATAATTCAATAATAGTTGAATAAATGAAAATAACAGATCTTCAACCGAAACTTATCTGGGAATGTTTCGATGAAATAACAAAGATTCCCCGTCCGACATTTCATCTCGAAAAAATGAGGGAATTTCTTGTCGGATGGGCGGACCGTCACGGAATCCCCTGCCAGACGGATGCTGTCGGCAACGTGATGATGTCCAAACCCGCGACTCCCGGCCATGAGAATGCTCCCGGAATCATCCTTCAGGGACATCAGGACATGGTGGCAGAGAAGCGAGGTGACAAAGAGCACAACTTCCTCACGGATCCGATCACCACGATCGTCGACGGCGATTGGGTGAAAGCAGACGGCACCACACTCGGCGCCGACAACGGCATGGGTTGTGCGGCGGCAATGGCTGTTCTGCTCGACGACAGCCTCGTTCACGGC
>CAYQQG010000111.1:0-7200 GCA_964419535.1 uncultured Sangeribacter sp.
TATCACTCGAAAGACCCGAAGGTGACCATGACATGGAACAACAACTTCTCTTGGAAGAACTGGGACCTCGGCATCACACTCCGCGCCAACATCGGCAACTACGTTTACAACAACCTCAAATACTCGAACAGCCGCGTATATAACGTGTCCGCAGCTCAGTATCAGCTTGGCAACCTCTTGGCCAACACGCCCCTCTTCTATGACGCAAGCAGCGCCCAGCAGCTCCCGCTCTCAAGCTACTTCGTTGAGAACGCCAGCTTCCTCCGCTGTGACAACATCACTTTGGGCTATACATTCCGCAACCTGCTCCACGACAGACTCAATCTCAGAATCTTCGCTGCGGTTCAGAATCCCTTCGTGATCACAACGTTCTCCGGCATCGATCCTGAAGAATTCGGCGGCGTCCAGAGCGATCCCTATCCGCGCCCCATCACAACTTCACTCGGCATCGTGGCTACATTCTAATCCTAATTCATCTGAATAGATTTCAATATGAAAACAATAAATAAGTTTCTCTTAAGTCTGGGTATCGCCGGCGCAGCCTTCGGTCTCTCATCTTGCGTAGGAGACCTTGACCTTCAGCCCCGCGATCCGAGCGAAAACACTGATGTTTCCAATGACATCGACGCTGTCTTCGCCGACATCTATCTTAACTTCTCAACCTACGGTGCTAACGGAAACAGCCCCGTGTCCGGCTTCGACGGCGGTATGGCCGCTTTCCAGCGCGCGATGTTCATCGCCGAGGAAATCCCTACTGACGAGGCTTCCTGGCTCTGGGACCCCGCCGACTACGGCACAATGAACTACGCTCAGTTCAACCCCGCTCAGGGCGCCCTCTACGGCTTCTACTCCCGTCTGATGATCAACATCACCCTCTGCAACCAGTTCATCCAGAACGTCAATGACGGTTATTTCAACCTTGACGCCGAAGGAAAGAAAAGAGCGGAAGATTATAAGCGTCAGGCAAAAATCCTCTGGGGCGCATGCTATTACTACATGCTCTCTTTCTATGACAAAATCCCTTATGCTGACGAAACGACTCCCGTCGGAGCGCTCCCCACTCAGCTCTCACGTGAAGAGGTCTACAACCGCGTGACCACTGCTCTCGAGGAGGTTGTTGCCGATTACGGCTCTGCTCAGACCCCCTATTACGGTTTCGTTGGTCTTGACGTGGCCGAGTCTATCCTCGCCAAGATCTATCTGAACGCTGAGGTCTTCACCGGCACTGCAGCTTGGGACAAATGCTATGCACACTGCAAAAACGTCATCAACCGTCTCGGCAAAGGCGGCTATTATGGCAACGGTCTTGTCCGCAGCTATAACGCCCTCTTCGGCGCCAACAACGACAAATACGTGCTCGGCAACGGCGGCAGCGACGTCAACGAAATCATCTGGACAATCGTCAACAACGTTCCCAACCTGACTTCATTCTCAGGCGCAGGCTTCCTTCAGGCCGGCTGGATCGGCACCAACGGTGTCGAACAGACAATGGGCAAACCGACCATGGATAAGGCTAAGGACGGTCTCGTAGAAACAGACGCCGACGGCAATCAGATCTTCTACAAATATTATGAGGATCAGGAATCTTTCGCAAATGCTGAAAAAGCATATAACGAGATCAAAGTCTCCAAGAAAGAAAGCTGGAAAGCTGTCATTTCCGAAACTGTCAACGGCGTTCACTATTCGTTCGACCCCGATGCTACAGGCTATGTGGCTCAGCAGTGGTATAACATCGACGCCGGCTGGAAATGTATGGTTGCACGCAAGTCTTTCGTCCGCAAGTTTGATTGGGACGACGTTCAGATGTCTCAGAGCTCAGACCGCCGTGTCAGCCTCTGGCAGACTTCAAAACACGGCTTCAGCGTTGAGAACATCTCGCTCGTCGGTGACGACTGGGGCAATAACGGCTATCTCTGTCCGAAATACTCCAACTGGGCATACAACGATGACGGCACTATCAACAAGGCTGAGTCTCCGACAAACATCGGCAGCGCAACCGGCGACTACGCGGCTATCCGTCTGGCCGAAATCTATCTGACTGCGGCCGAGGCTATCCTCAACGGCGGCGGCGGTTCACAGGCTGAAGCTCTCCAGTATGTCAACTGGATCCGCGAACGCGCATATGCTGACGCTCCCGGCGACGACACCCACCACTGGACTTCACTCTCGATGCAGGATCTTCGCGACGAACGTTGCCGCGAACTCTATCAGGAGAATGTACGCCGCACAGACCTCATCCGCTGGAACCAGTGGACAACAGGCTACACCTGGGAATGGAAAGGCGGCATCCAGAGCGGTACCAACATCTCACCGGTCTACAAACTCTATCCTATCCCCTCGCGCGTAATGAGCGCCTCCAACTTCCAGCAGACTACAGGTTATTAATCTAACTCAACTCTGATAAAAAAATGAAAAAATTATCAATCATATTTGCCATGGTGGCTATGGTGCTCGGTTTCTCATCCTGCAAGCAGGAGGATAATCCCCAATACCACGCTCCCACGACATTCACCATAAATGAGCCGGCGCTGAAGAATCAGGTTTTCCGCACTTCGAGCGAGATGACCGATCCTGAGACTTTCAACCTCTTCTGCTCTCAGCCCGACTACGGATATTCAGCGATCTGCAACTATTCCGCACTCGTGTCTCTCAATCCCAATGCTCCTATCGACGAATGGATCGAGCTCCCCAACTCGGCTCCGACTTCAGGCGCAATGGCTATCAAGACTTTCGAGCTCGGCGTGGCTCTCAACAAGCTCCTCAATGTCGTTGACGCCGAGGACTTCAACGATCGCAAACTAGGTGACCAGACTTATAAGTGCTATTTCAAAGCTGTTTGTGAGATTCCCTCAATCGAAGGCTCTAAGATCATCAGCTCGAACACTGTCTCATACGACAAAGTGATGATCAATTATGCCGAGAAACTTCCGGCATGGATCTTCATCGCCGGCCATGTTGAAAACATCGAAACCGGTGTCGCCAATGACTTCTTGGCTCCCTCATCGACCAACTTCGACACTTATAAGGCTAACTTCGCCCTCTACGAGCCCGCCGACATGATCGGTGAAAAGCTCTATGTCGGCGTGTTCAACCTCATTCCGAAATTTGACGCTGAGAACCCCGATCCGAGCAATCCCGACCAATGCGCTCAGTTCCGCTTCTTCACCGAGCTTCTCGGCTGGAGCCCGGACGCATCGCTCGGTTCGAACGACGCTGACTTCTACTGTCTCCCGATCACCGACAAATGGGCAGCAGGATATAGCGGCGACATCGTCAATCACGGTCTCGGCAACTGGGGCATTTACGTGACTGAAAAACAACCCGTCACAATAGTAGTAGACCAGCCCAACCTCAAAATCTATGTTAAGGAAGGCGCTCACGAAGTTACATTCGTTGGCCGCGATCCCGAATTCAATTGATGACTTTCCGGCTCTCCGAAGCGCCGGGTCGACCACCCCGGCGCTTCAGAGGGCGAATCAAAAAAACAAGCAAATCATCTTATGAAAACTATCAAATTCATATCAGCTTTGGCTCTGACTCTCGGATTGGCGGCTTGTGATTCCTACGACCTGCCGAATCCTCCCGGCCAGAACTATCCCGAACCCGACGGTTATTTCGAAAATTCGGGTCTCGTGCTGACTCCGAACACTGAAGCTGTCAGCCTCGCGGCCTTTAACGAAGCCAACCAGTTCGTGACCGTGGCCACAATCGATGAGCTCAGCAATTTCCCCGAGGGCTATGATCTCGTAATCGACATGCAGCTCGGAAACAACAAGGAATTCTCAAAGTCAACCATTCTCACGACAACAATCGAAGAGAACGTTCTCACGATCAATCCCGACGTCCTCAACGGCGCGATCCAGGAAGTGATCACTAAAGAACCCGGAACCTATTCAGTGCCCGTCCGCTTCCTCGCTTACGCCGTGCGCGGCACAACCCGCATGGGTCTCGGCGGCATCGGCGCCACTTACGGTGAAGGGACAATGAAAATCCAGACTTACGACGCAGCTAAGGTAATCGAAAATGCTTACTATATCGTGCCTTGCGACGTTAAGGGCAACCCGCAGCTCTCGAAGGCTATCAAGATGAACAACACTGCCGGCGGCAACGTGTCTCCCTATGACAACCCCGAATTTGCTGTTAAGCTCGACGTGCCCGAGGAGACTCCTTACCTCTTCATGATCGCTCCGCAGTCTGCAATCACAGCCGCAAACGGTGAAGGTCTTTATGGCGCAAATGCAGGTGACTTAGACATGAACGGTAAGCTCGTTGTCGGTCTCAATGCGATCAAGATGCCTATCGCCGGCTCTGTTCTCGTGACTGTAAACATGGAGCAGGACTCTTACGTCATCAACTATGCTTTCGAAGTGATCTATCCCCTCTACGGCTCCACTAAGGCAGAAAACTGCATGGCTCTTTATACTGACGACTACATCAACTACTATGGCGTGACTGCGATCAACAACCGTTGGCGCATCTACACTCAGGCCGACAAGAAGGGTGTAATCTTCAAGATGGATCCCGCAGTCGAACCGACCGTAGCTGAAAACGGTCTCTCAGCTGAAGGCGCGATCACAAGCGCTGCCGACGGCATTGACCTCACAGCTCCTGTCAAAGGCAACTGCCTCTATTATGTTGACGTCAACCTCGTCCAGAAGACCTATTCTCTGAAGGCTCTCCAGACTATGACAGTCATCGGAGGCGGCAACGGCTGGAATCTCGAAACTGCCACTCCGCTCACAGCATCTAAGGACCTCAAGGTTTGGACTGCTAAGGACGTTGAGCTCGGCGACGAATTCAAGATCAACTGCAACGGCGCTTGGGATTATGACTTCGGCGGCGTTAAGGTTGAAGACACCACCGGCAAGTATGTTTATAACCTCAACTTCAAGGGTTCAAACATGCAGACCAAGCCCGGCAAGTATGACATCGAGATCAACTTCTCGACTATGCCTTACGTTCTCACACTCACTCCGAAGAACTAAGAATCTTATCCAACGATAAACTTCAGCCCTGCTTCCACGTCCGGAAGCAGGGCTTATTATTTTGAAAAGGGGCTTTGGTTAAGAAATGATTTTATTCTAAAACCGATTTTACGATGATAGTCCGTTAATAAAAAAGATATAACGAAATAATCTGAAAGATATTTTAAAAAATTTTAATAAAATATTTGTAAAATTAAAATAAAATCCGTAATTTTGTTGCCGACTTAGTCTCCGGGCTTACAACTCAAATAATTAAGATTCATCTTTTACAGATTTATCTCATTTAGAATAAGGAATTGCAATTAACTAAATAAATTTTTGTTTAACCAATAAATCTAACTTCAGAATGAAGAAATTTTACGCTTTCGCAGCGGCCGCTCTCTTTGCTGTAGCAGCCAACGCTCAGAATCTCTACATTTGTGGTGCAGGTGAAGGTCTCGCCTGGGAACCCGGTTCTCCCGCAGAAATGACTCTCGTTGACGGAAACTATGTTTTCGAATCAGCCGGCCTCACTCAGTTCAAGATTTCCACAACAATGGGCAGCTGGGACGAATTCAACGCCGGTGCCCTCACTTGCAACTACCCTGAAGATCAGGCAGGCGTAACTGTAGCACTCGAACCGGGCGACCGCAATATCTCAACTCCGTGGAAAGGTGATTACAAAATCACAGTGTCAGGCGACATGCAGAACATCACTCTCACAACTTCCACTCCCAAACCCGAAGGTGTGCAGTATCCCGAACTCTATTTCCGCGGCGGTATGAACGGCTGGGGTTCTGACGACGCTTGGAAATTCGAGCCCGTCACTCTGACCATCCAGAAATTCGTATGCGACGACGCTCAGCAGATCACAGCCGGCGAAGAATTCAAAGTGGCTGACGCTGATTGGAACAAATACAACTACGGCAGCGCAGAAGATCCCAACATCATGCTCGAAACTGAAATGGAATTGACCTATAATGGTTCAAACCTGAAAGTTGAAGAAAACTTCAACGGCATCGCATGGATCAACCTCGACATCGACGGTATGACTTACCTCATTCTCTCTAACGACAAGACTTTCGTTCCCGATTGGGAAGGTCTTGACAGCGCTGTCAACGTTATCGAAGTTTCTAACGAAGCTCCCGTATACTTCAACCTCCAGGGTGTTCGCGTGGCTAACCCCGCTAACGGCATCTACGTGAAGGTTGTCAACGGCAAGGCTGTTAAAGCTGTCATCAAATAAGGATTGACAATCAACCGATATAAAAGAGCGGCTCTCAGGAACCGCTCTTTTTCTTTTTATACCTATCGGATGCAGAATATACCGTTCCGAAACAGACTTTGCACACTTTTATCTATACTTTTGACCGATTTTCAAACATTTTTGATTAACTTTGTGTAATATATAATATATGGAAAAACTCGGTCAGAACGTAAAGCCTTCGTCGAAGGAAGTCATCGACGAAGCCACGAACTCAGAATATAAATATGGTTTCACGTCAGACATCGACACGGAAATTGTTCCGCCCGGTCTGACGGAAGAGACCGTGCGACTCATTTCCCGACTCAAAGGAGAGCCAGAATGGCTCCTTCAATTCCGTCTCGACGCCTTTCGCTATTGGCAGACGCTGACACCTCCGCATTGGGCTCATCTCAAGATTCCCGAGATAGACTTTCAGGCAATCTCCTATTATGCAGCCCCGAAGAAAAAGGAGTTGAAGAAGAGTCTTGACGAGGTCGATCCCGAGCTCATCGACACCTTCAACAAGCTCGGCATATCGCTTCAGGAACAGAAACAGCTCGCCGGCGTGGCCGTCGACGCCGTCATGGATTCGGTCAGCGTCAAGACCACTCATCGCGAGAAACTCGCCGAACTCGGTGTCATCTTCTGCTCATTCTCCGAGGCCGTCAAGGATTATCCCGACCTGATGAAGAAATATCTCGGGACGGTTGTCAGCTATCGCGACAATTTCTATGCCGCCCTCAACTCGGCTGTCTTCTCCGACGGGTCGTTCGTCTATATCCCTAAAGGTGTCCGGTGTCCCATGGAGCTTTCAACATATTTCAGGATAAACGCCGCCGGCACGGGCCAGTTTGAGCGCACACTCATCGTGGCCGACGACGATGCATACGTCTCCTGTCTCGAAGGCTGCACGGCGCCCATGCGTGACGAAAACGAACTTCACGCCGCCATTGTCGAAATCATTGTCGAGGAACGCGCGGAGGTGAAATA
>CAYQQG010000112.1:0-7159 GCA_964419535.1 uncultured Sangeribacter sp.
TGGAGAAGAGATAGGGACGTGAACGCTGGCGGAGCATGTCGATCACCTCTTTCGGGCCGGTAGTGAAACCGCCTATTGCACCGCCGAATGCCTTGCCGAGCGTGCCGGTGAAGATGTCTATTTTGCCATAGCAATCGAATTGTTCTGCCACACCGTGCCCTGTCGGACCGACAACGCCGGCTGAGTGGCTTTCGTCGACCATCACGAGAGCGCCATATTTGTCGGCAAGCTCACAGATCTTATCCATCGGAGCCACATTACCGTCCATAGAGAATACGCCGTCGGTTGCGATGATCATATGACGCGCGCCGGCCTCTTTAGCCTCTTTGAGACAACGCTCGAGGTCAGCCATGTCGGCATTGGCATAGCGATAACGCTTAGCCTTGCAGAGACGCACACCGTCTATGATTGAAGCGTGGTTGAGAGAATCGGATATAATTGCGTCTTCCTCAGTGAAAAGGGGTTCGAAAAGTCCGCCGTTAGCGTCGAAGCAAGCGGCATAAAGAATTGTGTCCTCAGTCTTAAAATAGTCGCTGATAGCCTTTTCCAGCTCTTTATGGAGATCCTGGGTGCCGCAGATGAAACGGACACTCGACATGCCGTATCCTCTTTCGTCCATGGCCTTCTTGGCCGCTTCGATCAGACGTGAGTTGTCGGCGAGGCCGAGATAGTTGTTGGCGCAGAAGTTGAGCACATCTCCTTTAGTATTTTCAACTTCGATGTCTGCGCTTTGGGGTGTAACGATCACGCGCTCTGACTTATAAAGTCCGGCGTCTTTGATGTCTTGAAGTTCTTTTGTCAGATGTTCTTTAAAATTTGTGTACATCTCTTTATGTTATTATGATTTAAGGTTATTGTTGATTATCGTTTATCTTTGATAGAGGAAGCGTTTGATTGAGCGCTTCGGAGTTTTCTCGAATTCCTCCTGCTGAAGTTCTATTTCCGAGATTTTGCTATAGGACGGAACATCCTTGTTCAATGAAATCAGGTTCTCGGCCATTATGGCGTCAAGCTGCGCATTGTCGATATTTTCCTTCTCAAGCAGCTCGCGGTCAGGCACAACAAGAGCAACAAGTTTGCCGTGATCGTCAATGACGATACTCTCAAGCACGTATGGGAGATTGTTGAGTTTCTGTTCGATCTCTTCGGGATAGATATTCTGGCCCGAAGGTCCGAGAATCATCGTCTTGGACCGCCCGCTGATCGTCAGGAAGCCTTCGGAATCGATCGTACACATGTCGCCTGTATTCATCCACCCGTCGCCCATCATCACCTCTTCGGTGGCTTCGGGGTTGTCGAGATATCCCTGCATGACGTTCATCCCCCGAACCCAAAGGTCTCCGGGAATATTTTCGGGGTCAATGGAATTGACTTTCATCTCCATGCGGGTGACGCACTGGCCGCACGTTCCGAGTTTTGCGCGCGTTGCCGGCGTGTATGTGATCAGCGGTCCGCATTCGGTCATGCCATAGCCGACTGTGATCGGGAATCCGATTCTTTTCAGGAATTGGGCGACCTCAGCATTCAGTGCGGCTCCGCCGATAATAATCTCGATCACCTCTCCGCCGAATACCTGTATCAATTTCTCCTTCACCTTAGCATAGAGTTTATCGTCGATGAAGGGGACATGGGTCAGCAATCGCATCAATGGCTTTTCAAGCATCGGGAAGACATTGCCCTTCACGATTTTTTCTATGATCAGCGGAACGGTGATTATAAGTTTGGGCTTGACCTCGGCGAAAGCCGCCATTATCACATGAGGCGAAGGAAGACGCGTGAGGAAATGGCAATGCATTCCACGGGCAAAGGGATGAAGCGTCTCGACCACCATTCCATAAAGATGAGCCAACGGCAGCATGTTGACCATTCCGTCGCCAGGCTTCAGATAGTCGATATTGTCGAGACAATAACGGATATTGCTCCATATCGACCGATATGGAAGCATCACACCTTTCGACATGCCGGTTGACCCGGACGTGTAGTTGATGATCGCCAGATCTTCAGGTTCATCCTTGATAGCCTTGAAGTCTTTTTTATCGTATGAATATGGGAATTTAGCCCCAAACCGCTCATTGAGATTATTGCGCGTTTCGGTCAGTTTCTCATTTCTTGAAAGCGGCATTCCGAATTCCGAGATGAAGATGACGGCATTAATGTCCGGCATTTCTTTTTCATCGAGTTTTTCCCAAATATTGGCGTCAGTGAAAAGCAATTTGGAACTGCTGTGGTTGACGATATGATGAACGACCTCGGGTTTGAATTCGTGCAGAATGGGCACTGCCACGACCCCGGTTGTCAGACACGCAAGAAATGTGACTGCCCAATTCGAGGAGTTCTTGCCGCAAATCGCCACGCGGTCACCGCGCTCCACCCCGGCCGCCTCAAACAGCAGTCTGAGTTTCTCGATACATTCCGCGACGTCACGGAACCTATAGTTGTGTCCACCGAGGTCACTGAAAGCCATAAGGTCCCAGCTCGCATGGATCCGGTTTTCCAATATCTCGTTCAGCGAACCGATCACGGGTATCGCATCTTTCATTTCTTCTGCCATAGATTCTAAATTTTAGGTTAACCTTCAGTCCGGAATCACACTGATTTTTCTTGATCTGACAAGCCTCCTATTTCAGTTGATCCTTCAATTTCCGGTCTATATCGGACAACTTCATCGACCGGGCCGCGATCTTGCCGTCCGGACCGATTAGCATATAGTGGGGAATGCCGGAGAAACCGTATATGTCATAAGGGCGCTTCTGAGCATCATAAACCACATTCCATTCAATTCCATGTTTCTTGACGGCTCCGGCCGTGGCTTCCGGTTCGTCGCGCACGGCGACACTGACAATCTCCAGACCCTTATCTTTATTATCCGCAAAAATACGCTTGATTTCCGGCATATCTTTTATGCAATACGGACACCAGCTCGCCATGAAATCAACAAGGACATATTTCCCCGGAGTCACATATTCAGATAATTTGATATCTTTCCCCGCGGCGTTTTTCCCCGCAAAATCGGCGTAGGGCTGTCCGGGAGCGGTGCGTGCCCTCAATCGTGCAAAATCAATATATCCCGCGGCTCTTTTCGAGTTCTTGAATTCCGCCGGAGCCTCGTTCAAAAGGGAATCGACTTTCAGGGGATCGGCCCATTTCAGCCATTCGATCCCAAAATACGGACCGAATATATTATCTTTATTTTCGTTATAAATCCGTTCCGATATGGACGTCAGGGCATCGAAGTCCTCGGCCTCGTCCGCCGCCTTGAGTTGAGAAAGGAGTTCCGCAAAGCGAGCATTTTCCGGTGTCCCTTGTGCAACGCGAACGGTGTCACACCAGGACGCTTCGCCGGGCTCGATCACGTAATATCCCTTCACCCTGCCATCGACAACAAACTGAGCTAAAACAGGCATAGCAAGCGAGTCGGACTCATTCAAAATGAAAGCGGCTTTCCCGCCGGCTATCTGAGTCGTTGCTATCACGGTGCTGTCATTGAAGCTTATGAGATCAAGCGTTTTTCCATTGAAATCTTCAGGAAATTCGAGATTGACCTTTGCCTCTTTCGAGCCGCAGGCATAAAGACCTCCTGCAACAACAAGGCCAATAGCCAAAGTTTTAGCATAAAAACCCGCCTTTTTCCAATTTACGCGCAGCCGCATCCCAAACAAATTTTAAGGTTATCAATTTTTAATTGTTCCCCCGTTTTTTTAATCAATCTCTACCCTAACACGCGAATTTACGAAAAATTTCTTATCCGACACAATCATTTGACAAAAAAATGCAATTTTTCTTTGATAAAGGCCCAATAGAAAAAGGATAAAAAAAGCGGTTGCCCATTTGTCGGGCAACCGCCTTGTTGTCTTTTATCATGTAAGTTCAATAATTATTGAACCTCACAGTTCATCTCAATTATTTGAGCTTGTTGAGCTTTTCCTGTGCTTTTTCCTTAGCGTCGCTCACGCCCTTGTCGACTTTCTTTTCAGCCTTATCAAGGAGTTTTGATGCTTTGTCCTGAGCCTCTTTCTTGGCTTCGCTTACTTTCTCTTTTGTCTCAGCCTTCACAGCCTCAGCTTTAGCCTTGGCAGCGTCCTTCACCTTAGAAGTAGTCTTCTTCGCGGCTTCCTTTGTTGTTTCAGCAGCGGCGGGAGCAGCCTCTTCCACTGTTTCAACTACTTCCTGAACAGCCTCGACAGCCTGCGGGCAATCCGCGGGAGCTTCAGTGTTGATTGTTTCTTCGATGTTGACCTCTTCGCCAACAACCTGAACACAGTCTGTGTTCTCAGCATCTTTGTTGCCGCCGCAAGCAGTCATAACGAGAGCAAAAGCAATGGCACTGAGAGAATAAAATACCTTTTTCATGATCTCTTTATATGTTTTTTAAATATTTTTGAATTTTTATTTCTTTGCGGCCTTATAGAGAGACTTGGCGTCCTTCATAAGAGTTGCATCGAGGGCTGCAGCCTTAGTGTGGCTAACCGGCTCCCAAAGAGCTGTCCATACATCTTCGTCAGTATCATAGCCGACTGTAACTGCTACACTTGCTTCAGAAAGTGAGTTACCGTTGGCATAAACAGCACCATCCTCTGTGGTTTCAACCTTTGCATAACGCTGATTGAGATAGCCATTGAAGTCGAACTGATCAAACATAGCGTCAGTGAAATAGATCGAAGAACCTGCGAGTCCGCCATTCTTGAAGATGAAGCCATACCAGGGATATGCTTCATTGGGAAGAGAATACATCAGGTTATCACCTTGCTCGAGAAGCAGAACCAAGTTGGGTTCCTTTGCCATTTCAGTTTTGATCTGAGTGGGAGTAGCGCCCCAAGTGAGGATAGTGTTGAAGTTGTCGTTAGTTGCGTTTACAGTGACCTTGCAGGAAGCTGACATACCGTCTTTGCTGACAGTGATCACAGCCTGACCTTCGTGATTTGCTGTCACCTTACCGTTTTTGTCAACGCTGGCAACGAATTCGTTGCTTGATGCCCATGTGCCACCTTTTTCAGAAGCCTTGAGCTCAGTTGTTGTGTTGTAGTCGAGAGTTGCCTGACCTCTGTCAAGTGTCAGCGTGGTGTTGTCATCATCACCACATGAAGCGAGCGCCAACGGAAGGGCGAGCGCCATGATCATTGCAAATTTTTTCATTGTCAAAATTTGGTTTTTAGTTATTTTTTAGTTATTTATCTTCACTTTTTTAAATTTTCGAATCCTCATCTCAATGGGGACTCTTATTCGTCCGCAAAGATACATACATTTTTTTAAATACACAACATTTCTCAATTTTTAGAAATAACAAACCTTTAGATTGTTAAAAAATAACTATCCGCCAAATATAGGATCAAATACAAAAGTCCGTTAATGTATTCTCACCATATCCCAATTCCCGGAGGCGTAGGAAATTTGAGAAAATCAAATCAAAAAAAGAAGCCAGATGATGATGTGTCACCCCTAAAATGGATTCATTCATAGCAAATGCCTGCAGAGCAGGCATTTATTAACAGACTTTTGTACTTGAGCCCAAATATAGACCCCATTTTTAATATCATTAATATTTACTCTGAAGACCGCTACAAGGATGCGATCAATAATGTGGTGACGTTTTTGAACTGACCTCTTATTATGATGATAACGAATTTTTATGATAACGGATTTTTATCGGCATTTTCAAAATTGGCAGTTTCCGAAATATCACGAAAAAAATCATGATTCAGAATCTGACATATCCGGAACAGCAATTTCAAATCAAGGTTATCTTTACCAAAAATCTTATACACATTTGTCCGCGAACAGTTGATTTGTTTGGCAAACCAAGAAACTGTCCGCTGCTGTTTTATAAGTTCCTCCCTAATTTTTTCGCCGATAATGTATTGCATATTTTTTCAGCTTAATCTTCAGTCATCATATAAAGGCTCTTAATGGACAAGCAACCTAATATTTAAAGGGTTAGAAAACGCTCTCAAATATTTGATATTTTCTTCAACCCACCCGTCAGGCTGCTGTCTTGAAGAATCCTTTCTTACAATGAGGCTATATTCCGTCTTTTTCTATCACTTAGACAAAAGAAAACGGCCCAAACTCCCTGAGAAATTGAGCCGAAATCGAAAAATCAAACTTAATTAATGCAGCCCGTTTGAAAATAAAAACATCCTTTATTCCCCTTCAAGGTGACACTTTTCGCAAAATCTTTCCCCTTCAAGGTGACATTTTTCGCAAAATCTTTCCCCTTCAAGGTGACACTTTTGACAAAATTCTTCCCCTTCAAGGTGACATTTTTCACCATAAAATTAGGATAAATGCAATATTATTAGTATTTTTGCCTAAACAATATACACTAATTATATTCAGAACGCCTCCCCAAATTATAAGTATATGGTTGATATTAATCTAATAACTTACATGCGCGAAGAACTCCGAAGGACTCCTACTGCCTTCAGAAGATACATGTATGACCGCATCCTTTGGAATGACCGTATGATTGGGCTTGTCGGCCCCCGCGGCGTCGGAAAATCGACACTTGTTAAACAGCATATACTGCTTCAACCGGATCCGGAGAAATGGCTTTATGTTTCAGCTGATAATTCTTACTTCTTCAACCACACTCTTATTGAATTGGTTGACAATTGGATTAAAGATAATGGAAGGCATATAGTAATTGACGAGATCCATAAATATAACGGTTGGTCCGGAGAACTTAAACAGATTTATGACACACATCCTGAGTTGCAAGTTATATTTACCGGCAGCTCTGTTCTTGACATTCACCAAGGGAAGGCAGACTTGAGTCGACGTGCACTTATCTTTTCAATGCAAGGCCTTTCGTTTCGTGAATTTCTAATACTATATAAAGGTATAGAAATTAAAAAATATACTCTTCAAGAAATTTTGTCACATAAAGTCGACTTACATGTTGATTTACATCCGATACCTTTATTTCGTGAATATCTTCAAATGGGTTATTATCCATTTTCAGCTCAGCCCGGATTTGAAATACGCCTGCAGCAAGTGATGACCCAGACACTTGAAGTTGACATTCCTCAATATGCAGGAATGAACGTATCGACTTCACGCAAGCTGGCGCGTTTGCTTGCCATTCTCTCCGAATCTGCTCCCTATAAACCAAATATGAGCCGACTATGCGTCGAACTGAACGTGAGCAAAAATGATCTTCCTT
>CAYQQG010000113.1:0-7038 GCA_964419535.1 uncultured Sangeribacter sp.
ATAAGAGATCGGGTTGAACATAAGGCCGGAGAAGTTGACCGGGCTGCCGTGAGAGAGGTGGCCGCCGTGAGAGAGGTCCATACCCATGAAAGTGTCGCCGGGCTGGAGACAAGCCATGAATACAGCCATATTTGCCTGAGCGCCGCTGTGAGGCTGAACGTTAGCCCATTCGGCGCCGAAGAGTTTCTTTGCACGTTCGATTGCAAGATTCTCGGCTTCATCAACCACCTGGCAACCGCCGTAATAACGTTTTGCGGGATAGCCCTCTGCATATTTGTTTGTCATGCATGAGCCCATTGCACGCATAACTTCATCGCTTACGAAGTTTTCACTGGCGATAAGCTCGATGCCACGGCGCTGGCGCAAGTGCTCGCGGTCGATAATGTCGAAGATTTGATTGTCTCTTTGCATTTGTTTTATGGATGTTAGATTTAATGTTTTATCATGCTGAATCAGCCTGAATAATAGGCCGGATTTCATTTTCACTACAAAAGTAATCAGCAAAGATTTAATATGCAAATATTAGGCGGAAAAAGTTGAGTTATATGTTATAAAACAAGAGATAAAATAAACGGAGACCGAGAAATTCGTTCGGTCTCCGCTTTATGATTTGGAAAGTCGGATGCTTATTTAAAGTCAGATGCTTAATTAAAGATTTATCAGAGGCTCTTGAGAAGAGTCGTGAAGTCAGCGTTGTTGGGATCATAATTCAGATAACCCTCAACATATCTGCGGGCGGACGCTTTGTCACCCTTCGAAATGTATGATTTCGCCACGGCTCCATACATTGTCTTGGCGTCGTTCATGAATCGGCTCTTGTCACCATCCATCTTTTCGAGCTGGTCGATAGCCTTGATATAGTAAGAAACTGCACCGGCATTGTCACCCTTGTTAAGAGCGATGTCACCCTTGATTTTGTTCGGACGATACATCCCGGGATAGAGCTCAGCGGCTTTGTCTGTGAAGTCGGAAGCCTGCTGATAATATTTGTTGGCGACAGCGGGATCATTCTTGGCTGAAACACCTGCATAGAATGCAAATACGGCAGCCTGAATCATATCGTTATAACCGGGATCTTTTGTTTTCTTAAGATATTGATCGAAAGCATTGCATGCCCCAGCCATATCGTTCTTATCAACATAGAGCAAAGCGAGCGATTTCTCGAACGCCGCATTGTTAGGATATTCCTTGATGCCGTTGTTGAGCACGGAGATAGCGCTGTCTACAGCTTCGTCCTTTGTAAGATCTTTGTTTTTGGCGAATTCTTCAGAGATCAGTGTGTAGTCGATCGGGGCCAAGCCATTTTTCTTAGGATCTTTCAGGTGGTTGGCATACAGTTTCTGAGCCATCGGAAGGAGCTGGTCGGCCATTGAGGGGATCTGAGCGGCGTTCATGAACTGATAGCGCTGAGCCGTGAAGTTGGCCGGATTTTCCTGAAGCAGTTTGGTTGCATAATCATAGCCTGCTTTGTAATCTCCGTCATAGAAGAGAAGGAACGCATAGCGGTCTTCGTCCTGTTTGAAGTGGTTGGGGTTCTTCACATATTTGCCATATTCCGCAGCAGCCTCTTTGAAGCGATTCTGATCATAATAAGCGTTTGCGAGCGAACGCTGGCCAAGAGCAGAATTCGGGTTCAGCTGAAGGAGCTTCTTGAGCATATTGATGCCATATTCCGGATTCACCTGAGAAAAGAGGTTGGCATATTTGAAATATGCCGCTGTGGCATTGGGATCATAGTTAAGAGCCATTTCGTAGGAAGCGCCGGCACCGCCGTAATCCTTGTTGCGAGCTTTCACATCGCCTTCGAAGATATAGATATCAGGATCCTGCATGTTCATACGGCGAGCTTTTTCGAGCCGTTTTGTGATCTCTTTCTCGTAGAGTGAAGGGTCAACGGCATCGTATGCGCGGGCAATTGCAATCTGAACGCCGACATCTTTCTTTCCGAGAGTCTCAGCTTTCTTAAAGTTAGCTTCGGCAACTTTCGGTGTTCCTTGAGCCAGATCAATCTGAGCGAGGCCTATATAGTTGTAAGCATAGTCAGGATTAGCCTCAGCACCGAGATTGAAGTATTTTGCAGCTTCCGTAGGCTTGTTGTTCTGAAGCGCGATGAGGCCCTGATAATAGTAGGCCACGGCTTTGTCTGTGCCGGAGTTATTCATGTTACGCTCAAGGAGTTCCTTGGCGTTGTCATATTGACCGGCTTCATAATATTCGACACCATCCTTGTGGGTCTGAGCCATTGCCGACAGAGCGAGAGCCGCCGCGGCGAATGAAAGAAAGATTTTCTTCATATATCGTTCTTTATTTTTGATTATTCTGTTGAGAAATATTGAGAATGCTGACATTGAATTTTGAGATTTGCTCTCATTGATTGAAGAGAATAATTCAATGGACGCAATCCGCTATTTTGACAACGTTAATTCCCCGGGGTTTATTACGGCTCCGAGGAATTATTTTTTGTTATGTCACAAAGTTATCAATATTAAATCCTTTTGAAAAATGGACTATAAAAAATAAGTTGTTTAGAATAATTCTATTTTACAAGTTCAACAACTCTGCTGTTGACATGATAGGGCATGATTCCGGATTTGATAATGATTTTCTGACCGACGAATCCCGTCACGAACGTATAGAAGCTGTGAAGCACTGTTGAATTGGATGCCGTCGAAATCATCCATACTTTACGGAAAAGGGGGTATTCTCCGGAATTTATATACAGCTGATAAGGTTTATAAGCTACCGGCGAGAAGTCATTATCTTCATTAGGATTGCTCACCTTAATTATATTAACCTCTTCAGTGAGAGCTGTATTTATCGAATCGTTCTCATTAGCATAATCTTCCATTCTTTGGTTCATAGGAACCTGTTTGGCAATTGAAAGATCGTTGCCGAGCCAAGAAACGGAAATGATTCCGAGTGCATTCTTGTCCTTTTTAATAACATCGAAAACGGAAGCGTTATTTTTTTGTGCATACGGTTTGATGAAATCAGTAATCTTTTTGCCACCGAGAAATTTGTCTCGCATATAGCTCACGGTCGAAGAGCCTTCGGAATCGAACACCACTTTGATTGCGGTTGTGTCATTCCCGGCTAGCTGGTTCCAACGAGTGATTTCACCCTTTAGAATTTTGCCGATTTCATCCATTGAAAGATTTGCAACCGGATTATCCTTGTTGACTATAAGAGCCACAGCGTCAACGGCGATGGGCTGAGACTTGACGATTCTTCGGTTTTCGGCTTTGATGTGAGCGCGTTCTTCTTTTGTGAAGTCTCGCGTGATAATAATGCTCTGACACTTATCCTGAAGCAGCGAGTCTATGCACGCCTGTTCGGAAGCATAAAACGGAACGATAGTCGCATCGGGATAAGAGAATTCAAATGCCTGGATCTCTTCATCGAGTATATTTCGGAATCCGTCATCACAGAATACGGCCGCAGTTCCGGAAGTATATTCACCTCTCTTAATCTCTCCGCAAGCACAAAGCGTCATGCCGACAATTGCCAACATGACGTATCTAAATATTTTAGTTTTCATAATCATTAATTTGAAGATCGGAATATTTTCTCAAGTTAATTCTTTAAGTTGCTTATACAAAGCCTATTATATAAAATTAAAGAACCGGCTTCTTTGCTCTAAAGTGTTGAGATCAGTTTAACCCTTTATAGAGTCTGTATCCTCTCCAGACGCCATAGACGCAAAGGATGATTCCGACCGTCATTGAGATCGCAGCGTTATCGATATTGAAAACGTCAGCTATGAAGAGTGCGCCGATAGCGAGATAGACGACGATCATAAAGATACCGAACACGAGGCGCATCCCTTTGGGTTGATTGTTTGTGTAGTTATCCATAGTAGTAGTGTTTAAATCATTAGTAGTTTCGTTCTTTTATTATTTTAACAATTAATTAAGATTAAGGTTGACCCAATCAACGCAATTGTTAATATTTTTATTCCTCAGGCAAACGGAAAGTGACAGGGAGGGTATAATATGATCGCACAATTTCACCGTTCATTCTTCCGGGTGTCCACTTGGGCATGCTTTCGATTACACGGATTGCTTCCTGATCAAGTTCCGGAGAGACACCTCTAACAACTTTTGGATTGCTGACAGAACCGTCTTTTTCTATGACCATTTTGACAATAACGCGTCCGGAGATGCATTGTTGCATTGCTTCTTCAGGATAACGGATTTGATCGGCTATCCACCTCATCATTGCGGCCTGACCGCCTGGGAATTCGGCAACCTGTTCAACAGTTACATATATTCTTTCGACCGGTTCGCGCACAACGCCTCTGGCAGTATTATCTTCCATTTGTTCCTCCATGGAAACAACTTCAACCTTATTTGGATCAGCAATTGCGATAGATGTCACTTGAATAGGTTCCAAGATCACTTCCTTCGGTCTTTCTTCTTGCGCAAAGATTGAATTCAAGGAGAGAAGGCAGAGACAAAAAGATAAAAATTTTATATTCATATGGAAATTGGAATTCAATAATTTAAAGAGTATAATAAAAAAGAGTGATAATTAAAAAAGGAGAGGTTTTTGGAGCCTCTCCTTTTTGCTATAGATTGTTGGGATGTGATTACTGGTTTTGCAGACGGAATGTGACAGGGAGGTTGAAGTAAGAACGGACGGGCTGGCCGTTGTTCTTACCGGGCTGCCATTTCGGCATTCTCTTCACGACGCGAAGAGCTTCCTGGTCGAGGTCGCGGTCAACACCCTTGACGATTGTCGGGCTGCTGACGGAACCGTCACGTTCAACGACGAACTTAACGACAACACGACCGGAGATGCCGTTCTGCTGAGCTGATTCCGGATAGCGGATGTTGTTGGAGAGCCATTTCATCATGGCTGCCTGACCGCCGGGGAACTCTGCGGGCTGTTCGACAGCCACGAAGATCTTCTCGGGTTCGGGTTTCTTCTCTTCAACTTTCACCGGCTCTTCCTTAACGACAACCTGTTCTTGGACTGCTTTGAATTTGTCGACATCATCTGCACCTTCCTGATTGACAGAGCCACGAGCAGTATTGTCCTCCTTCTGAGTATCCATATCCAACACTTCGTTTTTAACCTTGTCGGCATCAACGATAGCGATCTGAGTCACCTGAACGGTGGCGAGAACTTCTTCAGGCACCGTCGGCATTTCCATTTCCATTTTCTGTTCGGGAGCTTCCTCTTCTTCCTGAGCGTCCTCTTCCGGCATATCAACCTCAAGAGCCTGCATTCTTTCGCGCTCTTCGATCATGGCGAGGCGATCCTGTTCAGCCTTATATTCGGAATATTTGGAATATCCGATCACGAGCAGAATCACAACTACGAGACCGATGAGAGCATAAAGCGCTGCGAGATTGTGGCGGCGGTCGCTCTGTTTGCGGAGTTGGTAAGCACCGAATTCTTTATTCTTGTCTTCGAAGACTAAGTCGCGCCATTCTTTTGACGTTAGATCTACATTTTTAGCCATTTTCTTTGATTTGCTTAAGGATTAATAAATCTAACATTACTTATTATGTTTACGATAGTCGTCGAGCATTACGAGGTCAACGTCGGTGATGTTGTCGATCTGATATTTAGAGATCGAGTTGATCTGCATTTCGTCAAGAATATCCACGAGTCCACGATAGGATGCTTCGGGAGTAGACTTAATGATGATCACCGGCTTTTTGATGTTCTCGTCCTTACGAACCTTGGATGCTTCTTCGTTGTATTTGGCCATAGCCGCTTCACGTTCATCCTTGGTTTCAAGAGATCCGAAACCGCCGTCATTAAGCTTTTTCTTAAGCTCATTTACTTTTTCGAGCACGGCCTTATTGCGTTCCTGAATGATCTGGCGGATTCCGCGAGCCTTATGGTCGCCGACGGAGTTCACCTCGTCAGAAAGGAGGTCGGATTTCTTAAGGTTGTTATTTTCAGAGAGCACAGTTCCGCCGGGGCCGAACATTCCGGCGTCGCCACCGGGTTTGCCGTCGTAATAGTAGATTTCGTTGACCACATTGCCATTGACAGAGTCAATCACGAGAGTGCCGGGAGTGGGACCCGGTTTTTTCTTGGCGTCGATGATGATGGTAATAGCATCGTCGGCCGAAGCCTGCGACATATTTTCCTCATTCTGCACCTTCTCGTTCGTAGGCAAGGCGATCGTCAGAGTCTGGGACTTAATCATGGTCGTACATAGCATGAAGAACGTTATGAGCAACATGTTCATGTCTACCATCGGCGTAAAGTCCACGCGGATCTGCATTTTTTTCTGGTGGCCTTTCTTTCCGCTGTCGCCACCTGATTGTTGAACTTCTGCCATGTCTTATTCTCCTCCTGCCTTTAGAGCGGTCAATAATGTAAACTTATTCTGTTTAATGGTCTGGAGGTTATCCATCACCATGTGGATGATTTCAAAGCTGGTGTTCTGGTCGGCTTTGATTGCGACACCCATGCCGTCTTTCATGGCTTGAGTGAGGTTGTCATTGCCTGCCATACGAGCTGCCTTGACCCACATTTGGAATTCATTGAGCTTATCCTCGCTGTTTTCCTTGGAGATAGGAATTCCGGTTACGTGATTCGGATTCGGATCTTCACCGGCCAGCCATTGGTCCATTTTGGTAAGTCCTTCGGGTTCGTCGGCCAGATTGAGGAATTCACCCATCTGAGCCAAGGGGACACCGAAAGAACCGAGTTTGCTGAACGTTTCTTTCTGCGCAGCATTGAACTGCACCTTTTTCGAATGTTGAGCGTTATACAGTTCTGTGACGTTGTCGAGGAGCGCCTTACGCATATTGGCGTTCGACCATTGCGCGGAGGTGTCGTTGTTCATCGTCAGCCAGACCTGTCCTTTGGGGCTCACGAGAACCTGGAGCACGTTGGTCTCCTGCACTTTTTCGGTTGATACCGAAGCGGGAGTGATCACCGTGGCCGGTTCTTTTGAGAGGAAGGTTGATGTCAACATGAAGAAGGTCAGCAGAAGAACGGTCACGTCACTCATCGCGGTCATGTCGATGAATGTGCTCTTTCTTGCTATTTTAACTCTTCCCATATTAGCTA
>CAYQQG010000114.1:0-7000 GCA_964419535.1 uncultured Sangeribacter sp.
CCCGAGATTACAAATCACGTGCTCTGGCCAACTGAGCTAAAGAGGCTTGTTTTCCGGTCCGAGCCCGGCCGACTCGGCTTTTGAAAGCTTCGTCCGTTTCGGCTCTTCCGAAATCGAGTGCAAAGATAGTGATTAATTCTTCACACTCCAAATTTTTCTCACATTTTTTTTACAAAAATTGCGATTTTATCAATTTTTATCTTTTTCAGCTCCCTCAAAGGGTGAGTTGCAGTCAAAATCAGACTTCACGAAAAGAATGAACGCTCAATCAAAAACGGCACCCGGAACCCTTTGATTCTTCTTGAAAATTATTCAACCGTCACCGATTTTGCAAGGTTTCGCGGCATGTCGACATCCTTTCCTTTATTGATCGCTATATAATAGGAGAGCAGCTGCAAAGGAATCGATGTGATAATCGGGGTCAGGAATTCCGGAACCTCCGGAACTTCGAGAAGATGATCGGCGATTTTGCTGATAACCGTGTCACCCTCCGTCACGATAGCGATGATGCTTCCGCCACGCGCCTTCACCTGCTGGACATTGCTCACGACCTTATCATACAGATGATCGGCGGGGGCGATTATCACGGACGGCATCTCGGCGTCTATAAGAGCAATCGGGCCGTGCTTCATCTCGGCGGCCGGATAGCCTTCGGCGTGAATATAGCTGATTTCTTTAAGTTTCAGCGCGCCTTCAAGGGCTGTCGGATAATTATAGCCGCGTCCGAGATAGAGGAAGTTGCGTGCATAGGTATATATAGCCGACAGACGTTCGATCTTATCGTTCAGTTCAAGAACCTTTCTTGCGAGATCCGGAACCTTCAGAATCCACTTTCCGCATTCGGTCACTTGCTCGGGAGTGAGAGTTCCGCGGAGTTCACCGACTGCGAGGGCAAGAAGAGTCAGAACCATGACCTGGCCTGTGAAAGCCTTTGTCGAGGCGACGCCGATCTCGGGGCCGACATGTATATAGGTCCCGGAATCAGTGTTTCGCGGAATTGAGCTTCCAACGACATTGCTTATGCCGTAAACAAACGCTCCTTTTTTACGCGCAATCTCAATGGCCGCAAGCGTGTCGGCGGTTTCACCGCTCTGGGAAATCGCGATCACGATATCGTCTTCATTTATAACCGGATTATTATACCGGAACTCACTCGCATACTCAACGATGACGGGGAGCTCACACATCTCCTGAATAAGATATTTTCCTATCAGTCCCGCATGCCATGAAGTTCCGCAAGCGACAATGACGATTCGCTTTGCTTTCCTGAACTTCTCCTGATTGTCCAGCACACCGTTAAGAACGATCTTCTCGCCACCTTCCACGACACGGCCGCGGATGCAGTCAAGGAGCGTGTTGGGCTGTTCAAAAATCTCTTTCAGCATGAAGTGGGGATAACCGCCCTTCTCAAGCTGGGAGATTGAAAACTCGAGCTCAGTGACATCGATTGCGCACTCTTCGTTTTCGAGCGTCACGAGTTTCAGCGGAGATCCTTTGCGGATGACTGCGATCTCACCGTCCTTTACATATACCACATCTTTTGTATATTCCACAATCGGAGTGGCATCGGAAGCCAGGAAGAATTCGTTGTCGCCGATTCCGATCACGAGCGGACTGCTCTTGCGCGCCGCTATGATTTCATCCGGATGTCCGGCTTCGATAACAGCGATCGCATATGCGCCCTGAACCTGATTGAGCGCCTCGCGGACCGCGTCAAGAAGAGAACAAGCGTTCTTGACACGAATATATTCGATGAGCTGCACAAGCACCTCGGTGTCTGTTTCGGAATGGAATTGACAGCCTTGGTTGATTAGGGCATCCTTGAGCACCTTATAGTTCTCAATCGTGCCGTTATGAACCAGCGCCAATTCTTTATCATCACTGAAATGGGGATGCGCGTTATAATCGGAAGGCTCACCATGCGTTGCCCACCGTGTATGTGCGATGCCGCAAGCGGCGTCAAGATTCTTATCTGCGCAAAACGCTTCGAGATTTGAGACTTTTCCTCGAGCTTTATATACATTTAAGTGTCCGTCGGGGGTCTCAAGGGCCACACCGGCGCTGTCATATCCTCTATATTCAAGGCGATGAAGGCCTTTGATCAATACATCATATACGTTGCGATCACCTACGTAACCTACAATTCCACACATTATATGGTTAGTTTAAAAAAAACAATTTGGCCGACAAATTTAGTAAAAAAAAATCACTATTCAAAATCTTTCCGGATAATGAACAGTGTATATCAATCTTTTTAACAAAAATTTAGAACCCGGTCTAAAAAGTTTATACAAAAGTATACTATGTATGTACTATAAAGATCATGGCGCGGAGAACACTGCAGGCTGCTTTTGGACCTGCGTTTTCACGGTTGTTGATTTAAGGCTTACTCGTCATTTAGAGTTTCACATGGTAAGTTTACATTGTAAAATTCACATGCTAAGTTTCACATGGTAGAGGTAGATTCAGGCTTTTCTATGGTAGTTTTTCCCGGGAATCGCCGGGATTTACAGGATTGTGAAATTCATGCTGTCGCATCTCACGACATTATTCACGCATTTCCCCGAGTGTGGATGACTGACGGACGCGCTTTGAAAAAAGCCGTCATCTCTTCAGCCGGGAAATAATCCTTCTTCAAGGTAGAGGTATAAATTAGCTGACTTGACAATTATCCTTCACAGCTTATCTTTGCATCCTCCGCGCCATGGTCCGGGTTCATGATGTCATTGGTCGTCAATATCTCTTTATTGACCGTTAACATTGTCCGCATTTAACAGCCAATAGTTAACAAATTTCAAATTCTCACCGGCTCTTCGACCGGTTCGCTCTGCAAAGATATATCTCAAAAGTCCAATATCAAAATTTTATTCAATTTATTTACTTCCCCCGATATGCAATTCCGCGCTATCTTTTTGCCAATTTAAACATAAAATAAATGCGACAACAGTCATTCAGACTGTCATCGCAATTAATTATCTACAAAACTATAGCAAAATCTTTCATTTTGCTATTTTATTGTTTCATCTTGATATGTTATCAAACATATTTTGACGCCCTCTGACATATACTTTGAGACGGTCAGACATACTTTGGAATGGTCAGTCAGAGGATTTCTCTTTGCCCGGCCATTACAAGCCTTTCTCATAAAAATCTTATGCGAATCAGGCTTATTCAGTAACCTTCAGTTCATCGACTGCGCCGGCAACAACACCATTGCTGTCGTTCGGGGCCTGAAGCTCAATTCCGCCGATCGCCGGGTCTGTGTTGATTGTTGCCCAATCGGGAGCTGTAAACCATTCATAGCCCGCATATTTGTCGACAAGCGCCACGTTTTCCTGACCGACCTGTTCGGGAGTGGCTTTAGCGAGGGTTTCCGTGAAGGTTTTCAGCAACGGATAGCTCTCCTTGAGCTTATCAAGTTCTTCCTGATAAGGAGCCGCCTTCGGATCCTCGGCCGGGAGGTTGTTGATATTGTCCTGAATCGGCTGTGCCTTCTCTGCGAACTGGCCCATATAGTCAATCATGACTGTATAGTCAGATTCAGCAAGAGCCTCACCCTTTTCAATTTTCTGATTGACCTTCTCGGCTTCTGACGCAGAACCACAAGCCGTAAACATAACGCCTGCAACCATGAGGAGCAGCAGCATCTTGAATGATTTCAATGATTTCATAGCTATCTATAATTTAAGTTAGTTAATTATCTTTATTAGATTAATAATTTAAATATTTTTCTATTCTCTTATATTTTTAGCTCCTTATTTAGAGCCAATCATTTAAGAGTTCATCTCTTAATAATCAGAATTCATCGCCGAGGGGGTTAATGGCCGGCTCGCGAAGTCGATAAAGAAGATGCTGCTTCAGCGCCGGATCATGCCGGACAATATGGCTCAGCTCCCAGTGGTGACCGGCTTCTTCCTTTAGGAGCGGTGAGGTCGCGTCCACATCCGTCAGATTCCATGTCAGAAGAACGGTCTTGATCTTCAGCGCCTTCAGTTTCCGGACAAGCATTTCATGGTCCGCGTCTCCGGTAATCAGGACTACATAATCGAACTTTCTGAACGTCGCAAGCTCATATGCCTCAAGCGCGAACCAAACGTCAACACCCTTTTCAATCACCTGCACCTCGCCGTTCTTCTCAACTTCACGAAGATGTTTATAATGGAAGATGACGTCATTCTCAATTAGAGAATCTTCAAACTTACGTTCGTTATAAAGGAGATGCTTGTCGTATGCCTCTTTGACACGATAACGTCCGCGGAAATAGTGAGCCTCCGTGATCTGGCAATCCGAAGGATTGACCCCTTCTTCATACGCCAAACGTCCGCAAATGAAATCAAAAAGAGACTTCACGCGGATTATACTGCTCTCGGCAGCCTTGAGTGCACGGTTGATCTTGGCATAATAGCCGCCATCTATAAAGACTCCGACCGATAGATATCCTAACATATACTTATTTTTCTGAATTAGACTCTGAGCAAAGGCAAGCGGGCTAACCGCACGTTCGCACTGTGCTCTATAAAGAATAACCCGTTTCGGAAAGAAATGGTTCTTTCCGAAACGGATTTTTAACTTTTCAATCGCGTTAAACGGATTATAGATCCGTTTTAAAATAGGATTTTGCGCGATTTGCCGTCTGAGACACGGATGTAGAATTCACCTTTAACCGGATTCGTGACTTTCACACCTTGAAGTGTATAATAGACTGCATTTGCCGACTCTTCAGATTCCACACCAACGATTCCGGTCGAATCAGACACTGTGAATTCTCCGGTAGCGGCATTGAAACTGATGACAACATTCTTTGCCGGTTCGTGGGTCAGTTTCATGTTGCGGCCAACCTTGACAAGCTCATATTTGCGGTTGAGATCTATTGTCTGGCCCTCGACATATCCGAAATCCACATCCCACTTCTCGTCCGCAATCTTAAACTCACCTTCCAGAGAGCTAAGCGTCAATTGATAGATATCCTGGGCTATGCGCTCAAATTCATAGCTATCCCAACAAGCCCATCCCGTCGCGACGCCACGCAAATAGATTTTTGTCTCCGGATCTTCAATCTCGGCATAACCTTCAACTCCAAGTTTAGAGCCGAAATACCTTATGGCATCGCTGAGCTGTCTGCGGACCTCTTCCATGGGTCGCTCCATGTCAGCATTTCCATATCCTTGTCCGCTCCAACGCCTTGCGTCATTCACAGCGGCCTCCGAGATTCTGTCGGCATAAGATGACTGATAATCGAATATTCGGTCGAATCCTTCGCGGTCCATTTCTTCGAATATACGCTTCACTTCAGCCTGAAATTCCGGAGTGTCCCACATCGCTTTTGCCCAATGCTGAACATACTGGCTCTCGAAAATCCATTTCGACATGTCACGTGTCTGTTGGAAAGCCGAGCCGAAATCCCAAACCGGTCCGAAATGCCATTTCGCGTCTGCTCCCTTATCCTTTGTCAAGTAGCACGATCCGCTATAACATTCGTAATTGTTCATTATCTGATTGACGACAAAGAAACGTGCGGCATCAGTCAGATCCACCTTGTCTAACCATGAGCCTTCCGACTCAGAAGGAGAATAGAGACGGCGGTCGATCTCCCCTATTTCACTGATCAGCCATTCGCGATGTTTCTTAGTCACATAATCTTCCGGAGATTTATAAGTCACACGTATAATGGCATCCGCGCGCTGTCGCGTGGGAACATTCACCTGAAACTCATCTACGGTATTGTCGAATTCAATCAGCCACGGACCCGTATAATCCTCCTCTGTCCAAGGATATTCGGCAGCGGTTTTGCCGGGATTGGCATCAAGCCAATCCTCAACATCATCATCGGGATTATTCAGATTTATTCTCTTCTTGTCAAATCTTATTGTCTCCGTCAAGAAATAAAGGCCAATATAATCTCCGTTCAATACGACCTCGCATGGCTGATCGGCCGGAGTCCAGGGAAGTCCCGCCATGCGGCTGACCTCGAAACCCGTCAGGTTGCGCATGAACGCGCGGTTGTCATCCGCATGAGCAAGCAAGGCAAAATGCTTGCTGCTGTTCATTCCGAGCAATGTCGCCTTCTTGTCGAGTTTCAGACGATAAGGTTTCTTCTCGAAAGCATTCCATGTGAAATTTCCGCGCCCCTTTATCTGAAGCGCGAGCGGAGATGATTGCGAGCCTATCGCTTCAACGCCATCAATTCCCCTCGGATCGAGATAATACGTTCCTTTCAGATATGTCTCTTTGGAGGTTATGGGTTTATTTCCCTCAGTGTTAATATATAGAACGGGCAGCGTGCCGGAAGGCTGCACACCGCTGCGCGTATCGGGGTATCCCCCCGCCAGCATCACCGAAATAAAAACGGCTGCCAGAAGAAAAGTAGTTATTAAACGCCTCATTGTAAGAATTTTCAGTTAAGTATATTATATAAGTATTATTCAAAAAATTTTTAAATACGCTTCAAAAAACTCTTTCACAAGAGCTTTTAACAATAATGAAAAATACAGCGCGCTGAACGCGCCGTATTTTTCTATGTTTTGAGTATTATCTTAGAGTCGGTTTCTAAGATTCTATGAAATAAGCTCTGAATAGTCCTTTAGGCCAGACGGCGAAGGATATCGGTCAGGAATTTCCAGAAGTCGGCCACACTCGGAATATTGGCTTTTTCGCTCGGCGAATGGATATCTTTCAGTGTCGGACCGAACGAAATCATGTCGAGTCCGGGCATCTTCTCAAGGAAAATTCCGCATTCGAGTCCGGCATGGAGAGCTTCGACCTTGGGCTCATAACCGAAAAGTGATTTAAAGCTCTCTTCGGCAACTTTGAGCACCTTTGAATTCGGATTCGGAGCCCAGCCGACGTACGGATCTTCAAAACGGACCTCAGCACCGATCATCTCGAACAATGCTTTCACCCGGTCGGCGATCTCATCGCGGCGTGAATCGACAGATGAACGCTGATGAACCGTCACCACGATCTTGCCCCCTTCCGGCATCTTGATCGAAGCCACATTGTC
>CAYQQG010000115.1:0-6876 GCA_964419535.1 uncultured Sangeribacter sp.
GGGATGCAGGCCGTGGAGTCCGAGATCGATCGCTGTGCGTTTGCCGGTTTCGATTATTTCTTCCTCAACCTGTTTGCGGACCTTCGCGACAACCTCTTCAATTCGTGCCGGGTGGATTCGGCCGTCGACAACGAGCTGATGAAGGGCGAGACGCGCGATTTCACGGCGGACAGGATCGAAGCCGGAGAGCACGATCGCCTCGGGCGTGTCCTCGACGAGGGTTTCAATTCCGGTGGCAGCTTCGAGTGCGCGGATGTTTCGTCCTTCACGGCCGATTATTCGGCCCTTGACTTCGTCGTTGTCTATGTGGAAGACAGTCACTGAGTTTTCGATCGCTGTTTCAGTCGCGACCCTTTGGATTGACTGGATGACAATGCGTTTGGCTTCTTTTGAGGCGGTCAGCTTGGCGTCGTCTATGATGTCATTGATATAACCGGCCGCCTGTGTCTTAGCCTCATCTTTGAGGGATTCGACGAGTTTCTCGCGGGCTTCATCAACTGAAAGGCCGGAGATCCGTTCGAGTTCTGAGCGCGCGTCGGTCACGAGTTTGTCGAGTTCCTGATTTTTAGCGTCGATCTGACGTTCTTTTTGGTCAAGATTGTTTGTGCGTGAGTCAATCTCTTTTTTTCTGCGGTTCAGATCCTGTTGAGTCTGATTGAGCTGAATTTCGCGTTGTTTAGCTCTCGCCTCGGCGGATTGAACCTTTGAGAGACGCTGGGATGCGGAACGTTCCGCGTCGGAAACGATTTTCATTTCCTCCTCGCGGGCTTTGAGAAGGGTCTTCTCTTTAATGACATCTGCTTCTCGCGATGCTTCATCAATAATGATATTGGCTTTAGACTGTGCCGATTTTCGTGAGTGGTAGGAGGCTATGAGCCATCCGGACGCCACTCCGATGATCAGGCCACAGATTATACATAGTGCGGTAATCATGATAAGTATTAATAATTCAAAATGTGGTTCATTCGGTTGTTCCTGAGATTAAGAGAGCATAAAATCAGGAATTTAACGTCATCACGACGCGATTCCAACAAAAGAACTGTGAGAAGGCGTATGTCTCGAATGGTGCCGCTCCATATTGGCGCCCGATATGTTTAACCCGCTATTTTTCAGGAGTCTCGGGGCCGTTGTTGAGGATTTCGTCGAGGCTCCCGGAGGTGAAGCGCAAGGATTCTGTGAGCGAATCGTAGCGTTCGGAAAGTTCCCGGTAATAAGATGCGTATTGGTAGGCAATCATGGCTAACAGTTCCGTCGGAGTCTTTTTCGGGAAAAGGGATCTCCATTCGGAATAGAGGCTGTTGATTTCGCGTTCGCAGCTGCGCACATTATCTTGCCGCGAGAAAGGGACGGTGAGCTTTATAGGCTCTCCGGCTATGATGATTTCGATAATTACGTTTTCTCGATTCTTAGTCATCGCGTGGATGGGATTATCGTCAGATGTCGGCCGGATCGGACTTGATGAGATTGATCGCGGAGTCAATTCGTCGGATAAGGCGTGATATGGTTTTACGGGCATTGACGATAGCTTCCGGAGAGTCGGCAAGCCGGTGGGAGAGTTTGAGGAATTCAATGTCGAGGTTTGCTTTCTGAAGGCTTTCGCGACTTTCGGTGAGATCAGCCTCAAGATCGCTTATGCGCGCCGAGAGTTCTTCGCAACGGGCAAGTGCCCGGTCGCGGCTGTCGGCCAGCATGGCAATTTTCTGTTGAATTCCGGCAATCAACGCCGTCGGAGAATCCGCCATATCGTTACAAAGTTAACAATAATTTTTGAATTATCCCCTATCTTCATCCAAAAACCTTCGTTAACTGCCCAAAAAATTTTGCTGAACCGGCGCTATTACTGATTTTTTAATACCCAATCCCCTTTTGAATCCTATTTGTAATATCCAATACTTCTTCCGTTCCCACTATTAAAAAACGAAAGGACGTCATTCTCCATGAGTTGAGAGGTTGACGTCCTTGGATTGGATTTTGAGAATGGTTTTATTCCCTTTCTGAAAGATAGATTATTTTATCTTTTGAAGATTTTCTGGCCTTTGTGAAGGATGAGGGTGCCGGAGGGAATTGAGTTCCATTCATCATATCGGATTCCGTCAGTGGTGTAATAGCCGGTGTCGCCGGTCTCGGTGTCTTCGCCGATCGTGTTGACAGAACTTGGATTGATCACATCCGGGCTTTCATCCATTTCGACGATATTCTTGAAATCTTTCCAACCGTCTAACATCGCGTATCTCCATGCGCTCTGATAGGGTACACGAAGGATGCACTCCTCTTTGTTGACCTTGTTGAAACTGTTTGTTGCCGGCCATGGTGTGCGGCTGTCATATTGAATCTCCTTGATGTTGGGGCAATCGTTGCAGATCTCTTCAAAACCGTTGACATTTCTGATCCAACGTGAGAGATGAATCCTTTCCAAATTTTCACACGAATTGAACGAGCCTCGGCCGAGAGATTGAAGAGTTGACGGCAATTCGATTTCGCGCAACATCGGGCATTTTGAGAAAGAGAAATAACCGATCGAACTTAATCCTTCGTTGAACTCAACTTTCTCCAAATATTGACAGTCAACGCAGACCTCGCTGCCGATATAACGAAGTGAAGACGGGAACGACAACTCCTTGATGTCAGCCGTATAGAACACGTGGTCCATTATCGTCTCCAACCCTTCGTTGAAGATAAACTCCGCGGAACAATAGCTCTTCTCGATATATCTATTAATGCGATAATTGGAATAACTGTTAGATTTAATATGTCTAACAGTTGAGGGTATTTCGATGCTCCTTGCAGCATTTGCCGGACCGTTTTCAATTGATACGATAGTATAGGTGATACCATCAATGTCTATTGATTCAGGTATCTTAACATCTGCATCTTGCCAATTTCCTCCACCCCTACAGTCCCCGAATCCTCCATAAAATGGTTCTGAAACGGCTGCCTCATTTTTTTCAGGGGATATAATATAATATATATAACTGGCTATACATTTGTGGTCTTTGCTGATTTCGAAGTAATCATCGAATTTATGATCCCATAAAGGGTATTCGATTTTATAGTATCCATCAACGATAACCCCTTTTTCGATCAAGTCTGCCTCTGCAAATGGCATGACATATTCATGATCCCACCAAGCATGGCTAGAATAGGGGGAGTCGGCCTTTATTATAGGTTGTATACCTATATACAGCAATATAATAATAAAATATTTCATATGGAATTAGTTAGATAAGGAAAACTTAGAGGACGAAAAATGGTCAAAGAGGTAAGCCACCTTCTATCCTGAAATATTGAACGTAAGTATAGTATTATTTACATTGTATTTTTTGAGTATCAACAATTTCGCCATTCTCTTCTACAGAGATTATCAGAATCCCGTTCCTCTTATTAAATTGATATTTCCCTGTTGAAACATCGCTAATACGGAGGTTATTACCATAGATATCACGTATGGCAACGGAAGTTTTCTTGGAGGGATTGTCAATTTCAATTATAAGTTTGTTTCCTTCTTCAGCAACCGATTTTATAGAAGGTTCGGAATTCGGATATAGAGCTTTGTATTCTTCCAATATAATTGGAACATAACCATCTCCGATCAAAGAATATGAGCCTTCAAAGCCAAAAATCCTTTCTCCCCATAAAGCCGCATTTTTATAGCAAAATGTATAACCATTGTCGCGTGCATCAATGAAATAGCGAGGGTCATTATCATCAATTCCCTTTCGAAGTTGTTCTGCATCACGATAGATTGGTTTCGATCTATGAATTCTTAGAGTAGGATCTCCTAAGCAGTTGTAACAATCCCTATTGTAAAAGAAAAATTCATATTCCTCTTTATCAGTCATATCAGGAATATCACATACAACCGTTAATGTATTATATAAGGAATTATGACAGATCTTTCCAAATTCAAAGGAATGGTTCCAGTCTTCATAATTTCCATAACTGCCACCAGGAATTTCAAAGTCTACACATAAATTTGGATACATATCTTGAAAGATGCATGCAGATAACATATCATTGATATGTGTTTCTGTAAGGCCATTAGCGCCTAATGCACAAACAGCCCCTCCATTCTTCTTTCGAAGAAACTCTTCGCACAATGAATATTCTATATTTGAATCAAGATCTTTCTTAATCTGAGGATTATAAAAATAACCTGATTCACAATTAATACTGTATAAAATCGGAAGTTTTTCACCATTTGTCAGATCCTTAACATGATTTGCACCATAAAAAGAATGCGTCCAAAAGTTAACTGCTCCATGACTCCTTATGAACATATACCATGCGCCTTTATTGATAGCCTCATTAAGGTTATCATTCATGTAAATGCCATTATCACTTTTTGGACCAGTTGTCTCAATGTATTTCGCAACATCAGACATTAAACATTGGCCATTAGCATAATATTTTGGTTCGCGATTACTATGATTATAATAAAAGCGCTTAATATTAAGATCATTATTCTCTTCCATGAAATTTCTGAAATATTCAGATGTCCATATTAAATTAGAATATTCTTTATACATTTCACCTCCATTTTGCCCATATCCATCAATCCATTCTGAGAAGTGAATACCAGTATTGTAATAGGTAGATTCATTTAAAGGAGGATTCTTTTCATATTGGATGGTTTTGTCGACCATTATTGAAATATCTTCCAAATTGTGACCTGGTAATCTTCCAATAATAACGTCAGGGTAAACATCATTTTTCCCATCCAAGCATGTAAAATAAAAGTCTGTGGGAACCTTTTGATTTGGGAAACCGTGAAATGTAACTATGTGTTTAGGCTCACATGGTCTGATAATATCGCCGCCACCCATAAGAAGCACGAATTCCAACTTTTTGTCGGTGTCGTAGCGGTTTTTGATTAGTTGATAAGTGAAATCGGGGTTAAGAAGTTGAGATTCATTGGTGACAACTTCAACATAGGTGGAATACCCCATGCGCTGTTTCCACTTGGAGAGTTTTCTGGCCTGTTCTTCGAAAGAAGCCGGAGTGATGATCATCAAAGTCGGTTGAAGAACAGGTGGCTGATAGACCGGAGAAGCCGGCGAGATTTCTGAATCCTCTTGTAAATTCAAGGGTGCAACCACAGACATAATATCATTTGGAACTGAGTGCAGTTCTTCATCATCCAATGAGCAAAGCATGGGCGCATCAACGAACGGAATTGTAATTTTGAGATGCGTGTCCACCACAATCTGTTCATTGTTATAATCATATCGAACGGGAGAGACCAATAGGCGGCCAATTTGGCGATCTCTGTAAATCCCCGGTTCTTTAAGAAGAGCAGTCTCGGCTGGCCACAATCCATCATAAGGAGCGATAAAAGACTCGGGAACATCTTCTGAAACTGAACTGTCTGCGCGGAATACTTCTGCCGGAGTACATTTCAATTTAAGAGTATCCAAAGTTTCTTGAATCTGAATGGCTCCAATAGAAACACCGTTGGGAATTTCAAATCTCTCGTTCTTGTATGGCAGAGCCGGCAACCCTTGACCGAGAATGGTTGAAAATCCTTTGATTTTAAGGTTGGACAGAGTCGAATCATTTGGATTCGGAGAGATCACAAGGTCGTTGGTGAAATCGTATTCGATTTCCACACCGATGTCAGAATATTGCATCTTGACAACCTTTGCTTGCGAAAGGATAATTGTCTGAAGAACAATCATCGCTAAAATGACAAAGCGTTTCATGGCGTTGAAAAATTTTTTATAGGTTTATAGTTGGTTTATTTTTCGCAAAGATAAAACAATTATTTTTAGTTTGCAACAAATATTATTATAAAATTTGAAAGAAATTTATAGAAAGTTTCCAATAAGAAGTGCACCGGGTTTTTCGATGCGTCCCTACAATTGTTAAACCTTCCGGGCTATTCGGAAGTTGATTAATAATGCGGTTTTATCTTTTGAAGATTTTATGGCCTTTGTGGAGGATGATTGTGGAGGTGTAGTGGATTTTACCAGTTGACTCCGTTGGAGCGCGAGGAGCGTTTGTCGTATTTGAGGTCTTTGAGCATAGAGGAGTTGACCGCGATGTGGAAGTTGTAGGATTTGTAGGGACCGACGGGTACGAAAGACGCTGACATCGTGAAGCAGTGGAGATCACGCGTGATCGAACAGTTCATATACGCGATCTTGTGCGTGTCGAAGTTATAAGACGCAGAGAGCGAGAAATTCCACCCCTTTGTCGGTCTTATATTTCCCGAAAAAGAAAGGTTCTGAGTGAATTTCCCCTTATAGTCCATACGGTTGTAGTCAAAAGCTCCGTATCCGTAGTTGACACTATAATTGACGGTCAGACTCCAAGGGCATTCCCATTTCTCATAGCCGTCATCGTCACTGTTGTCCAGTTCTTTGCGTGCGTTGGCCCGTCTCATGGCGACACGTTGTTTGAAATCGGCATCTCCGCCGTCGCCGGTGAAGGCCTCCTCTTCGGTTGCCGGCCCGGGATCATTGGGGTCTTTTTCGCCGGACACGGAATTGCCTTCGGTGGCATTCTTCTTTTTTCGGAAAGTCGAGTTGTTGAAAGTGTAAGAGAAAGAGGTCCCGGTCGAAGCGAGTTTCACCCATCCTTTGTGGGCCTTCCAACGCGGGACGTCAACCCGGACCGGTGTGCCGGAGGGTGAGAGTTTATAGGTATAAGGATCCCACGAGGCGTTGAGGTTGAGGTTGAAGTTCTTGACGAGGCGCAACATGAGCGAGGTCGAGAGATTGCTCCAGCGCAAGGAGTCGGCGGCGAAGTTATAGCTCTGTCCGATTGAGAAGTTCTCAATGAGCGAGATTTTCTTAACTCCGGTCGAGTCTTTGTCTGATTTGACCTTCATTTCGAGGTTGTTGGCCAACGACATGGTTATTGAACCTGTCTTTCCTT
>CAYQQG010000116.1:0-6839 GCA_964419535.1 uncultured Sangeribacter sp.
GGGAAGATTGATGATGTGCTTGCCCAGAGCGGTGCGGAGATTCTCAACAAGTTCCTCCATATATTTTTTTGATGACTCGGGGAAATATTCGGCGACATACAACTGGCCGATGGCTTCGCCGAGACGGCCTTCAGTGGCATTCTGCACTTTTTTCCAACGGGGCTGCTGTTTCTCCACGCCGCTCATGATTTTTGAGAACTCGAAGCCAGCATCCGCAAAGTCATCGCTCAGATAGGGGGAGGCGTCGCTGACTACTTGCCACAGATAATAGTCTTTGATTTCACGCGGAGAGAGAGTCGCGAGAAGCTTATCGCCTTGCTTGACGGTGTTCATCTCAGTGACAAGGAACTGTTCGGGGGTCTGAATTCCCATAGTCTCAATGAAGAAACGGTCCCACGGAATATGAGGATACTCGCTTTTGAGGAAAGCCAGATCCCGGACGTTGTTCATCGCATTCAGATTACGGCTCTGTTCGCGAGTCCAGACAGAATCAGCGAGAAGAGTTTCTATCTTTAGAACATTCTTCGAGATTCTTTCAGCATCCTTCTTGGAATATCCACAGAGCATCATGTCTTTTTTGATCAGTTCCTGATATGCCTTGCGGATCTTCTTATTTTCAGCGTCGTTTTTCAGATAATAGTCACGGTCGCCCAGTTCGAGAGGCACACCGCTGACATACATGGCGTATTCGGATGAATTATTCAGGTCCTCCTGAAGTCCGGCTCCAAAGAAAGGTGCGGAATAGGTCTTGTGCATCATTATCAGAAGATCATCCATCTTGTTCTTTGGAGTTTCCTCGATCTGCTTGAGAACTCCGAGAATGGGGGAAGCGCCGAGCTGATTGCGTTTGATTGAATCCATGCCCGTTTCATAAAGGGCCGCGATCTTATAGGCGACTGTGCCGGGTTCAGGATTTTTAGATGAGAGGTTTGTCACGATTCTGCGCACGCGGTTCTTGCTTGAGTCATCAAGAATATTGAACTGACCATAGCGTGCGTGTTCAGCAGTAAGGGGATTGATATCCATCCAGTGTTGGTTCACATGGCGATAAAAATCCTGACCTGCTGAAATCTCCTTGCTGATGCCGTCTTTGTTGAGGCTCTTGAGATGTTCTTCAGCGGAAGCGGAGACTATCGTCATCGCGGCCGCACAAAGAAGTAACGTTTTTGAGACTTTCATTTTAATTGATTAAATTTTATGGTTTTTAGTTAAATTTCTGAATTTCTTTCATTCCGCATTTTGTCAATGTGGCAAATGGACTCTAAAGCAACATGTCACTTTTCTCAATCTTTAAATTCCAACCCTCCCGAATCTTCCTTTCTATATTCAAGGATATCGCCGGGTTGGCAATTGAGAATTTTACAAATGCTGTCAAGGGTCGAGAATCTGATTGCTTTCGCTTTTCCGGTTTTCAGGATTGACAGATTCGAGGGGGTGATGCCCATCAGTTCGGAAAGTTCGCCGAGACTCATCTTCCGTTTAGCCATCATGACATCAAGATTTACAATTATTGGCATTTTTGAAGATGATTTAAATGGTGAGTTCCTGATCTTGTTTAATCTGAAGACCGTAGGCCCAGACCTGAGCGAACAGTAATCCGATGACTCCTAATAATATATTGCTCCATGGGAATTGCCAATAGGCACCGAGATCATATCCGGGCCATGAAAATTGATATTGCTTAAAGATGTAGTCCTCTAACAGACCTGTAACAATCTGGGAAGCGGCAATCGCCAAAAGGCATACTGAGATCTGGCGCAAATAATTGACATTACGGATGACAAAGATATTCTCTTTTGAAACATTCAATATAAAACGAAGGAGTTTATAAAGAATAATTATCAGAAGAATTATCTGGAGCGGCACGATAATTAAAACAATAGCACGTGTCCATTGCGGCACACTGTTTGTCGGTGCCATAACGACCACATTATTAATGACGAAAGGAAGACGTCGGCCGTCAGCAAATTCAATGGAATCCGAGGGTTGAATCATTGTCGAAACTGAAGGCGTGAAGTCAATCTGAACCGGTGCGAGGCTCTCGGGAATCTCCTCACCGGACCGTCCTTTTTCAAACCCTTCCATAAAGGCTTGGACACCAACCTTTAAAACCTTATGAGCCGGTAGAACAACACTAAATGCGAGAACCGCAATTACAAGGATTGACAATATATAAATTGATGTTTTCTTCATGCCGTTCGGACTTTTTAAAGGTTCAGTAAGTCTCTAAAGGCAAAGATAGATAAAATTTCAACAAATCCAAAATATTTTATTGTTTTTCGATAATTTTTTTTCAATTTTCAATCCTTGATTCGGCGGAGAGTTTCGAACTTTCTTTCAGTTTCCACCCATTCCCGTTCGGGTTCTGAAAGGGGGGTTATGCCACCGCCGGCGCGGAGTTCGATCGCTCCACGCGGCGAATCGAAGCGTCCGCTTCGCAGATTGGCATAAGTGAAGAAGTCTCCATTGGCTTCCAATAATCCTATCAGACCTCCATAGCATTGGCGTGGGGCAGTTTCAAATTGGTTAATTGCCAGAATTGCCTTTCCGCGAGGATAGCCGCTGAGAGCCGGTGTCGGACATAAGTGACGTAAAAGTTCGAAATTATTTAATGTGCCGTTTGCCCATATCCTTGTATAAAGATGACTGACAGGTCCCGCATTCAGTGTCACCGGACCTTCACTCTTGGGATCGAGACCAAAGTCTCTAAAAGTTTCCAAAATAAAATCAGTCACAATCTTTTGTTCGTCAATATTTTTTTTGTCCCAGTTCTCAGCCGGATTCCATTTTGTCCCCGCGAGTGACACGGTGTTAATTTTGTTGCCGACGCGGTTTAAAATAATTTCAGGTGAGGCCCCGATCCATGTGCCGTGAATAGATGTCGAAAAAAGAAAAACGCACGCTTCCGGATAGCCTTCACAAAGACGGCGGAACATTTCGGAAGGGGAGATGTCAATACTTTCGCGGCTAATCCTTGATGCAATGGCTTTCGTGAACGGGGTTTCTCCGGTTCTCCATTCCATTGTCTTTGACTTCAGATGCTCGATGACGGCAATATGCTCTTCGTGAGATGTAGATTCCGTAACGAAAGGGTTGATCTTTTCAGATTCGAGATCATTGTCATATGCCCAACGGTCTGCCTGACAGTCCGTAAATTTGTTATTTTGGTCCGGAAAACCATTATGTCCTGAGGGAATAAGATATAATTCCGGCGACTCTTTAAATTCCGAATATATAAACCCCGGAGTTCTATTCAAATTATTGCGAGGAACATAATTATCCGAATCTATTTCTAATATTTTTTCGGAAAATCCGCTTTCAATATCTCTGCCCGGAAGCCGTATTTTAAAGAAATTCATGTTCTTCCCTTTCTCAATGAGGCGTTTCAAGCCATATATGGTCTTATGAACTCAGTCGTAAAATGTTAGGAACGCATGGTTCATACCTTTCCTATCAGTTCGAAAGGCAGAGCCTCCTCGATTAAAACCTCTGCAAATTCACCTATGGGAAGTTTGGCATTCCGGATGATCACCTCAGGATCAACGTCGGGCGAATCCCATTCGGTTCGTCCGATTGAATTTTCTCCTTCATGGCGTTCGACCAATACTTTTAGCCTGCTCCCTATGAGACGTTCATTCAGTTTAAGTGCTATGCCTTCCTGAACCTCCATTAATTTATCTAATCTCCGTTGTTTCTCTTCTTCCGGAATTTCATCGGAAAGCAGCTTGGCGGCATTCGTGTCATCCTCTTCACAATATGCAAATGCTCCCATGCGATCAAATTTTTGTGAGCGGACGAATTCAAGAAGCTCTTCAAATTCCTTTTCGCCTTCACCGGGGAAGCCAGTCATCAGGGTGGTCCTTATCCGGATTCCGGGAACCTTTGAACGAATTTTATTTATAAGTCTCAGGGTCTCTTCTTTTGTTATATGGCGTTGCATATTCTTCAGCACCGGGTCAGAAATATGCTGGAGGGCGATGTCAAGATAATTGCACACGTTCTCCCGTCTCCGCATTACGTCCAGAATATCCATTGGAAAATCTGCGGGATAAGCGTAATGAAGCCTTATCCAATCGACGCCCGGAATGTCAGCTATCCGGTCAATCAGTTCTGCGAGTGACTGTTTCCCATATAAGTCAAGTCCGTATGAAGACAGATCCTGGGCAATGATATTGAACTCTCTGACACCACGGCTTGTCAACTCTTCCACCTCCTCAAGAATCTCTTCAATCGGCCGTGAATGGTGACGTCCCGTTATAAGCGGAATGGCGCAGAAAGCGCAAAAGCGGTTACAGCCTTCTGAAATCTTGATGAACGCTGAATATGGAGGAGTCGTGAGTTTACGCTCCCAGGCTCGTGGCCGGGGTTCGCGATCAGGAAGGTCAGCCAGGAATTCGTTCCAGTTGAATTTACCATACCACCGGTCAACTTCCGGAATTTCATCCCGAAGGTCATTAAGATACCGTTCGGACAGACATCCCATCACGGCAATATTCCCAATGCGTCCTTCACGCTTAGCTTCGGCAAGCTCCAGAATAAGATTGATCGATTCCTCTTTTGCGTCTCCGATAAATCCGCATGTGTTGATCATCACCCATTCGCCGCACGGTTCGTCTGAATCATGCACGAGTGTAAGCCCTTTGGCCTCAAGACGGCGGATGAGACGCTCCGAATCAACAAGATTTTTTGAGCATCCCATTGAAATGACATCAATTCTGCCTTTCTGATAACTTGATTTCATCTTTTCTTGATCATAAAACCCAAACAATTGTTTTACCGCTGTCCGGCTCGAGGCGCTCTCTGCAATATTTTTTAGAACCCCAATTCAGAACCCCAAATATTTGAAATTAGTCCTAATTTTTGGGTGAGAAGAGTGATTTTACAAATTCTTTCGCATTGAATATCTGGAGATCTTCAGGTTGTTCGCCCAAACCGATATATTTGATCGGTATCTTATGTTTGTTTGAAATGCCGATTACGACACCACCCTTCGCCGTGCCGTCAAGTTTTGTGACAGCAAGAGCATTGACATGGGTAACGGCCGAAAACTCCTTTGCTTGTTCGTATGCGTTCTGACCTGTCGATCCGTCAAGAACAAGAAGAACCTCCTGAGGCGCATCGGGAACAACTCGCTTCATCACCTTTTCAATCTTCCCGAGCTCGTTCATCAGACCGACCTTATTATGCAGACGGCCGGCAGTGTCAATAATGACTACATCCGCTCCTTGAGCCTTGGCGGCACTGACAGTGTCGTAGGCCACTGCGGCCGGATCGGATCCCATTTTCTGCTTGATGACTGTCACCCCGGTGCGTTCTCCCCAAAGCTCGAGCTGTTCGATGGCGGCGGCACGGAATGTGTCGGCGGCTCCGAGAAACACCTTGTTCCCGGCTTTGCTGTATTGCCAGGCTAATTTGCCGATTGTGGTCGTTTTGCCGACTCCGTTGACGCCGACAACTAATATAACGTATGGTTTTTTATCCGCAGGCACATGGAAATCCTCTAACTGTTCCTGATTTTCATCTACGTTAGGGGTGATCATATCCGAGATCTCTTCGGCGAGCAGATTGTGCAGTTCAGAAGTCGAGACATACTTGTCGCGTTTGACACGCTCCTGAATGCGGTCTATAATGTCAAGTGTAGTTTCGACACCGACATCAGACGTGACGAACACTTCTTCAAGATTATCAAGCACTTCGTCGTCGATGGTGGACTTTCCTGCCACAGCGCGCGTAATCTTTTGCCAGACTCCAACCTTAGTCTTTTCCAGACCCTGATCAAGCTTCTCTTTCTTCTCGCGAGAGAAAAGTTTATTAAAAAATCCCATAAAAAGTCTAATTTTTAGCAAAGTTACAAAAAAATTCGCGAGTCAGCAAAAAGCGGGCGTAGTCCGGTCAATTTTGTCCATTTCTCCGGTCACAATTGATAGTCAATTGCTCCCTTTGAGATAAGCAAAATTGACTCGAAATTTCGTCGCACCGGCATTAACAATAGCATTATTTTTGTGGAGAGGTGGTCTGAGTATGAACGAAATGAATTTTTTAAATTGATGATAAATTACTATTTTTGTATGATAATTTCCAAGATAGAAAAATAGTTATGAGAAAGTTTTCAAATTTAATTCTAACTGGCGCCGCTGCAGTCCTGTTGTCCGGATGCAGCAAGACGAATAGCGCAATAAGCGAGGAAGATTCCGAACGTATTGCCGAAGAAGCTATTGAAATGGCGATGGCGAAAAGAAATAGAGCAGAGAAAGAACGAAAATTGGCCGAAGCTGAGGCGGCAGATGCTTTAGCTTCTCCTAATCCGGTGACGCAGTATCTTTTTATTGAGGTAGATTCAGATTCTGAACCCGGAATCCGATCTGACTTGGCCAAAGTGCTTAAAAATAGAAACTTCAGTATTAAGAAATATCCTTATCCCGACATGTTGGATAGTCCGTATGTGGACGATTTCAAATCGCTTTTGGTTGCAAATCGTCAAGATCCCGGTGGAAATACAAATATAAAACATGAGATTTGCGACACCGGTGAACGTGTAACTATCAATTTCGCTTCTAACGAAGATGCACAAGCCTTTATCGAATCATTGGAAAAGGCAAAATACAAAAGAAAAGGGGATTACTATGCTCATCCAAAAAATCGAAGCGGCAACATGATGAACCTATATGTCCGAGTCAAAGGAACAACAGCTGTTATACGTTCTCAAAATGGTGACGGCAAACCTCGTTTCTAAATGGGCATTGAGAAGCAAAAAAAGAGCTGAATCATAGATTCAGCTCTTTTTTTTGTTGCCTTGGAAGGACTCGAACCCTCACTAAAGGTGCCAGAAACCTGCGTGC
>CAYQQG010000117.1:0-6823 GCA_964419535.1 uncultured Sangeribacter sp.
TCCCAATATTTCCCTTTCTGAGTGATCTCGCGGATGTTGATCTCGGGGTTGAAGTTGGTCGCGAAAGCCTTTCCATGATTTCCGGCGTTGCAGTCGACGATGTCCAGATATTCCATTTTCGAGAAATGGTGTTTGGCTGCATATGCCACAAAGACGGCCGACACACCCGGGTCGAAGCCGCAGCCGAGTATGGCTGTCAGGCCGGCTTTCTCGAAGCGTTCGCGATATGCCCATTGCCATGAATATTCAAAGTGAGCTTCATCTTTGGGCTCATAGTTTGCTGTGTCGAGATAATTGACGCCGCATTTGAGACACGCTTCCATGATCGTCAGGTCCTGATATGGGAGGGCGACGTTGATGCATATGTCGGGTTTATGGCGGTTGAAGAGTTCGACGAGCTGATCGACAGAGTCGGCATCGACCTGATCGGTCACGATATTCTTCACTCCGAGTTTTTCGACGATGCGGTCACATTTCTCCTTGCGGCGCGAAGCGAGGACGATTTCAGTGAACACCTCGGGGTTCTGAGCACATTTGGCAGCCACCACGCTGCCGACGCCACCGGCGCCGATAATCAATACTTTTCCCATTTATCTTAATTTTAGTTTTTTGCTGAGAAGTTGAGGGTTGAGAGGACTGAGAGCTCTGTGAGAACTATGAGAACTGTGAGAACTATGAGTTCTATGAGTTCTATGAGAACTGTGAGAACTGTGAGTTCTATGAGTTCTATGAGAACTGTGAGAACTATGAGCTCTATGAGTTCTATGAGGGGAAGGTTAAAAAATTTCGATTTCGCGGGAGTCGTCGGAGTTGACGCGGATGGCGACGCGGACGGTCTCGTCGGGGAGGAAGGCCTCGATCCGGTCGGGCCATTCGATGAAACAGCGGTTCCCGGAATAAAAATAGTCTTCGGCGCCCATGTCTTCGGCTTCTGAGGGATCTTCAATCCGATAGCAATCAAAGTGATAGATATGCTCGCCCGTGACGGTGGACGTGTAGTCGTTGACTATGGCGAACGTGGGGGACGAGATGTCGTCTTCGACACCGAGATGACGGCACATCGCCGAGATGAGCGTCGTCTTGCCGGCTCCCATGGGCGCGTCGAAGGCGACGACCTTGGCGTCTCCAATCTCTTCGAGAAGACGGGTGGCCGCTTCCGGGATTCCCGAGGGATCCTTGATTTCAATCTTCCTTATCTCATTCTTTTTCATCAGTCAGTTTCTTAAATACGTTCCAGAATGGGGAGTCTTTGTATGCCCATAGCCGTCCGTGAGGCACGATGACGACACAATTTTTCCAAGCCTCCTTGTCTGAGGGCTCAAACAGCGAGCTGGCACATTCAATGACCGGCGGAACTAATGAGCCTTCCTTTATCAGCCGCAATTTCGTGCAGCCGCTGAAGAGCAGTTCCCCAAGTTGGGATTCGTTCGAGGGAAGGACAATGCTTTCGAGTGAGATGCAATCTGCAAACGCATAGCTGTCAAGGGATTTGCATCCCGCCGGAAGGTGCATTTCGCGCAACGAGAAGCACCGGCCGAAGGCGTTGTTGCCGATTTTGGTGACTCGCGAGGGTATTTCCGTCAGCTCGAGTTTGCGGCAGTCGAGGAAGGCGAGGGGCTTGATCTCCCGTAGTCCTTTGGGCAGGGTTATTCCATTCAGAGAATGGCAATAGGCGAAACATTCGCGTGAAATCACCCAAAGCCTTTCGGGGAGAGCGATTGTCCGCAGATTTCGGCATCCCCGGAAGGCTCCTTCGCCGATGAATTGCACGCCTTCGGGCATTTCGAATTCTTCAAGGTCCTGGCATTCCGCGAAAGCGAAGTCGGAGATTTTGCCGAGCTGTGACCCATCCGCGAAGTCCACGCGCCTCAGACCGTTGCATCCGGCAAAACAATACGGGGGCAGCTCGCGGACCCATGCCGGAATCGTGACGGCTGTGTCCCCTTCCTGATAGCCGAGCTTTTCGGCCATTCCGGCTGTGCGCAGAGGCTCCCGGTTCTTGGCCGGGCCGGAAACGGCCGGCTCCGCGGCGAAGGCGGCGCAGAAGATTAACGAGACAAGCAGCGTGTATATGAATTTAGCGTGTTTCATTCAGCGAATGGAATATTGAAAGGGGCTTAATTCAGTGAAGGTCAGTGAAGGGATCAGTAAGGTGGAGGCTGGTGGCCATCCGGAATCAGTGTCCGCCGGTCGGGGGCGGGATAAATTTTAGAGACGTCGGCCGTGTCGGCTTCGACAACGACCCACACGCTTTCGCCGCGCCATGGAAGAGAGGTGTGATAGCGCTCAAGGGTTATCCGCGCCGGCAGATTCCCGACCTCCAGCTTCTTGAGTTCGGCGGCGACATGATCGTTCTTTGCCGAAAAGATGATGTCTCCCGAATATGGTTCGACAGTGTCATTGAGAGCTTTATAAGGGAGGAAAACCCCTTCGAAGGTCTTGAAAAGATAGCCGCGTTTTGATGTTTTCTCTATATATCCGTATTGGACAATCTCCTCTTCGTATGGTGAAAAATAACGGAGCCAGAGCGCATATAGGAGTCCGAACAGAATTCCGGCTGCGACCAGAGCGGCCCAGTACTTCCACGACCGGCCGGCCGGCCGCAGATGTTCCCATTCATCCTCTTTGTCATAATATTGAGGCTCGTCGGGCTTGGGTTCCTTCGGTTTCGGCTCCTTCGGTTTCGGTTCCTGATGAGGCGTGTTGAAGAAATCATCCTCTTCGGTGTCTTCGGGATGTCTATGACGCAGAATCATATTCAGTATCTTTTTTGTTATTGCGGGTTGAGGAGATATATGCCATGGCGTAAATGCCGAGGATTATGAGCATCACTGTCTGTCCGCTCCATTGAAGGATCGAGAAGGCGGTTCCCTGGGTGTCGGAAACTCCGTAGACGGCGAGTCCGAACATGATCGCGATGTTCCACGGGCCGAGACCTCCCTGGCTGGGGATGACCATGCTGATAGCGCTGAGAACGAAAGCCAACAGGCACGGCACCAGGCCGAACCCGAGCGATGGCTCCGCGCAAAGGGCGCGTGTGAACGGGAAGGCGAAGAAGGCGACGTATAGCTGAATATAATAGCATGCCCAGAGAAGGAATGTGTACAGAATGAAAAGGCCTCGTCCTTTCATGGTCACAAAAGCGATGAATCCATGCCACGCGTCGCGGATCATGTTTATCAGGCGGCGTACGGGCTTGGTGTCGCGGAAGATGATGATTCCGAGTCCGGCCGTGACGCAGATGAATCCGACGATCATCCAGAAGGGGAATGAACCGAGGATTCCGAGTGTCTCGCGGCCGAGTGGGTATTTCTCAAGGAACGCGTCGATATGCGGGCCGGCGAGAATAAACGTGAGCAGCAGCATGATCAGGACGGGGACAACATCGGCTATTCTGTCAGCCACCAACGATCCGAAAACTGAGCTGAAAGAGGCGTTTTCACGGCGTGTGATATAGGTGACGCGCCAGATCTCGCCGAGCCGTGGAAAGACAAGATTGAGAGCGTAGCACCCGAAAATCGAACAGACGATTGCTGCGAAGGGGGGCGTGATGCCGATCGCTTTGAGCTGCAGCCGCCAGCGGGCCGCACGGATAATGTGGGAGATGACGCTCAATCCCATGGCCGCCAGGATCCACCAATAGTCGCAACCCTGAGAGATGATGTTGATCATCTCCGGGAAGTTGACCTTGCGGAACAGTGCCCATAGAAGCATGCAGGTCAGCCCCAACGGCACAATCCAGCGGAGCGCTATCTTCAATATTTTTTTCCCTTCAACGGCCATAATCCGAGATATAGTCAATTGTGAAGAATAGAGAATCAATAAGCTGCATATAGCCAATAAGCGACTATCGTCAATTAATTTGTAAAGTTACAAAAAATAATCAAGATATATAGAATTTGTCAAATAAAAAAGCGCCTGAAACGAACAAAGGTAATGCCACAAACCGAAATTGTAGGGACATGGCGCGCAATGTCCGCATTGATAGTCAGAAGGCTAACCCGCGGACATGGCTCGCCATGTCCTACATATCTATGATTTTGTCATTTTGACACACCCTCTTTTTGAGAGTGTGTACCGACTTTTTATCGGTTAACTTGGATTTTTCCGTCTTGGATGAATAGTTGGCCGCGTTCGGGGCGGTCAATGGGGCGCCCCTGCAGGTCATAACATTTGTCCGAATGTTGGTGCTCAACGGCCGGAGCCTCGATAGAAGCTGTGATGTCAAGTCCGAGACTCTTTAGCAAATCCGTCTGGTCAAAAATAATCTTCCCGTCCTGTTTGACATACATCAGCAAACATTCCGGAATATAAATATCCTCATGGAAGTATGGATTATATTCATAATAAGGGTAGCCTGCATGGACCCATGCATGAGTACACCCGATTCCTTCAATCCAACGTTGTTTCTTTTTCCATTCTTCGTAATACGGACCATTTTCATAATAATAAGTGATTGATCTGTGTGGATTTCCGTCTATCTCGATTAGTTCATCAGCTGTTATATTTTCCATTCCCAAGCTGACATTAAAATCCTTAATGAGATCAAAATATGGCTCACACTCTTCCAATTCGTAAGAGTCTTCTTTTAATCTTATGCCGGGATTTTTATAGAAAAATAATTTGCGGTCCTTTTCATATACATAGACCTCATCCGGAAGACCAACCCGTAAACGATACATTTCCGGGTTTACCACATAATCGGTGTCCGGATAAATCCAAAAGTTGCAGTATTCACAGCCTCCGCTCAACGTATATTGAATATCAATTTTCAATCTTTTACATTCAATTCCCTCAATCATTGCTGAGCCGTCCACCTTAATGTAAATATATGTATCGACCGAATATTTTGGCACATAGTATCCGGGTTCTTCATCTATATGAACCGGATAACCGCTAAAATGGCAAACTGTCCATTCCTTACCTTCAGTAAACATCTCGGCATAAGGAAACTCATCGTATGATGTCACATGAGCTGAAACATTTGAAATGATAAAGAGGAATCCGATCAGCAGGACCAATCTTGAAATTACAGGGTTCTTCATGACAGGTGTTTTAAATTTTGAATGATAGAAATAATCCTATTCGAGATGACTGAGAATTATGACGCAAATATAACACAATTATTTGAAAAACAAAAACATTGTGAAAATAAAATGAAAAATCCGTTTTGTGTCACCCCTAAAGGGGTTCCATGCGTTGAGATTCTGGCGAACCCGGGTCGCGTCAGACCTAACGGTCTTCCTTACCCGGGCCTACAATGTTTAGCGCCTAATGGCGCTATTTGCTGACCTACAATGTTAGCTGTCTATAAATGTTTCCAAGTTTTCAAGGATACAGAAAAATGTGGAAATGTAGAAACGGAAAAATACCAAATTGAATGTGGTTGGATTGAATGAGGTGAGATTGATGAATATGAGGATATGGGAAACGACGATTGCCTGCTATGCAGGCAGTCGCAATTGGCGACTTTCGCTTATAAGCGAAAGTCGGTTTCCTCATTTCCACGTTTCTACGGGACATGGGAAAGATGGAAATGGGATTAATTAGTGGATAAGATGAAGAAGGAGCGGCTTCCGGAAGGTGGAAGCCGCTCCTTTTGCGGTTATTTTCGGCCGTGCGGTCCGGCCGTGAAGGCCGGGACTAACGGATGAAATTTTGTCTGTCGGGGGTTAGTTGAAGCGGCGGTTGCCGTTGAGAGCGGGTTTGCCGGCAGCTTCAGCCTGCTGCTTTTTGGAGTTCTTCTTGAGGATCTGGTATGCGATCGGAGCCGCGCAGTAGAGCGAGCAGAACGTACCGACAATCACACCGAAGATCATTGCGAATGTGAATGAGCGGATTGTGTCGCCACCGAGGAAGAAGATGCAGAGAAGCACGAGCAGAGTCGAGAACGAAGTCATGATTGTACGCGAGAGGGTCGTGTTCAAAGACTTGTTGATTGTCTGGAAACGGTCTTCCTTGGGATATATCTTCATCATTTCGCGGACACGGTCGAATACCACCACGGTGTCATTGATCTGATAACCGATAATGGTGAGGACGGCGGCTATGAAGCTCTGGTCAATCTCCATGGAGAAGGGGAAGAAGCCCCAGCAGATTGAGTAGAATCCGACGATGAGGAACGCTGTGAGTGCGACGGCTGCGACAGCGCCGACAGAGAAGGCGATGTTGCGGAAACGCAGAAGGATATAGAGGAACATGTAGACAACGGCGATTCCGACTGCCCAGAACGCATCGCGGCGCATGTCGTCAGCAACGCTCGGGCCGTCTTTCTGGATCGAGATGATGCCGTCAGATTCGTCGGCCACGGTGAAGGCTTCTTTGGGCATGAGCTTGCCGTCGGCGCCTGTCAGTTCGTTGGTGAGGTTGTTGTAGAGGATATCGGTGATTTCATTCTCAACGCCTTCAGATTCGTCGTCGATCTTATAGTTGGTCGAGATGCGGACCTTTGAGGGATCGTCGATAGAGATGACATTGACAGAGATTGTCTTGTCGTTTCCGGCTTTCTGGAAGACATCGGCCAGACGGCTTTCAACATCCTTGGGATTGACATCCTTGTTCAGCTGAACCACATAGTTGCGGCCGCCGGAGAAGTCGATGCCCTGGTTCATTCCGCGGACTGCGAGAGAGGCGATAGAGATCACGATGAGAGTGATCCAGACGACAGCGGCGATCTTTGACTGACCGAGGAAGTTGATCTTGGTGTTGGCGAAGAGGTTGCGGCTGATTGCCGTCGTGAAGCTCATGTTGGCGCAACGGCCGTTCTTAGTGATGAGGTCGAAGGCGATGCGGGTCAGGAACACTGCTGTGAAGAATGAGCAGA
>CAYQQG010000118.1:0-6782 GCA_964419535.1 uncultured Sangeribacter sp.
CTGCCTGAAGGTATTCCTTCTCGCCGGGATGCTTGGCTTCAAGGTTAGCCAAGATTTCATTAATGTTCATGTTTGTCAGTTTAGATTTTTGGTTATGTAATCTTAAAGATTCTTGTAATTTCCTTATTTTCTGAACGGCGGAAGACTGAAGGCGTCTCCCTTTGTTTTACGGCAACAAAAATACAATGTTTTTCTTGACTACCCAAAGATTTTGATAACTATTTTTCATGAAAATGTCTTATTTTCGTGTTTTCTGCTCAATAACATATTTTTTGGGTGCATCGCGGGCTCCAAGCTACCTTTAATGCGGGATGAATGCGACGATTCCGATGTATAAATTTCCCCGCTTTTACAATTCTCAGAGCCCGTACCAAATATCATAAAATTTTTGAAATATCAGCTAAGACCCCGTCCCACAAAAAAGACGCCCCGCAATCTCTTGCGGGGCGTCCGGTCTTGAATGTTGTTTCTATAAACTGTGTTTAACTCTTAAAGAGGCTTTTTAATTTTATGCCTCCGGCATTACGCCTTTATATTGTCAGCTTACGCTTACTCAGGCTGAGTGAAGATTACGATACGGTTCCAGTTGTTAGTGCTGTAGGGCTGAACTTCAGATCCGTCATATTTGACTGTGAGGCGGTTGCCATTGATGCCATATTTGTTGACGAGCTGGTTGTAGACAGCCTCTGCACGCTGCTTGGAGAGCTGGAGGTTATATTCTGATGTGCCTGTGTCTTTGTCTGCGTATCCGACGATTGTCACGTTCTCATCAGGATTATCCTTAAGCCACTGAGCCATATTGTAGACATTGACTTCTTCTTCGGGTGAGATAACGGCTGAGTCGATGCTGAATCTTACAGTTGTCATCAAGGGAGCGTTTACGCAGTTCTGCTTGTAGACCACCTTTGTACCACCTTCGGGGCAGGGGAGCTGGCTCTGGAGGCCGGCGATTGTCTGATCAGCTGCGAGAACCTGACCTCTGAGGGCGTTAACCTCGTTGTTGAGAGCGGCAACCTGTGAGAGAGTGGCACATTCGTTATATCCGTTCCAGTCACGTCCGCCGATATTGAAGTTGAAACCGCCGAGGACTGCCACATTGGATTCGATTGCGTCACCGTATGCAACATTGTTCCAGTTGTCACCCATGAACGAAGCACGGGCTTCAGCGAAGAAATCAACATATTTGCAGAGACGGAAGCGGAACTGGAGACCGGCTGTCACAGGGAGTGTCCAGGAAGAGTTCCTATAGGCTCCGGAGTGATAACGGTGGATGTTTGTCGCTGCCGGTGTGTTGCCCCAGCTGTCGCGGATGTCCCACATATAGTCACCGCCGACACCTACGAAAGGAATGATGCTGAAGACGCGGTCGGGATTGACACCTGCGAATGAGTTGAACATATCCCACATCAACTCGGCGTTGAGATTCACGTGTTTGCCGCGTGACCAACCGGTGTTGGGACGATCAGCTGTCGGAGTGTTCCAGTGCATTGCGCCTCCGAGAGCGTTGATGCGGAAACCGAGATACGGGGAGAACCAGCGACCGACACCTACGTTATACGTTGCGGTCATTTTCTGACGATCGACTGCGTGGCCGGCCTTATCTGTGCCGAGGCTTCTTTCGACGAAGGGCTGATTGATACCTGCACCTAACTGAATGAACCAGTTGTCACGCCAATCTGAATAATAATGTGTCTTGGGATTACAGGTGAACTCAGTTACGGAAACTGTTTCGTCGGAGTAAACGACATCCTGTGCGTTTGCGCTTACGGGGACAGCCATGGCACCGGCTGCGAGCGCTAAGAGTGAGTAAACGTGTGTGGTTTTCATAACAAATAATTTAAGATAATTAGTATTCAGTTTAGAAATAGTTTTCTTGGGTTTTAAAATCCGGTTGTGCATCCACTTTGAAATCCGTCGGCTGCATCATCGAATTTGATATTATAACATCAGAAATTAAAAGTTGGTTCATAATTTTTAAAATAATTTTGCAACATGATACTTTTTTAGTAATTTCGCAGTCTATATTTTGCGTTCATTTCACCTTATAAATATAAAGATTGATTTTGAGGGTGAAATTCAGGGCGAATTTTTTTGTTTTGAAACCGAAAAAAATATATAAGATCACGATTGAAGACGAGTCGAAACTTGAGAAAATCGTTTCGCATTCGTATTCCCCGGCGACTCTCGCCGGGATTATTTCTGTCGCTTGTCTTGCGCTTATTCTTTTCGGAGGCGCGATTGTGGCTTTCACACCTGTTCACAATCTCATTCCGGGTTATTTCAGGGATTCTCAACGGGCAGTCACGGAAGAAGCATTCATGCGGATCGATTCGCTCCAGGACGCTTATAAAAAAAATGAAGCCTATATTGCCAATATCATCTCGGTCCTTGATGTTAACCGGGAGCCTAAGGATTCCATTCTCATGGCCGGACAGTCTTTAGCCCCGTCTGCGGATTCTTTGCTTGCCCGTTCCCCGGAGGAAGCAAGATTCGCGGCGACGATGCAGGAACGCGAGAAATTCAACATATCGGTTTTGGCCTCGATTGCTTCCGAAGGGATGCTGCTCTACCCTGTCAGCAACGACGGCGTCATTTCGGAAGCCTCGAAAAATAAATTCGATGCGGAAATCATTATGCCGGACCGCTCCCCAGTCATGGCAATGGCGGACGGCGTCGTCATCGACGCTTTCTATGATTCAAATCGGAAATCGAACACAGTCCTGATGCAACATGACAATGGATTCGTCAGCCGTCTCTCCGGCCTCGGGACTCTCCTTGTGTCGAAATCAGATATAATTCCGGGCGGTGGGATCATAGCAGATTCCAAGCCACGGAAAGCTCAGAGCCCCTCGCCGGTTACTCTTTCGCTTTGGCATAACGGCACTCCCGTCAAGCCTTACGGTTTCATTCGGGGAAATAACTATTTACCAAAAAAGCCCTCAATTCCGCACCGGAAATCCGGAAGGGACAAGAAATTAATATCAGACAACGATTCATCTTCTGTCTTAAGGACACATGATGAAATCGAACAATAATAAGACATGAAAATCAGTCAAGTGAAGAATATAGCGGTTATGGGTTCCACAGGAAGTATCGGGACCCAGACTCTCGATATTATATGGCGCCATCGGGATAAATTCCGTGCGTCAGTCCTCACTGCGGGACGCAACGTTGAGCTTTTGGCCGAACAGGCCTTGAAGTTCAAGCCGGACATGGCCGTTATCGCGGATGAAAGTTTACTTCCCCGGCTTCAATCGCTGCTTGACGGCTCCGGAATCAGATGTTGCGGAGGATCGGATGCAATTGCCGAAGCGGCCGTCGGGGAGAACGTTGACATCGTCATGGCCGCTCTTGTCGGGTACAGCGGTTTCATTCCGACAATAAACGCAATCCGCGCCGGCAAGACAATCGCACTCGCAAATAAAGAGACCCTCGTCGTCGGCGGTTCTATCATAATGCCTTTGGCAAAGAAGCATGGTGTCGATATAATCCCGGTGGATTCCGAGCATTCAGCAATTTTTCAAGCTCTTAGAGGAGAAAAGATCAGCCAGGCACGGAAGATTTATCTCACTGCGAGCGGCGGCCCGTTCCGTAAATTATCAGCAGAGGAACTGAGGTCCGTAACACCGGAAATGGCTCTGCGTCATCCGAATTGGAATATGGGCGCCAAAGTCACCATTGATTCTGCGTCGATGATGAACAAGGGATTTGAAATGATTGAGGCTCATTGGCTTTTCGATTGTCCCTCTCAGAAGATTGAGATTCTCGTTCACCCCCAGTCGATCGTGCATTCCATGGTCGAATTCATTGACGGTTCTGTCAAAGCCCAGTTAGGTCCGACAGACATGCACCTCCCGATCTCTTATGCTCTCGGTTTTCCCAACCGTCTGCCGGAACCGGATTATGGACTCTCCCTTGAACAATTCTCTTCACTGACTTTCGAATCTCCGGATTATGAAAAGTTTCCTCTTCTCCGACTTGCCTTCACCGCGATTGAAAATGGCGGGAATGCCCCGTGTGTCCTGAACGCCGCCAACGAAGTGGCCGTCAGAGCTTTCCTTGACCGCAAGATTGCATTTTCAGATATGGCGGACCTTGCTTTCAAAACTCTTGACTCCACCCTATTCATAGAAAATCCGACGCTCGATGATCTCATTGAGACTCATCGCGATGCGACTCGTTTCGCATTCTCACAGATCTAAAAGCCAACGGTTAACCGAAAAAATCATATTACCGAATAAAATCACAATACCGAATAAATAGAATCAATAAATAATGGATGTTTTTTTAATTAAAGCCGCTCAATTGATCCTCGCTCTCGCCTTCCTCATCATCATCCATGAGTTCGGGCATTTCCTCTTCGCAAGGATTTTCGGAGTCAAGGTTGAAAAATTCTATATTTTCTTTGACCCCTGGAAAGAGATCTTCAAATGGAAACCTAAAAAATATATCGGATTCTTCGGAAGTCATCACAAGCTCAAGAATGCCGAGGAAGATGAAGATTGCTCCTCGGAGAACACAGATTCTCCAGCCTCACCTTCTGAATCTTCTAAAGAGACAGAACCCAAGGCTAAAAAGAAAAAATCATTCTGGGGCGACACGGAATACGGCATAGGCTGGATTCCGCTCGGCGGATATTGCAAGATCGCCGGGATGATCGACGAGTCTATGGACACGGAACAGATGAAACGTCCGCCTCAGGAATGGGAATTCCGTTCCAAACCCGCATGGCAGCGTCTGCTGATCATGATCGCCGGTGTGCTCTTCAATTTCCTGCTGGCCATTCTCATATATGCCGGGATAGTTTTCGCAACGGGTGAGAAATACGTGCCTTTCAAGGATGCAAAAGACGGTATGGCTTTCTCAGAAGCGGCCAAGAAAGTCGGGTTCCGCGACGGCGACATTCCGCTTTATGCCGACAATAAGGAGCTTGATTATCCTGCCGAAGCCACTATGGACATGATGCAGGCTCGACAGGTGACGGTTCTGCGCAATCATAAAGACACTGTCAATATCTCTATCCCCGAGAAATTCATTTTCAACCTTGAAGAAGAAGCAAAGAGCGGAAAATCCGATTTCAACTTCCTCACTTATCGAATACCGGTTCAGATCACTCAGGTGATGCCCGGAGAAGGAGCGGCGAAAGCCGGTTTAAAGGAACGGGATATTATCATCGCGATTGACTCTGTCCCGACACCTTCTCTGATCGAATTTCATCCTATACTTGACGCACAGGCGGAAGCGAACAAAAAACTTAACAAGACAAATCAGGGCGTCGTTGACCTGACCGTTGTCCGAGCTGACAAAGCCGGTGTCAAGGATACGCTCAATATACCCGTAAAACTTTCTGAAGGTAATAAAATGGGTGTCGGACTCGAAGTGGACATAACCAAGTTCTATCCCGTCAAGGAAAAGCATTATAATGTCTTCACTGCCATTCCGCGCGGAATCCAGATGGGCACCGACCGTTTGACGTCATACGCGAAATCGATGAAACTTGTCGCCACGAAAGAAGGCGCGAAATCAATCGGCGGGTTCGGTTCCATAGGCTCAATATTCCCCGAGAAATGGGATTGGATCGCTTTCTGGAATATCGCGGCGTTCCTCTCGGTCGCTCTCGCCTTCATGAACATCCTTCCGATTCCGGCACTTGACGGAGGCCACGTTCTCTTCCTTCTTTATGAAATCATATTCCGCCGGCCGCCGAGCCAGAAGTTCATGGAATATGCCCAGATGATCGGAATGGGCTTCCTCATCCTGCTCCTCCTCTATGCCAACGGAATGGATATCATAAGGCTCTTCAAATAAACCCCTGAGGAATTTCGTTATTGCTTTTGATTATCGCTTATTCCTTATTAACTATTCCTTATCACTTATTACCTGAATAATGTATCCTGAAATAATTCTCAAACCCGGAAAAGAGGAATCCGTTCTGCGTCATCATCCCTGGGTTTTCTCGGGCGCTATCAAAAAGATGCCCGAGAATCTTGATGAAGGTGATTACGTGACCGTCAAGAGCTCGGACGGCCGGATTCTCGGAATCGGACACTATCAGATCGGATCGATCACGGTCAGAATCCTTGAATTTGACACTGACTCTCTGCCCGACGACTTCTTCTTCAAACGTCTCTCGAATGCCGCCGAGCTGCGGAGGACACTCGGTCTTATGCGTCCGGATAACAATTGCTTCCGCCTCGTCCACGGTGAAGGTGACTTCCTTCCCGGACTGGTAGTTGACATATATGGCGACACGGCCGTCATGCAAGCCCATTCCCCGGGAATGCACTTCGAGCGCAACCGGATTGCAGAAGCCTTGACCCGTCTTCCTCAGATAATGATCCGGAACGTATATTATAAGAGTGAGACGACTCTCCCTTACAAAGCAAGACTCGATCCGCATAACGATTACCTCGTCGGAGGATTTGACGGAAATATAGCGCTTGAAAATGGCCTTCAATTCAATATCGACTGGCTGAAGGGACAAAAGACAGGTTTCTTCGTCGACCAGCGTGAAAACCGAGCTCTTCTCGAAAAATTTGCAAAAGGGAGGAAAGTTCTGAATATGTTCTGCTATACCGGCGGATTCTCGGTTTATGCAATGAGAGGCGGCGCCGAATCGGTTGATTCTGTCGATTCTTCAGCAAAAGCAGCAGCTCTGACTGACGCCAATATCGCCCTGAATTATCCCGACGATTCGCGTCACGCCACACATGCCGTCGACGCCTTCAAGTTTCTTGCCGACATGCCTGAAGACAAATATGATCTCATCATCCTTGATCCTC
>CAYQQG010000119.1:0-6657 GCA_964419535.1 uncultured Sangeribacter sp.
GCTTCTACAATTCCTGAAAACATCTTTTTTATCGATTATTGATTTGACCCTGACTTGTTAAAGATTTAATGAGGTAGGGTCTTTAAATTTGTAATTGTTGGCAAATAATGTGCAAACTTACATAAAAACGCGCTATTTTAAGAAAAATTATTGAGTTTTTTGTTATATTTGCAAAGTGAGACCCCGTTTCAAGTCCGAAATGGCCGTGAGACGGTGTGCTCACGCCGTGTTATAAATTGTTAAAATCTGAAATAATTATGGCAAAGCAACTGAATATCCTGCGCAATGACCCCTGGTTGGAACCATACGCTCCGGCTATAGAAGGAAGACATGAGGATGTGGTTAGAAAGTTAAAGGAATTGACAGCAAATACAGGCGGTTCACTGACAGAGTTCGCCAATGCTTATAAATATTTCGGATTGCATCATAAATCCGACGGCGGTTGGGTTTTCCGTGAATTTGCACCCAATGCCACCGATATATGGCTCATCGGCACTTTCAATGAGTGGCGTCAAAGCGATCAATATCGTCTGACCCGCATAGATAACGGAGTGTGGGAGATTGAATTGCCCGAAGACGCCCTTCATGACGGAGATCTTTTCAAGATGCTTGTCGCGTGGAACGGCGGAATGGGAGAGAGGATTCCCGCTTATGCGACACGCGTCGTGCAAGACGAGCAGACAAAGATTTTTTCAGCTCAGGTTTATGCCCCGGCCGATCCTTATAAATTTAAGATAAAGGATTTCAGACCCGACGTCAATCCTCTTCTGATCTATGAATGCCATATCGGAATGGCCCAGCAGGAGGAGAAGGTCGGCAGTTATGAAGAGTTCCGGATAAAGACTCTTCCCCGTATTGCGGCAGACGGCTATAATGCCATTCAGATCATGGCCATTCAGGAGCATCCCTATTACGGTTCGTTCGGTTATCATGTCAGCAGTTTTTATGCCGCTTCTTCACGATTCGGAACTCCCGACGACCTTAAGCGACTGATCGATGACGCCCATTCATTGGGGATAGCCGTGATTATGGATATTGTCCATTCGCATGCAGTCAAGAATGAAGTCGAGGGTCTGGGAAGGCTTGACGGATCATATGACCTCTATTTCTATGGCGACGGGCGCCGCGAACATCCCGCGTGGGATTCCCTTCTTTTCGATTATGGAAAAGACAGCGTTTTGCATTTCCTTCTGTCGAACTGCAAATTCTGGCTTGAAGAATATAAATTTGACGGCTTTAGATTCGACGGCGTGACCTCGATGCTTTATTATGATCACGGACTGGGGAAAGCGTTCGGAGGATATGGAGATTATTACGACGGCAATCAGGATCCGAATGCGCTCACATATCTGACGCTTGCCAATATCCTTATCCACGAGGTCAAGCCGGATGCAATCACAATCGCCGAAGAGATGAGCGGAATGCCCGGATTGGCAGTCAAGTTCAAAGACGGCGGAATCGGCTTCGATTACAGAATGGCGATGGGTGTTCCGGACTATTGGATAAAGATGATAAAGGAGAAGAGGGACGAGGACTGGCATCCGACATCTATCTTCTGGGAACTCACGAACCGGCGTGCTGATGAGAAGACAATCAGTTATTGCGAGAGCCACGATCAGGCTCTTGTCGGTGACAAGACAATTATCTTCCGTCTTATTGACAAAGAGATGTATTGGCACATGATGGTCGGCGACAATAATTATACCGTTGAGCGCGGAATGGCACTCCATAAGATGATCCGCCTCGTGACTCTCGGGACGATCAACGGCGGTTATCTCAATTTTATGGGCAATGAGTTCGGTCATCCCGAATGGATTGATTTTCCGCGTGAAGGGAACGGCTGGAGCTATAAATATGCCCGCCGCCAATGGGATCTCGTCGACCGTGAGGACCTTCAATATAAGTTCCTCAACCGTTTTGACAATGCAATGGTTGAAATCGTCGGCAAATGTTACGGTTTCGAGAATCTGCCGGTCGAAAAGCTGTGGGAGAAGGATGATGACCAGGTGCTCGCATTCCGCCGCGGAGACTTGATATTTGTCTTCAACTGGAGTCCGAACAATTCGTTCCCGGACTATGGTTTCCTCGCGCCCGCCGGTGAATATGAGGTCGTGCTTGATTCCGATTCGGAAAAATTCGGTGGCCACGGTCTTGTGGATGATACGGTTCATCATTTCACGATGCCGGATCCGCTGTATACTCCGGCCGGAAAGGGCTGGCTGAAGATGTATCTTCCGGCGCGTACGGCCCAGATGCTCAGAATGAAGCGGCCGCAGCCGAAACGCACACGCCGGTCCGTGGCGACGACGGCCGAGAAGACTGTCGCCTCCCGTAAAACCGTTAAAACCGAAAAGAAATCCAAAAAATGAAGAAAATAGTTGTCGCTATTGACGGGTATAGCTCGTCGGGCAAGAGCACGATGGCCCGTCAGTTGGCCGAGACGGTCGGATATCTGTATGTAGACAGCGGCGCCATGTATCGCGCCGTTACTCTCTTCGCGTTGCGAAACGGGCTTGTCGTGGACGGGAAGGTCGACGCCGCAACGCTCGTCTCCCGTTTGAACGACATCAGCATCGCGTTTACGATTGCTTCTGACGGAAAACAGCATACATTGCTCAACGGAGAGGATGTTGAGAAAGAAATCCGTGGCATGGCCGTTTCGGAGGCTGTCAGCCCGGTGTCGGTGATAGCCGAAGTCAGACGTCATCTCGTCAGGCTTCAGCAGAGTTATGGCGTTGATAAAGGAATCGTAATGGACGGCCGTGACATCGGAACGACGGTGTTCCCTGAGGCCGAGCTTAAGGTTTTTGTGGATGCGAGTCCGGAAGTCAGGGCGCGCCGCCGCGTTCTGGAACTGGAAGAGAAGGGGATGCCCGCAGATTATAAAGAGGTCTACCGGAATATATGCGAGCGCGACAGAATAGATTCCACACGCGAGGAGTCTCCGCTGAGGAAGGCTGAGGACGCGCTTGTGCTTGATAATGATAACATGACGCGTGAGCAACAGATGAAGTGGTTGCTTGACCGCTTCCACGAGACTGAAAGCGCATGAAGATCGAGATTGATGTCAATTCAGGATTCTGTTTCGGTGTCGTCACGGCTATAAGGAAAGCCGAGGAAGCCCTTGAACATTCCAGGCCTCTGTATTGTCTTGGAGATATTGTTCATAATGCCGCAGAGGTTGAGCGTCTGCGCAAGAAAGGACTGATCACCATCACGCATGAGGAGCTTGAAAATCTTCATGATGTTAAGGTCCTGCTCCGTGCTCACGGCGAGCCTCCGGCAACTTATATCACGGCCCAAAAGAATAATATCGAGATAATTGACGCCACATGTCCGGTTGTCCTTCAGCTTCAGCGACGTATAAAAGCGACCGCAGAGGGACCCGACGATTCGCGGCCCCAGATCCTCATATATGGGAAACCGGGCCATGCGGAGGTCAACGGGCTGGTGGGGCAGACCGTAGGACAGGCTATAGTGATCAAGGACAGTGCCGATCTGGACAATATCGACCTTTCCCGAGACATCCGGCTTTATTCGCAGACCACAAAATCGCTTGATGGTTTCCGCGAGATTGTTGAGGAAATTTCGCGCCGGAAAAAGAATTCGGGTGGTGATTTCCAATGGTATGACACAATTTGCCGTCAAGTCTCGAACAGAATGGAGAAGATCCGCGAGTTCGCCGCGGCGCATGATGTTGTGGTCTTTGTCAGCGGTGCTAAAAGCAGCAATGGTAAAGTCCTGTTTAATGAATGTTTGAAAGTCAACCCGCGGACTCACCTGATTTCCGGCCCTGCCGAAATATCCCATGAATGGTTTGAAGGGGCAGAGTCTGTGGGTGTGTGCGGCGCCACTTCGACACCGGCATGGCTGATGAAGGAAGTGGCCGACAAAATTTCAGAAAACGCCTCCGGTGGTGAATGTATTTAAAACTGATCTCGCACGGGAGCGCACAGCAGACAATATTAGAAAAAATGCTTAATGAAACTGATGAGGAGCGTGACGAACGCTTCATGTTGATGGCTCTTTCGGAAGCGGCCGACGCCGCAGGGGAGGGGGAGGTGCCGGTCGGAGCCGTTGTTGTTTGCAACGGAAAAGTGATTGCCAGAACACATAATCTGACGGAGAGGCTGAAAGATGTCACCGCCCACGCCGAGATGCAGGCGATCACCGCGGCTGCCGACAATTTGAATGGCAAGTATCTGACGGATTGCACGATCTATGTGACACTCGAACCTTGTGCAATGTGTGCGACAGCGTTGAAATGGTCTCAGATCGGGAGGGTGGTATATGGTGCGTTAGATCCCAAAAGGGGATATCGCGCCGTGATTGGCGATCCTGACAGAGCTTTTCATCCCAAAACCGAGGTTCGCGGAGGAGTTCTGGCAGAAGAATGTCTGGAAATTCTTCAAGGTTTTTTCCGCCGTAGACGATAAAGAAAGAAATTTTGAAAGTTTTTCGGTGACTATTGTCAAAAAGGGAAATAATGGAATAAATTGCTTAAATTTTAACAAAAATGTTGTCCAAATAGGGATATTTATCCCCTATTTCGCCAATTTTTTGGCAGAATTGGATTTAAAATGTAATTTTGTTAGCGGAGAATGTTCTCCAATTTTATCTCTCCGAATGTCTCTCTTCTATCTCCACTCATGAAATAATAATAATCTAACCCAATATCTATGAAAATTAAGTATCAGGCAATTCTTTTGTCAGCTATGGCATTGGGCTTATGCGCGTGCAGTGAGGACGCTCCTTGGGGTGTTCACGGCGAGGGTGCGATTTCACTCAGGCTATCGGCCTCGGCTGACGTGAAAGACGCCCTGCCGATTTTGCGTGGCGAAGCTCCGGCACTGGAAGCCCCTGAAGCATCGGCATTCTCGGTTTCATTGACAAATCTTGCAACCACTGAAGTGAAAACATGGCCCACTTTAACCGATTTCCGGAATCAGAAGTCATTCCCGGTGGGCGCATACACGTTGACAGCTTTTTATGGAGATCCCGAATCTGAAGGATTTGAAAAACCATATTTCAAGGGTGAGGCGGAAATTCAGGTTCTCGAAGCCCGGAATACGGATGTAGAGGTGACGGCCACGCTCGCCAATTCAATGGTGAGCATAGATTATACCGACCGGTTCAAGGATTATTTCAAGGACTACGGCGTGACAATCCATTCCGAAGGTCATTCATATGTCGAATTTGCAAAGGATGAGACGCGTCCGGCATTCATCATTCCGGGAGAAGTGTCAGTTTCGGTCAATCTCACGAATCCTTCCGGAAAGAGCGTGACAATTCAGCCGGCCGCTTTCCCCGCCACCGAGCGCTATCATTATCACCTGACATTTGATGTCAATAGCGGCACTTCGGGCGACGCTCAGCTTCAGATCCTTTTCGATGAGTCTCTCACTCAGGAGGACGTTACGATCGAACTGACCGATGAGCTTTTTTCATCTCCGGCGCCGTCAGTAAAACCGTCAGGTTTCGTTGACGGCCAGACGCTTGAGCTCCTTTCAGGTTCTTCATCTTCCGAACCGCTGAAATTTGATATTGTGGCGCGCGGAGGAATTTCGTCCGCAAAATTGACTATCTCCGGAGACGGACTTAATCTCCCGTTCGGAAATGAAGTGGAGCTGGTCAATGCGTCTCCGGCTTTGCAGGATCAGCTGAAGGCTTATGGAATAAACGCTTTGGGCTTATTTAAGAACCCGGCGACTCTGGCAAATCTTGACGTGACAGGCTTGTCGAACCATCTTCCCGATGGGAAATATGCCGTGTCGCTTGTTGTCAAGGACCCTTATACCCGCATCAGCGAACCCGTGACTCTGAATATTTCCACAGTGCCTGTTGAACTTCAGGGCACACCCGGAACTGCAATATTCAATTCCGGACAGGCAGTTGTCGAAGTTGCATATAACGGATATGAACCCGAAAAGAATATCAGTTTCAAGGCTCTTGCAAACACGGGCGTATATAAAGATTGTGAAATCCTCAATGTGTCTGAAGTTGCGCGGACGCGTTCGTTTGACCTCAAGAATTATATCTTTGTGATCTCTCTTCCTGACACGGACCGCTCTTCAATTCCGGTCAAGATGTATTTCGGATCGACTGAGAAACAGCAGATGAACATTGATGTGGTGGTTCCGCAGTTCTCTGTTGAAGTGGACCCGTTTGCTACCTACGCTCGCGTGCGTGTCAATCCCGAGAGCGCGTCGGATTTGGCATCTATTGTCAGCATTCTTCATCTCTCAACCGGCAATACCGAAATTCCCGAATCTTCGCTGCGGCGTAGCCCCGATACAGGAATCATAACTGTCTACGGACTCGAACCCGGAAAGGATTATACGCTCCTCGATTGTCTCACGGCATTTAACCCTTCTAATGCGCGCAAGACCGCATTCACAACCGAGGCGGACACTAATGTGCCGAACGGGAATTTCGCAGACGCCACAGAGGAAATCAATATGACTGATGTTTGGGTTGGAGGCGAATACACAGGCACTGTTTTCGGCAGCCCTAAGTATCATTACATTTCCGATATTGTACGTTCAATCCCCACCGGATGGGCAACTTTGAATCAGAAAACATGCTGGAACGGGTCCTCTAATATCAATACATGGTTTTGCGTGCCATCGACATTCGTTGAGAATGGTGTGGCTACAA
>CAYQQG010000120.1:0-6564 GCA_964419535.1 uncultured Sangeribacter sp.
TTGCTCCCTCCGAGATAGACAAAATTCCCTCGAAAATTCACCGCCCTGAATTTAATATTTTTTGTGAGACGGGGTCTTAGACCCCTTTCCACAAAAGTTAAATATAATAGTTAACAATAATTCGGGATTCCAATCCAATTGTATAGATAAAGGATTGGAATTCCGTTTTTTTGTAGCCAATTACGATACAATTTCTGCGGAAAGGGGACTTAAACCCAATTATTGTGAACAAAAAATTCTCCCTTCGGTAATTTTTTTGTAAATTCGCGATATGGAAATAAGTCAAGGTTTGCGCGAGGGGAGCTATCTGCGCAATAATACATATAGAATCATCCGGGTTCTCGGCCAGGGTGGTTTTGGCATCACCTATCTTGCTTTTGATGAGAGTCTGGACAGGTATGTCGCTATCAAGGAATTTTTTCCACAGGATTATTGTGACCGCGAGGGCACGACCCGGCATGTGACAACTCTCATCTCCTCGGCGAAAGATCTGGTTGAGAAATTGAGATTGAAGTTCCTTAAGGAAGCTAAGAACATCGCGAAGTTCGATCACCCGGGAATTATAAAAATACATGCGGCCTTCGAGGAGAACAACACCGCCTATTATGTAATGGAATACATAGAAGGCGGAACTCTCGAGGATTATATCAGGGAGAACGGGCCGTTCCCGTATGAAAAAGCGATAAATTATATAAACCGAATCGGCCACGCACTGGATTATGTGCATTCTCAGCATATTAATCACCTCGACATCAAGCCGGCCAACATCATGCTCCGCGCTTCGGATGGCCAACCGATCATGATTGATTTCGGAGTCTCGAAGCAATATGACCATTCCGGCCATCAGACCTCAACTTCCCCCGTCGGGCTTTCTGACGGCTATTCGCCCCTTGAACAATATCAATCAGGCGGAATCAATGAATTCTCTCCCCAAACGGATCTTTATGCTCTTGCCGCAACACTGTATTTCACATTGACGGGCAATCATCCCATGCAGGCCGCTCTTCTGATTGATAACGAACTTAAATTTCCCGAGGGCATAGATCAGAGGGTCACCGATGCCATCCGGAAGGCTATGTCAACTTCCCGTAAGAACCGCCAGCCTTCGGTCGGAGCTTTTCTTCAAGAGCTTAACGGGCTCGCGCCTTCTGCGGAAACAGAGAACGAATCTGTTCAGGCAGAGGAAATTTACGGTCAGCAAGATAATTTCATTCCGGCATCGGAAGATAATGAGGATATAAGTGAAAATGACCAAATTGAGAGTCAGAATAATCTCATAGCGACAGAGTCATCACAGGCGCCTCATGCTCCCAAAACGACATTGAAACCGATGTCGTCTTCTCCCTCTCCGGGAACAGTGAATGAGATGCCCGGCGCACCTCAGACTGTCATAAAGCCGGCTCCGCAAACCGTCGTTAAGCAACCGTCCCGGCCTGTGCCTGATCCTCAGATAAAACTTTCGAAGAAAACGGAAAGCAAGGCGGCACAAACCGAAATAAAAAATAATAAGAAAGCCGGAAAGGGCAAAGAAAATAAGGAACGGCCGACAAAGGTAGGCGCGAAGCTGACCATGACGGAAAAGCCGGAGGCTAAAACGGTCGTTTGGGGCTCTATAGCCGCTGGCGTCGTGATCGCTATTATAGTGGCCTTTATATTGATTGGAAAATCGGGAGGAGCGGGATCCGAAGATTCCGAAAAAAATGGGGTTGCACAAAGTGAAAATGTGAATAAATCCGAAGTTAAGGATATGCCTTGGGTGACGCTTTTCGGAAAATCCCTCTATTCGGGCCAGACAATTAAAGATGAGACCGGAACGGTGGTGCCTAATGGAAAAGGCAGCTTCAAGATAACGGAAGGCCAATATAAAGGGGCGTCATATGAAGGTGAATTTGTCAATGGACGAATCGAAGGCCAAGGAACATACACCATGAATTCTGGCGATGTGTTTGTCGGAAAGATGAAAGGTGACATGTTTGATGAAGGCCGTTATATGAGTGTCTCAACCGGTGAATATTTTGAAGGAAAATTCAAGGACGGCGAGCCATACGACGGAAATTGGTGTGACAAGAGCGGCAATGTGCTGGAAAAAGTGACACCCGCTGAAAGTCAGAATTAATCCGGAATGCCCCGCTGTTATTCAGAATTAACAATCAAACTAAGCCGTTATTCATATAAGCCTCAGACTCGGCCGTTATTCAGATAGCAATCAGATTCGGCCGTTATTCAGAATTTATCGCTAAATTTTATGAAATATAGTCTTAAATCCATAATTGTATTATTGACGCTTGTTCTGGTTTCCGTCTCCTATGCGGAAGCGTCTGCCCAGATAAAGGATCTTAAGCGAAAATCTTCCGAAACCACCAATAAGGTGAAGAATGAAAAGAAAGGAGGAAACGACAAGAAGAAAGACAATAAGAATCATGTCTCAAAAAAGAAAGATTCGGACAAATTCTCATTGCCGGAAACAAAAAAGATTCTGAAAACCGTCGGCTCACGATTTAAGTTTGAAGGGCTCGAATTTGAGATAACTGACGACCGGAATTTACTATGCAAGATTGTTGATGACAACGATGCGTCTGACATTATTCTTCCGGCCAATCCCCGTTTTGACGACAGCACTTATACGTTGGTCGCAATTGGAGAAGGTGCATTCAAATATAATAACAATCTGTTGAGGATTACAATTCCGAATACGGTTTCTTCAATAGAGGACTTCGCTTTCTATCATTGCGAAAAGCTCCAATATGTCAACATTCAGAATGGCGTCACGTCAATCGGCGAAGCGGCTTTTAAAGAATGCATCAGCCTGTCGGAGATGTATATTCCGGATTCCGTCATGTCGGTCGGAGCCTATAGCTTTGCTCAATGCTACAGCCTCCATAAAATCATTCTTTCGGGTTCTTTGACAGTGATTGACAATGGTGTTTTCTCTCAGTGTTCGAGATTACAGGAAATCAGCCTCCCACCCTCGACTGTCAAAATCGGTTTCGGATCTTTCGAAGGCTGCGAAAGTCTGAAGAAGTTTGTCATTCCGGATGAGGTCAGATCTGTCGGATTGGATGCCTTCAAGGGATGCAGAAGTCTTCAGGAGGTGACAATTTCGAAAAACGTCCCCTCTATCGGAAACACTATCTTCGCGAACTGCACCGGCTTGAAAAAGATAATCGCTTATAAATCGACCCAGATTGCTCGCGACGCCTTCAGTTCCAGCCCGAAGGCAAAGATTAAATGGAAGAAATAATTGGCAGTCGAAAAGATCCAATAAGATATTGTTATGGAAACAAACCAATGTCTGCGCGAAGGGAGCTACTTGCGCAACAACACATATAGAATAATCCGTGTTCTTGGACAAGGCGGATTCGGAATCACCTATCTCGCTTTCGACGAGAGCCTTGAGCGTTATGTGGCGATCAAGGAATTTTTTCCGCAAGGATATTGCAACCGAGATGAATACACGAGCCACGTAACGACTGCCATTACTTCTGCGGCCGATCTCGTCGTGAAACTGAGGAATAAGTTCCTGAAGGAAGCGCGAAACATTGCAAAATTTGTACATCCAGGAATTATTAAGATTTTCACGGCTTTTGAAGAGAACAACACCGCCTATTATGTCATGGAATATATTGAGGGCGGTTCGCTTGATGACCTCATCAAAAGCACGGGACCCCTTAATAAAGCCGTTGCGATCGATTATATCAACCGGATCGGCCATGCGTTGGACTACATTCATTCCTATCGGATGAATCATCTCGACATCAAGCCGGCCAATATCATGCTTCGCAAATCGGACGGTCAGCCGATCCTGATCGATTTCGGAGTGTCGAAACAATATGATTATACAGGTCATCAGACTTCGACAACCCCGGTCGGTTTGTCTCACGGCTATTCTCCGTTCGAACAATATCAGGCCGGCGGAATCAATGAATTTTCACCTGCGACAGACCTGTATTCACTCGCCGCTACTCTCTATTATCTTCTGACGGCCACTCATCCGCCACAGGCCGCTTTGCTTCTTGACAGGGAACTCGAGTTTCCGAACGGTTTTGATCCAACCGTGCGCAATGCGATAAAGAAAGCCATGGCTCCGGCGCGCAAGGACCGCTATCCGGACGTGACAACCTTCCTTCGCGCGCTTCATGGACAGCAAGCTGTCCTCACTGATGACACAACCATTACGAATCTGTCTCGCCAAGGTAAACAAGTCTCCTATCAGAAGCATCAACGTCAAAATGTCGCGCCAAACATCGATCCTCTGACATCGGAACAAATTGTAGATTTTGGAAGGCCGGAACCCGAGAAGAAATCAAAGAACAGTGTCCTTTTATGGGTCGGAATCGGAATAGCAGCCGCAATTCTTGTTTTTGTCCTTCTTGTCATGATTGGCCGCTCTGCCTCATCTCAAAACGAAAAGGAGTATGATACTGTGGCCACGGAAGTTGAATCGGAATATATTTCAGAAGAACCGGAGATTAGAACAGAAAAAATTAGCGAGAAAAAAACGGAGGAAAAGAAAAAAGCCGAAAGTGCCAATCCTTCCCCTCGCAAAAAATCCACCTCAACTGCTTCAAGCAAAGAGAAGACCAAATCCTCGTCCGATGGAAAAAATGATGTAGCTAAAAAGCCAGCTGAATCAAAGACGTTACAAAACGTTCCACATCATAAGGATGAATATCTTATTCCTAAAACAAGTAGTGTGCTCAAAGAAAATGGAAGAAGTGATAAAAAATTAGCTGGCGAAATAGAGTAGGATGAATATGAGAAGGTGGATGTTGTTGGGAGGGGTGATGCTCTTTGTTTTTTTGTGTTGTCCGGTGGTGGCAGGGCAAGAAAGGATCGTGGATGAGACATTGATGAAGGTTGAGATGAAAGAATGGGTAAAGGGAGCATCGTTGGCAAAAGATAGCGGGCTAGACCAAGATGAGGTTAAAGATTGGGAGGAAGACGAGGGGGTGATGAATGAGGAGGTCGGTCCTTTGCCTGTCGGAACGACGTTTGAGGTAGGGGAGTTTCTCTTTGAGGTGATCGAGGGGCCGAGGCCAATGTGTGGACTGAGGAGGGCACGGGATTTGGAAAGGAAGTATTTGGAATTGCCGACCTTTGTGACTTACGGTAATGTGGATTATGAAATTGCTGAAATCCTCGACAATGCCTTCCACAGCTGCAGGACACTTGAGGAAATATATATCCCTGATTCGGTTAAATTTATCGGGAATTATGCTTTTGACAATTGCAGGAATCTCAGACATGTCCGGCTCCCTAAATACATAAGATATTTGGGTGGAGCGGCTTTCTGTTTCTGCGAAAGTTTGGAGGAGATTGAATTGCCTGACTCTATTTTGTTGCTATTAGGTCATACATTCAACAATTGCAGCTCGCTGAAAAGAATTCAAATTCCTGAATCGGTTCTGGAAATTAGGATGAATGTTTTCTACAACTGCAAAAATTTGGAAGAGGTTATGATCCCGGAGTCTGTGACTACGATTGAGGGACAAGCATTCTCAGGCTGCGGCAGTCTAAGAAGAATCAAGTTGCCACCCCGGTTGGAGTCGATAGCATTTATGACGTTCTATGAGTGCGAAAACCTTGAGGAGATAAATATTCCGGAGACTGTAGAAAGTATTGGGAAAAGAGCCTTTGCAAATTGCAGGAGTCTGAAGAATATTGTCATCCCTCAAGGAACTTTTGTCGCTCCGGACGCATTCGAGGATTGCGACATTTCAATCATTCGGCAATAGTTGCCGGAAAAGACGACTGGCGCCCGATCGATTCAAAATTTTTAGAAATGGGAGCTAAAAGCATTATTATAATGCTAAAGCATTACTATTAATAGTTGAGGAGTTTAGCGGCGCTGAAATATAAAAAATGACCGGACCCGGACGGGAACGGCCATTTTTTATTTATGATTTGGATATCTGATTTTATGATTCAGATATCAACAGATCAGCAGGGGAGAGCTGCGTTAGTTTTCTTAACAGCTTCTGCGCTCTTCTTGAAGAGTTCTTTCTCAGTGTCATTGAGGGGGAGCTCGATGATCTTTTCAATACCGCCCTTGCCGAGCTGGCAGAGAACGCCGATGCAGAGGTCGCTCTCACCATATTCGCCTTCGAGAAGTGCAGAACAGGGGATGATTGCTTTCTGGTCGTGGATAACAGCTTCAACAACCTCGGCAGTTGCAGCGCCGGGAGCATACCATGCGGAAGTTCCGAGGAGCTTAGTGAGTGTTGCGCCGCCAACCATTGTGTCAGCAACAACTTTGTCGAGAACTTCAGCGGGGAGCAGAGTCTCGCAGGGGATTCCGCGGAGTGTAGCGAAACGCTTCATGGGAATCATAGTTGTGTCGCCGTGGCCGCCGATCACGAAACCTTCAACCTCGTTGGGGTTAGCTTCGAGAGCCTGGCTGAGATAATATTTGAAGCGGCTGCTGTCGAGTGCGCCACCCATGCCGATGATGCGGTTCTTGGGGATACCGGCAATCTTGTGGATGAGATATGTCATTGTATCCATGGGGTTGGAAACACAAACGATCACAGCGTCGGGGCTATGTTTGAGAACGCTTTCAGTCCC
>CAYQQG010000121.1:0-6505 GCA_964419535.1 uncultured Sangeribacter sp.
TTTAAGGAATGGAAGTCCCCGGCAGTGATGCCGGGGCTTCTTTATCAAAAAGACAACACTCCTGTATAATGACTATAATATTCTAATGTAAAAAATGTAACGATTTATTTCTAATGAGAAAAGGTTACGCTTTAGATTAAGAACCCGTCCCACAAAAAATGTCAGAAAATCAATTGATAGCGGTCGTAGGCGACACCGCTGCCGCCAAGAGAACTTTTCTGGCGGTAGAGGCCTTCGTTGAGGACGAGCCCATGGTCATCATTGGAAGTGCCGAAATCAAAATAAGTTGCCGCCGGAAAAAGCTCGGCATCAATCAGATAATGGAAAAGTCTGGTCAACAGACCTTCTGAACGGCCGCGCGGAGTGGAGCATATATATTGGGTATGAACCACGGTGCCACAGTCAAATAGACAAACTCCGGCCTGAGCCTCATCATCCTCAAAAACCATAAAAAAGCGGATTTGTGCCGGGAATCTTGATTTTAACAATCTGAGTTCATCAGCCGTATGGACCGGGGAGGCTCCATATCGCTCTGAAAGACATTGAGAAAGCAATCTGTGAAATTGTTCAACCTCCTCAGTTTCTGAAATATATGCTTGAGTCTTCTCACCACGCCTCAGATTGCGCCGCTGTTGAGTGTTAAAACCCGGATTCGCTCTTAGGTTTATGGCGGCCGAGATATTCCGCTCGGTCAATTTCGCTCCGAAACGGAACAAGGCATAAAGATCTTCCTGTGAGGGTTCGGTTGAATATATGAAAGGGACCGGCTTGTAGTCGAGGGCGCTGATTTCCTCACTAAGCGCATACTCCTTGAGTTTCTCAAATATCCTTATCATCTCGGAAGCCTCAGGATGTCTTGGGCCACACGCCCACCCTCCGTATGTCAGCCCCGAATGGCTATGAAGAACACGCCTTCCGTCCGGGTCTGCGGTCAGATTCGCAGGAAGAAGTGCAATTATCTTTCCGCCGTCCCGGGCAATCAGGGAGTGATCTTCAAAACGGGCGCCGTGATAATCCATGAAACCGCGGTTGAAAAGAAATGTGGCATTGCGGGACGACGCAACGAAATCATTCCAATCATCGGTATCCCCGGGACAATAACGGTCAATTCTTAAATCTTTCATTTTATCCAGTTGCTCGGATTCACTTTCTCTCTCCCTTTCCACACCTCAAAATGCAGCGAGCTGTGGCCGGGATTGTCAAAATCCTCTGTCAGACGCCCGAGAGTCTGACCTTGTTTCACTTTGTCACCAACCTTCACCGAAGCCGAGGCGATGTTTCCATAGACCGTATAATAATCACCGTGATTGACGATAACAACGGTTGAGAATCCCGGAACGACATAGACTCCTGAAACCTTCCCTTCATAGACACTGGAAACCGACGCGCCTTTTGAAACCTCGACATCAATTCCGGGATTGTCGTATGTCACATCGGGCAAATCCGGCAAGGAATGACGGCCGAATTTTCCGGTGATTCTGAAAGCACCGCTGACCGGACGCGGCAAAGATCCGCGCATCGAAGCGAAATTGCCGGACTCCTTAGTCTCTTGCTTTTGAGTTGCGGGTTTGGGAGCCGGAGTCTGTTCCTTACTCTTGACCGGTTCCTCTTTCTTGGGGGCGGGCTGTTTGGCAATCTCCTTTCCTTGATTTGAAGTATTGCCGCCATTCTGCTGTCTATCGCGAGGTTTCCGATTCCGCGCTTTGGCATAATCAAGGGACCCTTCGGACGTAGAGGTCTGCTTCTTGGGTTGTTCCTTAGCCGGTTCTTTTTTCGGTGTTGTCTGCTTTGGAGTCTCCTTCTGTGCAATCGCTTTCTCTTTGGCGGCTTTCTCTTTGGCGGCTTTCTCAGCCGCTAATTTTTCAGCGGCAGCTCTTTCCTTAGCAGCTTTCTCGGCCGCGGCTCTCTCCGCTGCGGCCTTGCGCTCTGCCTCTTCACGCTCTTTGGCTTTTTTCTCGGCCGCCAGTCTCTCGGCTTCTGCCTTTCTTGCGCGTTCTGCCTCAGCTTTACGGGCCCGCTCGGCTTCAGCCTTCCGCTGTTCCTCAGCGATCACAGCCGCGACCTGATTCTTTAGCACATTCACTTCGCTCTGTTTCTTCGCCAAGTGCTCACGGAGTGCATCGCCGTTGGCCCGGAGATCCTTTATGATAGCATCCTGCTGGCCTTTCTGGACATTAAGTTTCTGTTGCGCCTTCAGTTCGCGGCCAATCATTATGTCCTTATTTCTTTTGGCTGTCTGAAGCTCACGGTTCTGGATTTTCAGTTTCTCAATTTTTGAATTTATATCTTTGGTTTTATTATCTTTCCATTCAGCAAATTCTTTCAGATAGCGCATCCGTCGGTCAGCTTCGGCCAAATTTTTTGCAGAAAACAGAAAGGCCATTCCTGAATTTTTCTTTCGGCTTATGCGCATTTTCTTCACGGCCTTGAGATATTCCGCGCGCAACCGCTGAAGCTCGGCCGTATTTTTCGCAATATCCTTTTCGAGAGCCGATATTTTTGTCCCCAATTTGCCAACCTCTGCCGACAAGGTCTCGGTCTCTTTTTTGGAAGTGGCGATTCCGTCTTCCAGACGAGTCAATTCGTTGAGACTCTGTTGGATCTGATGATCATTTTTTCGGATCTCCTCCTTGGTCTTCTTCACCTCTTCCTGGGCCGATTTCTGCATCTTCGTCAATTCGGTCTTGCTATTCTGAGGAGTGCCGGACTGATTCGTCACTCCCGCAGCGGACACTATCGCCCCAAACGGAATCACAACCGCGGCACATACGGCCACAGCTTCCACCCAATATTTCCTAATTCCTTTATGCATATGTGAATCTGTCAGAATTTAAGAAGATCTCGCAATGTGCCGGACGTATATTTTGAAATATCCAGCCGCCCGAATCCGGAAGTGCCCCATTCTGTCTTTACATTTTGAAGTGACGCTTCATATTCCTTATGGAACACAACGGCCTGAATATCCGCCGACGCCTCTGAATTTTGATATTTTACGACTGCGGAAGCCTCAAACGTGATGTTTTCTGTGATCGAAGACATCCCATCGGGCGCCTCGGCCGATCCGGTTTTTCCGGATTTTATCATGAGCTCAAGCATCTGCCCGGCCGCATCAATTGCATAGCCATAATTGGCTCCTCCCGCCTCATCAGGAAGGCGCGCCGCCACGAGCCAACCGTCCTCGCCCAAGGAATAGATATCCGCTTGCTTGAAATCTTTTTTGTTCAGAACTCCTTGTCCGACAATCACGGCCCGGCCGATAAGAATATCTTGCAGATTTGAATGGAGCATCTTCCCTCTGGAGCCGAATGAACCAATGTCATATCTCAGATATTTTTTATTCATCTTGTTGGCAAACAGAATGGTGCGGTTGTCAATCTCCACGCGGGCCACTTCTCCGATCAAAGGCGCGCGGAGCGAAATGAGTGTGAGCGAATCGCGTAGCATATAGGTCTTCACAGTCACTGAAACCGGCAGCATCCCGCTCTTCAGTTTTCCGCTCCATGACACTGAACGCCATGGCATATAAGAGGCTGTCATGGATTCCACCGCGCTTTGAGCCTGCTTCCCCGTCACGAGTTGCTGAGCCGGGAGACTGAAGCACCCCGCGCATAAGAATGCAATCACCGCCATTAAAATCCTAAACCGATTATGCTTCACTTTGTTATCTATCTTTTTATTTATTGTGATCATCTGTCGTTCTAACTCATTCATAAAAGAATGTCTTATGCTTCACCTTCCGTTTCAACACTTCGTTTTCGGGATTTAGAGTCAATGCTTCTTTCCATGTCTCAAGCGCCGCCTCGGGCTCGTGGTTCATGAAGAGTATGTCACCCAAGTGTTCAAGATATTCAGCTCTTTCAAGATCATCGGCATCCGGAGACATCAGTTCCAGCGCATGTGTCATCGTCTCTTTGGCTTCTTTATATTCACCTTTGCGGAAAAGAACCCATGCGCGGGTGTCGAGATATACCGGATTGTCAGGAGATAACGTAATTGCCTTTTGGGACATTTCATCCGCCTTCCGGAGATTCTCTTCTGTCAGATCCTTGCCGTCCTTGACGAGAAAATAAGCATAATTATTGAGCGTCAGCGGAGAACCACCGTTCAACATCAACGAATTTTCATAACTTGCGAACGATCTTGGCTTGTCATCAGTCTTAAAATAGGCATCTCCAATTTCGAGGTATAGGGAAGCCAGATCGTCAACACCGTCAGCCGTCAATGTCTCGCGAAGCGCCTCTATATTAAGCGGTTCGCCGATCTGTTGACCGGGATAATATTTCTCGAGCGCTTCCTTGTATATCTCCAGCGCCCGCTCGCTTCTGTCCCCCATGACGGATATCAGACCGGCCAGCGAATATGTGGCAATCTCAGGATCCTCAAGACTCTTTTTCGCCCTTTTGAAATATTCATCCGCCTTATCATAATCATCCGTCATCATGCAATACATAAGAGCCTGATTCCAAAAGCCGTTGTTCGTCGGTTCGAGATCGAGCGCATAATCAATGTCTTCAAGTGCTTTGGCATATTCCTTTTTGGCCGCGCTATATTTTGCCGCAAGCGACAAAAGCTCAGGCTCATGGGGATATTGCTCAAGAAGCACGCCGAAAAGCTTGTCGCCGCGAGTACGGTCGCCGTTATCATCGATGAGCTGCTGAAGATAATAGGCCAGAAGGTCATGTTTCATTGAGAAATCCAGGTCCTCTTCAAGCAGAGCCTCGTATGTTTTTTTGTCATAATTGACGCTGTCACCGAGTGAAAGATAAAATTCCGCCATTTGGCTCTTTATATTCCCGGACTCACCCGGTTTGCTCAGATTTTCCGCCCTCCGGAAATTGACCAATGCGGAATCATTCATCTGGAAATAGGCGAGCAGACGGGCCTTGAATGCAACGCCGACGGGATTTTTCGGGCTTTTGGCTATCATCCTGTCGGCCTCCTTGAGAGCGCCGACAGTGTCGCCCAACGCGAGCCGCATTCCGGCCTTCCTCACGAAATAATCGTTATCCTCACCCTCTATCCGGGCATAATCATCAAGAGCTTCCATAGCCTTATCGGACTCACCCACATCAAGATAAAGCGATGACAATTTTCCGAGAATATCCGAATTGCCCGGATTGTGCCGACGCATCTTCTCCAGCACAGCGATCGACTCCTCCAACTCTTCCGATTGCTCCATCAGATTGGAATATATCAGATTCGGGAATATATCTCCCGGATAACGCATGTTGAATTTCCGGACTATGGATTTTGAATACTCCCTCTCTTCGGACGATGTCAGCGAACCGACCGGCATTCCAAATCGGCGAATGCCATATTGAAAGGCAGCTTCGACATAAGTCGAATCCGCCTCGTATGCCTTTTTATATAATTCCGCAGCTTCGGCCGATTTCCCCGCAGCATCATTTTTTGCGCCCGAAAGATAATAATGGCGTGCCTTGGCGCGGCGGATCGAAGCCTCATCAGACCGCGACCCGGCAAACAGCGCTATGCTCCCTGAAATCAGCATCAAGAAAACTATCGGTTTCTTGATTGCGCCGAAAATTATATATTTGAAATTTTGGATTTTCAACTTGATTATTCTTTTTCTTTCTTACGATTGTTCCCGGTCAATTTGTGCCTGTATGGCCGAAGGCGCCATTCTCACGCACCGTCCTGTCCAATTCCTTTACGGGTTCCCACTCGACTTTCGTATATGTCTTTATGACCATTTGGCATATACGTTCCCCGTCCTTGATCTCAAAATCATCCTGACCGAGATTGATGACGATGATTCCTATCTCACCGCGATAATCGGCGTCCACCGTGCCGGGACTGTTCAAGATTGTGATTCCGTGATTTAACGCCAGACCCGAACGGGGACGAATCTGACATTCATATCCCTGGGGAAGCTGCATGTATAAGCCCGTGGGGACCAATCCGCGCTGACCGGGCTTGAGAATAATGCTGCCCTCCGGAAGATATGCACGGACATCCATACCCGCGGCCTCGAACGTACCGTAATCCGGAAGCGGATGATGACTTTTATTTATGATCTTTATTTTCAATCTTTCCATAATCAAAATTTTATATGTTAAAATTTCTTATAGCGATATGAGAGTTATTAAAAAAATGCTGAATGAGAATTATTTAAAAAAGGAAAACCGTGAAGTCCCCGTCAATTCTGAATCCCGTTTTTAAATATCATACAAATATAATAAAAATTTCGGGATGAATTATCGTCATGGGCGATAATTCATCCCGAAAAGAGATTTTTATTCTTTTACAGTAAGTAACTATTAATAATTACTTATTTCCGTGGGCGAATATTAACCTTCTGTGATTGCGTCGCTCGGACAAACAGATGCGCAGCTGCCGCAGCTGATGCAAGTGTCGGGATCGATCTTGTAGATTTCACCTTCTGAGATAGCTTCTACAGGGCACACGGTCTGACATGTTCCGCATGCTACACAGTTATCGCCAATTACGTAAGCCATAGTTCTTTGTGTTTTTTATTGGTTAATTT
>CAYQQG010000122.1:0-6444 GCA_964419535.1 uncultured Sangeribacter sp.
TCGGATTCATAACCCGGAGGTCCCGAGTTCAATTCTCGGTCCCGCTACTGAAAAAGCGATTTGACAATTCGTCAAATCGCTTTTTTTATTCCTAAATTCATGTATTTTTTCAAGCGTGATTGTTTGGCAATTGAATATGTTTGATTAATTTTGTAGATGTTTATCTTAAAAAGAAACTAACTTAGCCATGGCAAACAACATTAAATCTCGCCTCGCGGCGATGAACTTCCTCGAATTTGCAATCTGGGGTTCATACCTGACCTGTATCGGAAACTTCCTCGGAGCCAACGGTCTCGGAAGCCAAATTTCACTATTCTATGCCATACAGGGTGTCGTTTCGATTTTCATGCCTGCTATTATCGGCATTATCGCAGACAAATTCATCCAGCCTCAAAGGCTTTTAGGAATTTGTCATCTCCTGGCGGCAATCTTTATGGGAGCGGCATGGTATTATGGCTTCACATGCCACGGCAACCTCGAATTCGGAACCATTTTCACGCTCTACACTCTTTCCGTAGCTTTCTTCATGCCGACCATAGCCCTTGCGAACACCGTTGCTTTCTCGATCCTAAAACGCAACGGACTCGACACGATCAAGGATTTCCCTCCGATCCGTGTTCTCGGAACCGTCGGTTTCATTGCCGCCATGTGGTTTGTCAACGGCTTCTATATCTATGACGGCCAATGGGGCTATATGCTCTCAAATCCCCTCGGCGAGCAATCCACATTCGATCCCCGCTTCCAATATACGGTCAACCAGCTCGCTGTCTGCGCAATTCTAGGCCTTTGCCTTGCCGTCTATGCCTTCCTTCTGCCGGATTGTCCTCTTTCAAAAGCCGAAACCGGCAAGAAAACCTCCATATCGGAAATGTTCGGACTCGATGCCTTCCGACTCTTCAAGACCCCCCGAATGGCGATTTTCTTCATCTTCTCGATGCTGTTAGGCGTGTCGCTCCAGATCACTAACGGCTATGCCACGCCGTTTATCACCTCCTTCAAGGCCTTCCCGGAATTCGCCGATTCATTCGCCGCGAATAATGCCACCCTCCTGACTTCGCTAAGCCAGATTTCCGAAGCATGCTGCATTCTGCTCATTCCCTTCTGTCTCCGCAAATTTGGAATCAAGAACGTCATGCTGATCGCCATGTTCGCATGGGTCATCAGATTCGGTTTCTTCGGAATCGGTGGTCCCACAATGCCTTCGGTCATCCTTCTCATCTGCTCCATGATTATTTATGGCGTCGCATTCGATTTCTTTAATGTCAGCGGGGCGCTATATGTCGAACAGGAGACCTCACCCTCAATCCAGGCTTCGGCACAAGGTCTGTTCATGCTCATGACCAACGGAATCGGCGCCACAGCCGGCATGCTTGCGGCCGGGGCGATCGTCAACAATTTTTGCCACTATGATGACGCCGGCTATATGGTGGGCGATTGGAAAACCACATGGCTTATATTCTCAGCCTACGCGCTTGTGGTGGCAGTTCTGTTCATCTTCATTTTCCGCTCACCCAAAAAGAAACCGCATATCGGAGAAGATAAGGCCGAAGACATCGTTGGAGGCGGTGACGGCTTTGTCAATTCCACTCTGACAAATAAATAAGATTCCTTAGAGCCCATTCCAGACCAAATGATTCAGTTTTATGCTCCGGACATAGAGTCCACCGGGATGCTCCCTCCCGAGGAATCACGACATTGCTGCCGTGTTCTCCGTCATCGTGCCGGGGATGAAATCAATGTCATCGACGGCAAAGGGAAAAGTTTAATATGCCAAATTCTGGATCCTGATCCGAGGGGAACCGCTGTGGAGATCATATCCTCGGAAGAGATATCCGACCATTGGGATGTCAATATAACCCTTGCCGTCGCACCGACAAAGAACACGGACCGGATTGAATGGCTCACTGAAAAGGCAGTCGAAATCGGCGTCAACCGAATCGTCCCGCTTTTATGCGAACATTCGGAACGGAAAACTATAAAAAATGAACGGCTTGTCAATATCGCTGTCTCAGCAATGAAACAGAGCCTTAAGACACGCTTGCCTAAGATTGAGTCCCTGACACCGTTCCGAGAATTCATAAAAGAAATCAATGACAGAGTTTCACACGAAAACGGAACCCAACTCTTCATGGGATACTGTGCCGAAGACTTTCCGCGCCTCTCGCTCGCAAAGGAATATAGGCCCGGGAAAAATGTCATCATTCTGATCGGTCCGGAAGGTGACTTCTCACCCGCGGAAGTAGCGGCAGCGACCGAAGCGGGCTTCGTTCCGGCGACCTTCGGCGACAGCAGACTCAGAACCGAGACTGCGGCCCTCGTCGCCCTTGAGACAATCCATATTCTTAATATTCTCCATAACCAAGATTAGACCACACAATCAATAGCTTCCGATGATGAAAGTTTATAAAATTTTTTGTGCCATGGCACTCGTGGCCGCCCTCAATTGCGGCGCACAGAAAATCGACCCCATGAGCCAGGCCGTTCTGAGCGGTTACACAGAGATTCTTGACAAAAATCCGAAAGATTACGAAACTCTATATGAACGCGCCGTCCAATATCAACAGCTCGGAATGGACGACGAAGCAATGGCAGATGTCAAAGCCGCCCTGTCATATACGCCTGAGAAAAACACAGATTTGCGCGAACGTGAATACTCTCTGCTCTCGAGCGTGGCCCACTCCCTCGGCGATTATGAGCTTGCTCTCACTTCGATTCAGAATGCCTTGAATCTGAATCCGGCAAATTATGTCAACGTTTATAAAAAGGGACATATTCTTCTAAGCCTCGACCGTCCCGAGGATGCCTATAGGACTTTCTCCTCAATGCAATCGCTTCGCTCACGAAGCCAGGAAGCCTATTACGGCATGGCGATCGCCTGTGTCAAACAAGGGAAATATTCTGAAGCCGAATCTCTCATGAAGGAGATTGAGAGCGCCAACTCAACCTCACCCACGACATTCGTGCGGCTCGGAAAACTTTATGAAGACATGAACCGTCCTCACGAAGCCGCAACAAACTATCTGATTGCGATTACACTCGAAGATAATGGGAAATCAGGGATCCGTGAACTTTCAGATCTTGCGGAAACTAATTATACCGCCGTCTCTTCAGCTCTTGACATGGCTGCTGAAAAATCGGTTGAGAACCGGCCGATGATGCTCTATCTGAAAGGCATATTCGCCAGAAATGCCGGAAAATATCAAGAAGTGGAAGAAGCGATGTCCAAACTGATCAAAGGCGGAAAAGGTGTCACGCCCGGAACATACTCCTCACTCGCTCAGGCGCGTCTGGCACTCAATGAACTCCCCGAAGCGATGGAAGCGGTCAATAGCGCTCTCAACCTCCAGCCCTCAGCATCTAACTATAACCTCAAGGCACAGATTGAACTGGCAATGGGAAACACCTTCGGAGCGACAAATGATGCCAACAAAGCTATAGAAACAGACCCGGACTTCATCAACGGATATATCACAGCCGCAGAATCGGCAATCGCTTCCGGCAACGCTACTCAGGCAATTGAATTTCTCAACCGCGCCATAATGACCGAACCGGACAATACCCGTGCGTTGCTTATCCGCGCTTACGTCAACAGTGAAATGAACAACAACGCGAAAGCATCCGTTGCCGACCTCAACCGAATTCTGCTCGAAACGCCCGAATCTATTGAAGAGATTGCAATTCAGGCAATCGCCCGGGCAAAATCCGGCAAAAAGATTGATGCCGACGAGCAGATGAAAGCCGTCGGTAACAATGCCCCCACACCTGACGATCTATATTGGGGAGCCGTCTATTGCGCTCAGACCGGCGCCTTGGAACAAGCAAAGGCATTGATTGACCGCGCCATCTACGAAGGATTCATGAACAAGCACCTGTTGCTAACGTCCAAGACTCCCTGGCTCAATCTCTCTCCAATTGCCCACCTTTTAAAGTGACATTAAAGTGACATCGGGGAGTCGAAATATGCGGCTGCTGCTGTTCGTTCCGGTTGTGATTTTGCGGCTCGGCGTCTGGGGATGTTCCAAGACCCCGCAAAGGGACATCGAGCTTATGAACCGGGCCGAAGAGCTTATGGAGACAGCGCCCGACTCATCGCTCGCGATCATGGAGAGCGTCGATTCCGATGCTGTCCGCGGACGAGCCGACCGCGCCCGCTACGCCCTTCTGATGTCAATGGCCCTGGACCGCAACATCATCGAACTGAAGGACTTTAACGTCCTCCAGCCGGCAATCGACTACTATCCGAAGCACGGGACGCCCGACGAGCGCCTCAAAACCCGCTATTACGAAGGCCGAATCCACATGAACCGCGGAGACGATGACGCCGCGATGACCGCCTTCCTCCAAGCCGAAGAAGACACAGCCATCGCCACACATGCTCTTTCTTTAGCTTTACTACACAGAGGATTAGCTCACTTTTATTTTGAACAATACAATCACGGCAAGCAAATTGAACATTTAGAGAAAGCCGTTAAGTTTTACAGAAATTGTGGCCATGAAGAAGATGAGTTTGTTTGCTATAGATACCTGCTTAACTCAGCAAACCTTAAGGATGATAAATCTTATGCTCTGACAATCTTAAATATCTGTGACAGTATTTGTAATCAACATCCATCGGACAGCCGTTTTGATTATACTCCTGAAAAAATCATAGCATATCTTACATTTAAAAACAAATCCGAAGTCTCTTCTTTGCTTGATTCCCTTAAACGAAAGAATGATTTATCGGATGAATCGAAACTTGATATTGCAATGAGTCTGTCCGATGCGGGAGAAAATGAAGAGGCAATTAAATTTTTGCAAATGGTGAATCAACACCAATTCCCTGATTCGCTGAAATATCTTTCCGTTAAGGCAGAACTTCTTGATAAAGCTGACTTAAAATCTGAAGCGCTTGATGCCTATAAAAATTTCGTTAAAGGTTATGAGATAGAACTAAACAACCTTATTAATAGCAAATTACTTTTCACTGAAGAAAAATATAATATACAAGTTGAAAATCTAAATAACCTTGTGCAAAAGGATAGAATTATTCTCATAATTCTTATTTGTGGTTTTATATTAGCATTAGTCACTATAATGCTTGTTTTCGCGCAAGTATTGCAACTATCAAAAGACGAGACGCAGAGAAAGAAAAAAAGATTCTTGACCAGAAGTTGTTGATAGAGAAAGAAAACATAAAACTTGAGGAAGAAAAAAGAACGCTAATGATGCATACCTACAATATCCAAATTAATAATTTGAAGCAAGAAATCGAACAACTTAAATCTTTGAGCCATAAAGACATAATTAAAAGAGGTGAAAATTTTAACAGATTAATTACTGCCAGAATTGAAAAACTAAACGCTATGATAGCAATGGCAATTACAAAACACGATAAATACGGCGACCCATTCTGGAAATGGATTAAGGAGATTGATAATAATAAAGCTGAATTCCTCAATGAAACACTAAGCGCTTTTTCCATATCTCATCCTCACTTCATAAATTTTCTTAAAGAACATGGATTAACGGATGATGAGATGAGATGCGTTTGTCTTTATGCAATTGGATTAAATGGGAAAGAGGCCGGGAATTATCTTGATCAAAAAAGTCATTATATGATAATGGCAACCATTCGTAAAAAATTAAACATAGACAGCAAAATCAATATGACAACTTTCGTTAGAAAGCTACTTAAAGAATCATAAAATATTTGGCGTTTATGTCAAATATTTTATGTTACACTATCAACTCGAAATTGTTTTATCCTTAATCAAAATTTATATTACGAAAATAATAAATTCACTCAAAATTTAAACTCTATCAGTCTGATTTAAACTCTTCAAAATAAAAAATATTTATTTATCTATATATCAAGTAATTGCCAACGGGTGATTTAAACTTTTTTTTTGCAATTAAAATACTGAATTGTTAATTTTGCAACTTAGATAATAGTATCTGTAATATGATAAAATTTGTAAAATTAATGAAAAAACTACTTATTTTTACAATTGTCAGTTTATTGGCATTTACGCCAGCACTAGCTGATAACTACCGAATCGGAACTGAATTTAAAAAGAAAAGCGGCACCATCGGAAATGGAATTGGCAGAGCGCCTATTAATCTTTCTATAGAAGTGTCGTTCGATGACACGACTGGTGTTCTGACCGTTCAGGCTCCCGAAGATATGGAGGGATGCGTATATGTCTACAATATCAATGGCGGTCTCGAGGCTTCGTCCGATCATCTGAACGCGACCCTCACGCTGCCCCCTTCCGGAATGCACATCGTCTCCCTTCAGGGTGACAGCTGGATAGGTGAAGGCCGATTCATATTCTGAATCTGATTCTTTCAGTCCGATTGCAGGGACTATGTTCTTTACCTGTTACTAATCAATACGGCTAAAGACCGTCCCTGCAATTCGTGACTGAAAAGATTCCTCAGATCTTAAGCAATCAAATCATT
>CAYQQG010000123.1:0-6368 GCA_964419535.1 uncultured Sangeribacter sp.
CCGACCAATATAAGCTCAACGTTCCGGAAATGCTGGACGGCTTCGACATCTATTATAATCAGACGGGGTCGTGGAAAAATGCCAATATCACGATTGAGGAAGCCGATGTGCCCACGGGTCAGGTCCTCAATTACTATATAATCGAGAAATGGGAGTTCGACCGCCGTTCAAATCAGATGAAGACCCGCGATGAAGCTATATGCCCGGTTCTCAACCGAATTGGAGATTTCGGCGGCGACACGCGCTATCCCATGTTCTGGATCAAATTCGATGCGCTCCGCCCCTTCCTTGCAAACCAATATATATTCCTCACAGACGACAATAACCTGCCGACATATTCACTCGACGATTATTTCAATCTCGGAATGTATGACGGGGAGATATACAAAACTCAGAATTTGCGGAACCTGTCCATGAATCAAATGTTCCCGGACGAAGACGAACTTAAGCAGGCTCAGGACAGCATTGACCGCCGTCTCCGCGAATATGGCAAACATCTCTGGGTTCCGACGCGCGAGGAATATCTTGCTCAAAAAGAGAAAGAGGAAGCCTTGAAGAAAGGTCAGCTGAAGGGTGTCGACGGTGAGCCCGTGCTCAACGTTGTTGACGATTCGGCCCCGGTCGAAGAGAAACGCGAGACCACAAAGAAACGCACGACCAAGAAGCGTGCGGTCAAAAGGCCGAGCTCTTCGGGTTCTTCATCACAGGGGAACAGCAATGCCGCCAAATCTGTAAGACGCCGCAAGAGATAAATCCCAAGAGAAAAATTCTTTAACTTTCCATGCCCTCTCCGCTTGTCTATGCCCTCACAACAACCGGGAATCACAGTTGTCATTCCTTTCTTCAACCGCGAAGCCACACTCCCGGCAACGCTTGAGAGCATACGTGTGCAGACACGCCGGCCGGACGCTGTCATTCTTATAGATAATAATTCGTCGGACCGTTCTCGCGAAATAGCGCGGGAATGGTCCGACGCCCGTTGTTCTGAAGGGTGGAACGTGACTTTGGAATCTGAAAGACGCCAAGGGGCGTCCGCTGCGCGCAAAAAAGGTGAAAGCCTCGCTAAGACGGAATATATATCCTTCTTTGACTCCGACGACCGGATGAGACCCGATTTCATCCGCAAAGCAATGGAAGACTTTATGTCGGATCCGGAATTGGACATTACCGTCTGGAATATAGAATACCATAACCCGGATGGCTCCACGCGCAAACGGAGAATGCATCCGGACCGAATCTTGGAGAATCATCTCGTCCAAGGACTTCTGGCGACATTGGCTTATGCCGTCAAAACCGATTATCTGCGCGCAGCCGGAAGTTGGAATCCGGAAATCGGTGGCTGGGACGATTGGGAATTAGGCCTCCGGCTCATTTCGGCCGGCGGGAAGATGAAGATGACGGACGAAGTGCGCGCCGACGTCACCGTTCAGGAGAACTCAATCACCGGACTCGGATATCTCCACCGAAAGGACGAATGGGAAAAGGCTATTGACGCCATGGAAAAGTTCGCGGCCGGACTCCCCGAGAATCGTTCAATCTTTCGTCTGTTGGCTTACCGCCGCGCGATTCTCGCGGCCCACTATCAACTCGAAGGGGACCGCGAGGGGGGACGCAAACTTCTGAACAAGGCGCTGCGGCATCCCGCTCTGTCACTTTCAGACCGGCTGACAATCCGATGCGCAAATAAATACACCTCTCTCGGCTTCCCCGGAGCCGGCAGCATTTTCCCGAGATTTTTATAATGAACGCAAGCCCCGCCGTATCTTTCATAATGCCGGCCTTCAATGCCGCGGATTTTATCGGTCAAGCCATCGGGTCGATCATTGCCCAGACTTTCACGGACTGGGAACTCATTGTGGTTGATGACGGCTCGACAGACAATACGCTCGGAATTATCAATGAATATGCGGCCGCAGAATCAAGAATAAAGGTTATATACCGCGACGAACCTTCCGGGAGTCCTTTCATTCCCCGTCGCGACGCAATCCGCGAAGCGAAAGCCGAAATCATCGCCCCTCTCGACGCCGATGACCGCATTGACCCGGATTATCTTGAAAAACTTCTGGAAATCAAGCAAAAGAATAAGGCTCAGACTGTCTATCCTTTGATGTATTTCATCAGAAATTCAATAACCGAACCGTTCATGGATTTGCAAAAATATGTCCCTCAGCAACCGATGAACGGCCCTGAAAGCGTGAGGCTGACACTTGACGGCTGGAAAGTTTCATGCAACGGCGGTGTCTTTGATAAAAAAATATATCTCAAGGCGTTTGAGATGTTTGGCGATGAGCATTACGATTGCAATGCCGACGAAACACTGACACGCTGGATCATCTTTCTGTCCGAGACAGTCGTTTTCTCGCGTGTCAGATACCTTTTCCGCATAAATCCCGATTCCGTCACCCATAAGGTTTCTGTCCGGAAATTCGATATTTTGAAATCATGCGTTGATGTCAATGAGATGCTGGCCGGCAACTTTGGCAAAAATTCAGAAGAATACCTGTTGGGCCAGAAACAACTTATCAACACCATCCTTGACTGTATCCAATATGTTTACACCAATGATTTCTCCGGAGCCGATCGGGAATTGGCATTCAAGGCGATTGAATCCGCCCGTTCTGCTCTTGATCGTGAAACGTTGGGCGCAAAGACGAGCTTCCATTTAAATCTGATTTCAAGGATGCCGATTCCGGCCGCTGCCAAAATCCTCGCGCTGCGGGCCGGAATTAAGGAGCTTTTTGGGTCCGCCAAATACCAACTGAAACGTCCGGCGCGAAAATGCCGGCACATAAAGAAAAAACTGAAAGACAACCGCTCTCTTGAAAATAAACTGAAAATTTTCCGCAATGGGCAAATTCCGGAAGATTCTGAATCCGGGGCTTTCTATCGGGAGAATTATTTTGACACTCCCCGAAAAAACTCTTCCGGAAATTCAGCCGCAATGGTGGATGAATCGGTTGGAACCGAAGATCAAACCCTCGTCATCTGCCCTTTCGACGGAAGTATGTATCATGGCGGAACGACCGACCGCATCCGCGGAGTGCTTTCGACATTCGATGAAGTTTCGAAACGCGGAATTCCCTTCCGGATCTCATGGACATCACCTTTCAGACTGGAGGATTATCTGGAACCTGCAGAATATGATTGGCGCATAAATCCTTCTGAGGTTCATCACGTCAAAGGGATCGCCCTGCCCGTTGTGATTCAGGATAAAGACAACCGGACCTCAGATAAGATCCTTAAGGCGGCCCTCGACGGGCTGAAGGGAGAAATCCATGTTTATTCCAATTCGGACAGTTCCATAGGGAGATATCACAAACTTTACACGACACTTTTCCGTCCGACGCCGCGCCTGTCCTCTTCAGTCAACGGACATAAGGCGCATCTTGGCCGGAAATACTGGGCCTTTCATCTTCGATTCCTGCGTCTGCTCGGTGACTTCAAGGATTGGTCTGACGAAGTGCTCGCTGAAAAGGACGCCATTGGATTAATGACCGATTGCCGGAACTTAATGTTGAAAATCATCAGGAATTTACCGGAAGGCTACGGCATTTTCGTCACGTCCGACAGCCGCCGTTTCCTAAACTTCATTGCGGATGCGGATCCACGGATTTATATCACTCCCGGCGACATACGGAATATCGATCTTGCCCCGGACGGTCACGAAGATATATGGCTTAAGGCCTTCACCGACCAACAGCTCCTGATGGACGCGGAACGCGTCTACAGAATCACACTTCGCGGGATGTATCCTTCCGGCTTCTCAAGATTCGCGGCCGAAGTCGGAGGTGCCGAATTTATTGATATCAGAACCTCCGTCTGATAAATTTTTAGAATTCTTCTAATCAAACTCAAGAGCATTTTTGAAAAAGTGACGACCGCCAACGACGATAACAGCAACAGAACGATCCTTAAGCGCATAACGGCTTTCGGCGGCGTGCAGATATTCACGATTCTGGTGAATCTTCTGCGCGGGAAGTTTGTCGCCGTGATTCTCGGTCCGGCCGGAATGGGAGTTTCATCGCTTTTCACGACCGCCTCCTCAACGATTCAACAGCTTGGCGGTCTCGGCGTCAATCTCTCCATTGTGAAAGAGGTCGCGGCGGCCGGGGGCAAAGATTCGGGAGCCATCCTTTCCGTGGCCCGGAAACTCATTCTGGCAACTTCACTGCTCGGTGCTGTCCTTTGTGCTCTCCTCTCCCCTTGGCTGAGCGAATGGACCTTCGGCACTCGCGATTATACCTTCCAATTCATACTGCTCGGAATCGCCGTCGGCCTCACGATTGCCGGGGCCGGCTATCTTTCAGTCCTTCAAGGATTGGGCGAAGTGAAGAGGTTGTCAAAAGCCTCTATTGTCGGTGGGCTCACCGGCCTTTTCTGCGGCGTGCCGCTCTATTATTTTTTCGGGACTTCAGGAATCGTGCCGGCGATGATTATACTCGCCCTCGCCACATTCCTCTTCTACTACATCTCATACCGCAAATCTTCAGACTCCGCGCCGGTCGCTTTCGTATGGAATGACCATAAACATCTTGTCAGACGCCTTATCTCCTTAGGGTTGGTATTCATGATCGGGTCACTCGTCGGCTCGGCCACGAACTATCTTATTAACGCCTTCGTCAGATTTGCCGGTTCGCTTGAGGATGTCGGTCTGTTTCAAGCGGCGAACTCAATAACCAACCAATATATCGGAATCGTCTTCAGCGCTCTTGCAATGGACTATTTTCCACGCATCTCGGCTGTCAGCAACGACAATATCCGCCTGAGAGAGATAGTGAACCGTCAGGCTGAAATTGTCATACTGATCGCCACGCCCCTGATCCTTTGCCTGATTGCCTTGGCTCCGATTGCCATTCGCATTCTGCTGTCAGATAATTTTTTAGAAATCTCGCCTCTCATACGGTGGCTCGCAATGGGTGTCCTCATGCAAGGCGTCACCTTCCCTCTGGGATATATTTTCATCGCAAAAGACAATAAGAAGGCCTACATCTGGCTTGAAGTCGTGTGTGCGAATGTCTTATGGCTTGGGACAAGTCTCCTGTTCTATCACCTTTTCGGACTTATCGGATTGGGAGTGGGACTTGTCGTGAGAACAGGCCTTGACATTGGAATCAGCTTCCTCATGTGCCGCCACTTCTATGGATTCTCTTATACGCGCCGTGCCTTTGCAACGATCGCGGGCTGTCTCACATTGGGAGCTATCGGCTTCATCTGCTCACTTAACGAAACGCTCCCTTCGGCAATCGCGATGTGGAGCACGACCGCTGTTGCCGTCTTCATCTGCCTTTTGAGAATACGCAAGCTCATCAAAGAATAAGAGCCTGGTTCTCAAGGAACTTAAACAAACAACTTACTTATTAAATGAACCGATCATCACGTTCGACAGACGAACCCACAAAGATTCTCCACCTGAAAGGAATGACTTTTCCTGAAAAGGGATCGGCCACCCGGAACATTTTATATTATGTTCTGTGTGGAGTCATTGCATTGTTCGCCGCATCTTGCACAAATTCACGCCTTCGCCAACATAAACAGCTCAATGAAGCCGAGAAATTGATGCAGACAAATGCCGACAGCGCTATGGCGATTTTGGATGTCATCGACCTGTCAAACATCAAAAAAGACTCGCTGCGGGCCAAATATCATTACCTGAAGGCTTTTGGACACATGCGCCAGAACCGTTCGATGATAGGCGATTCTCTAATCTCGTTCGCCCATAATTATTATAGCGGAAAAGATGTTGTCAGAGACATCCGAAGCGGCTCGGCTTACGCTTGGTATAAGTTCTGGGTCGGCGACATTCCGGGAGCTATCTCTATGCTTGATTCTATCGTAACTCTGCCGAATGTGCCTGATTCTTTGATTGCTCCTACGCTTCGCATCAGAGTGCTTCTCGGAGCATCGGAATATCAGGGACGTGAACTAATTCCTTTTGCCCGGAGACTTATTGATATTGAAACTGATACTCTCCGAAAAATTGAGGCTAAATATATGCTTTTGAGTGCATACGAATATGCTGAAAAACTTGATTCCGCATTATTGCTCACCGAAGAATTGATTGACTATGCCCGTACGCATAAATGGGGCGACAAACAGTTTATGTTTGAATTGGAGCGCGCTCAGATTTTAGGTGAGATGGGCCGTACTGCCGATAGTAACGAAGTTGTGGAGGGTATCTTTAAAAAATCCTCGCCTGATAATGGAGCGGCAGACTACCTTCACATGCAGCTCGCCATGAACGCACTCAACTCCGGCAATTTAAGTCTCGCAAGCAAAGAACTTGCCATCGCTGACAGTTTTGCTGTCAAATTCCGAAAAGAAGATGACACCTACTATCGAAGTTACAGCAATCTAATGCGTGCAATGAT
>CAYQQG010000124.1:0-6362 GCA_964419535.1 uncultured Sangeribacter sp.
AGCCGATGCACCGTCAGCCGGTCTATCGTGACAATCCGGCATATGTCAACGGGGTTTCGGAGGATCTCTTCGCGCGCGGAATCTGCCTACCGGCCGGACCGTGGGTCGGCGATGCGGAAGTCCGGCGGATCGTGGAGGCAATTAAAGACGCGATCGAATAACGGATTAAAGGATTTTAAGGTCATTAAGGGCTCTAAGGACATCAAAAACACTTTTTGGCAAGGGCGCAAGCCGGAGGCTTACGATCCAATCCGGACGGAAAAAGGTCCGAACTCAGCAGTGAGTTCGGACCTTTTGCTATATCTAAAATTGGGACGGGGTCTTAGTCGATAGTGTTGCCGAAATAGCTGCTGCCGTCGAAACAGTGGGTGCAGATCTTTTCTTTGGGCAGTCCGATTGAGGCGACAAGTGTCTCTATCGGATTGAACTTCAATGAGGTCAGGCCGAAGCGCTCGCGGATGGCTTCTACAAGGCGCTCGTATTCCGGAGAGCCGGTCCGGGCATATTTGTCGAGATTTTTGTTGACGTCACCTTCGAATTTTTCTATCAGGCGACGTGTCAGAAGCTCCATGTCGCTCTTTGAAGATGTGAAGCCTATGTAGCGGCATCCGTAGATCAGTGGCGGACAGGCAATTCGCATGTGGACTTCGGTCGCACCATTTCCGTATAGTTCCGAGACATTGTCATTGAGCTGTGTGCCGCGGACAATGGAGTCGTCACAGAATAGCGCGCGCTTCCCTTTGAGCATAGCCCGGTTGGGCACGAGTTTCATCTTGGCGACCAAGTTCCGCATCGATTGGTCGGAGGGCGTGAAGCTGCGTGGCCATGTCGGCGTGTATTTTGAGATGCAGCGGTGGTAGGGAATGTGGTGGCCGGCGGCATAGCCTAAGGCCATGCCGACACCTGAATCGGGAATTCCGCAGGCGCAGTCAACTTCTGTCTCATCGGCTTCTCCCATTGCGTAACCGGACGCGAAGCGGGCTTCTTCGACGTTACGTCCTTCATAGGTCGAGGTGGGGAAACCATAATAGACCCAAAGGAAGGAGCACATCTGCATTTTGTCACCAGGCGTGGCGATCGTCACGGAAGATTCGGGCGTTATCGAAACTATCTCGCCGGGTCCGAGGTCGCGGACGTGCTCGTAGCCGAGATTTGCGAAGGCAGTGCTTTCTGAGATCATGCAGTAGGCACCGTCTTTATGGCCGAGCACAAGAGGCGTACGGCCAAGGCGGTCGCGGGCGCCGATGACTTCTTTCTCGGTCAGGATCAGAAGTGTGCATGAGCCTTTGATCCGGTCAAACATATAGTTTATCCCTTCTCGGAAAGTGCGTCCCTGATTGATGAGGAGTGCGATGAGTTCTGTCTGATTTGTTTTTCCTGAACTCAATTCGCCGAAATGGACGCCGCTTTCAATGAGCTCGTGTTCAAGGTCATCAATATTTTCAACATGGGCCACGGTCACGATCGCATATTTTCCCAAATGGGAATTAATCACAATCGGCTGCGGGTCTGTATCGGAAATCACTCCGATTCCAAGATGTCCCTTGAACTTTGAAAGCTCTTTCTCAAATTTTGTGCGGAAATAGGTCTGTTCGAGTGTGTGGATTGAGCGACAGAAACGCTTTTCCTCGGGGTCATAGGTTGCCATGCCGGCACGGCGCGTTCCGAGGTGTGAGTTGTAGTCGACTCCATAAAAAAGGTCGTTGCGACATTCATCAAGGGCAGCTACGCCCATTATACCTCCCATAGATATTAATTTTTTAGAAAGTGCAAAATTATAAAAAATTTCGCCATCTCGCAAATTCGCGAGATGGCGTTTTTCATTCCTGTTCTTTTTCTGAATTAATCTTACCCTCATTTTCAGAGGATTGCCGATTTTCAGTTTTTTTCTCCGGATTGTGTTCAGATTTTACGGATTCGTGGCCTGTCTTTACGGAGGTTTCAGACTCGGCCACTTTCGGTTTCTGATCTGCCTTAGGGGCCTTAGGGACGACGGTCCCGGAGGTTTTTGCGGGTTCTGCGGCCGGCGACGCAAACACGTTCTCGCCTTGTGTCAGAAGCCTTTCTATTTTCGCCGGAGCCGTGGAAGAATAAGCATTGAAGACATTCATAGCGAAAAGAAGATCCGTAACCTGATTGTCCTTCACAAATTTCTTCATATTGTGGGAGAAATAGCGGAAGTCGACAACATAAATGTCATCAAAGCTATAGAATAGGAAACTGGGGACGGGATTGCCGTATGAATCTTTAACAATCACAAGCCGGCGTCCGGTGCGGGCGTCCGTATGTATATGTGTCAGGCGGTGATCGCTGCCCATAAACGTGCAGTAGGCGCCCCCGTTGCCGTCATTATATTTATAGAAGAATTCTCCTTTCGCCGGAGCGCTCTCGGAAACAACCTGATAGGACTTGTTGAGTTTATAGTCGCGATAGGTCGTCTCATAGGACGCTCCCTTCGGAACGTAGAATACGAAATCCTCAGGTGAGTTCTTCAGTGACATATCTTTGCAATAGCCATACATTGAACCGACATATCCCTTAATGACGCGCCGGTCGTATGAGGATAAATCCTTGAACGGGACTCCGGCAGCCTTGGCGAACGCTTCTGTCGCGTAATAGGCTCCGAGCGGTGCCCAATGGTGGTCGGTGCGAAGATAGATGGGCTCACTGACATGGCTCGCAAGGGCGTTATAGGCATTGACGCCCTTGGCGCCGTCCGTCAGATGACTGTATATGTTCCGGATGAATGGGAACTGGGGCTTCGTGCGCGATTTTGCCTTATCAGGAGTATAGAATTCTGAAGAAAGGGGAACCACCATAGCGTATACCTTCACTCCCGGCAGTTCCCGGGCATAACGGCTGACGGCATTGGCAAACGCTATGCCCCCGGTTGCCTCGCCTCCGAAAACGTTGAGAGCTATGACATTCGGAGCTTTGCCTATAAGCATTATGCCTCCCGTTGTTATCTTGGCGTTTTCATTGGCCGTCAGTTTGTTCTCATATTCCGCCAATTGATCCGATCCCACATCGGCTCCCGGCGTCTCACCATTGTCAGCGGGACGGAACGTGACCGCGTCATCACTTCCGAAAGGCATCCGCATCTTGTCGCGAAGCCCCATGCTGAAGGTCATGAACACATCTCGATAAGGTTCCGTGTCACTGAACCAATGGGAAACCTCATTCGGATAGACCGCTCCCTTCAGCTTTTCGGGTGAGAACTCCGGGAAAACTGCCAGATCACGTTTCTCAAGTTCCGAATACGTGCTCCGCGGCATGAAGAGAAATATGACCGCGAGAGCCGCGAAAACGATTAATATTACAGCAATATATATGTTAGAAGGCTTCATTTTTATGGGACGGGGTCTTAGAATCGTGTGTATATGAAAGCATTATTTGTGGCTCCCACAAGAAGAGCGACACAGAGGATGAGGATTATGGCTGAGGCCACGGCCCGTCCGGCCGACAGCATGTATGCTCCGCCCGTCCCGTTGAGTTTGCGTTCAGCGAGCCGTTCGAGTTTCGCTCTCAAAGGCATGCAAAGCAAGATGGCGACCACCCAGATCCAGAAATTGTCCGTCAAAGCCGTCTGTTCGAGAATCGTCAATTCGCCGGGCCGGCTGAACGCGGTCGAAAACCACGCTTTCAGACGGTCAAAATTATCAAAATAGAAAAACGCCCAGCTCAGGATGACAGCTATCAGAGCCCACACTCGGACAACGATCTTGGGAAGCCATTTCTGAGGGAAAATGATGAATTTCTCTATTATCAGAATCAACCCGAAATAAAGTCCCCACCCGACGAAATTCCAGCTCGCTCCGTGCCACATTCCGGTCAGAAACCAAACGGTCAGCAGATTGAGCATCTGATGACGCCGGTTTCCACCCATTGGGATATAGGCATAGTCGCGGAAGAAACTCCCGAGAGAAATATGCCACCGCCTCCAGAAATCTGTAACCGAAGACGCACAATACGGATGATTGAAATTCTCATTGAAATGGAAACCTAATGCACGCCCCATGCCGATAGCCATATCCGAATATCCCGAAAAGTCAAAATATATCTGAAGCCCAAACGCGGCCACGCCGATCCAGGCGCCCCATGCCGACATCTCATCAACCCCTTGCTCAAGACATCCTTTGACTACCTCCGAAAGAATATTCGCAAGTATAACCTTCTTCCCCAGTCCTATGAAAAACCGATAGGCGCCCTCGGCAAAATCCTCAGACGTCACATGCCGCTGATGAATCTCATGCGCCACCTTGTCATATCGGACAATCGGACCCGCAATCAATTGCGGAAACATCGAGATGTAAAGCAACAAGTCCCAATATCGCCGCTGAACCGGAGCATCCTCGCGGTAAACATCCGCAAGATATGAAATCGATTGGAAGATATAAAAACTTATGCCTATAGGCAACGCAATCACGGGAAAAGTCACATCAAACCCGATCGATGAAAGCGTATCGCCGAAAAATCCGAGATATTTGAATGAACAGAGCAGAAGAATATCGCAAACCACTCCGGCCCACATCCAGAATTTCGCGATTTTTTGGCTCCCCTTCTTCTGGCCCGATGCGATTCCAAGTCCCGCAAGATAATTGGCCAGAACACAGATAAGCATCAGAAAGACATAGACCGGCTCGCCCCACGCATAAAACAGCAATGAGAACACAACCAGCGCCGCATTTCGCGCCCTGAAGCCCGGAACCGATTCAACCCGTTCCTCAGACTCCTGTTCACAAACGTCATCCGAAGACCCCCCGGCCAACCCGGAATCGCCACGATTCCCGGCGATAATCCTGATCCTTCTTTTCGGCAGAACCTTCTTGTCAAGCCATGCCGCAAGAAGATAGGCCAACGCAAACGACGGAATAAAGACAAATATGAAAAAAAGATCGGAAAAAACCATCTTACATATTGATTTCAAAGTTATTATTTGGGGTTAGAACCCGCCTCTTCACTTATTTACTCAAGATTGAGCAAGCACCAGACATAGGCGGCAATTCTCTCGGCGCCGCCCGGAGAAGTGTGAACGCCATCCGTGGTGAACGTGAATTTTTCAGATTCAACTTCAGGATCAATCAACTCGCTTCGGTCAAGCCTCACCATCACAACGCCCTCATCATTGGCAACTCTCTCCATTTCATCATTTACTTTGGAAATCGCTTCCGGTGACGCCTTGGTCATAAACGGCGGACCGACAACTACAATTCTCGAATCCGGATTGACCGAACGCAACAATCTTATCACCAGAAGCAGCGAGCTCTTCAAAGTCGTGGCCTCCGCGGGAGAGGTGAATTCCGTGACCTCTATTTGAGGATCATCAAACAATCCGGGACGCCACGATTGAAACCACGCGTCGTTTGATCCTCCGGATACTATTATTATATCCGGATTTTCAAGCTCTCCGCGCCGAACAGTCCCGTTAAGCCTTAAAGCCTGATTATAAAGCGTATTCGTATCGTTAAGCAACTCAGAATAATGCACAGTGTCGGCCCGCGTAGCCGCCGTGTTTGTTATTGTCGCGCCACTGCGCGCAAAACTCCTCGACCTCCGGAAACCGCCGAGCCGCACAAGATGACCGCTCCAAGAAGAGGGATTTCCACAATCATCACCCCCAATCCATATATTCGAATCGCCAAGAAATGCAACAGACAACCGGCCTTTCGATCCGGATTCCGGTTCTTCAAGACCCGAACTTCCGAAAACTAAAATCGCAAAACAACTGAATACTGCGACAAGACAGCACACTCTTAACCATTTTGCTAACCGAGATCTTACGAAAAACTTCATAATGATTGCAAAGTTACTACTTTTTTCTGAATTACACATTACATTGACACTGATTCGTCATAATTATAAATTACAACTGAAACTGTGAATTACATCTACATTCAAAACTAAAAAGCCGGTTAAATTAAAATTTGGAGAAGACATCTTTTTTACATCCTCCAACTCAATTCCGTTTCATTATGAAAACTATTCACACTAGCCAAAATACAGATGTCATATCTAACTGAAAAACATCCTTTATTAAATCCGTCAACTTGATCTGTTTCATTATGAAAACTATTCACAATAGCCAAAATACAGGTGTCATATCTAACTGTAAAACATCCTTTATTAAATCCGTCTAATCGATTTGTTTCATTTGGAAGCTACCAAAAATTTGGTAGAGAAAACCGAAAATCAAACAATAAAACAAAAAAAACTTCACTTTTTTTCAAAAAAACTTGCACAAATAAAAAAAAAGTTCTAATTTTGCACTCGCAAACGGGGATAACCCCAAAAGCAACCCATACAAACGTTGGTGCCATAGCTCAGTTGGTAGAGCAAAGGACTGAAAATCCTTGTGTCCCCGG
>CAYQQG010000125.1:0-6302 GCA_964419535.1 uncultured Sangeribacter sp.
CTGTAAATGACCGAAATAAATTTTTGTTTAAAAATGTTAATGAAAGTTAAGGAAGAAAGATGGCCTTTTGTGTCCTTAGGGTCTTTAGAGACTTTAGGGACTTTAGGGTAATAAAAAAACCGCCGGTTGCTGAGATCCGGCGGTTGAATAAGGTGAAGTTTTATAAGATGACTGTCTGTTTCAGTCGTTGAAAAAAATTTGTGAGTCTTTTCGATCTTTCAAATTAATCTCTGTAATCTTTCAATAATTCACGTAGTTGCTTACGAGTATTAAAGATGCGCGCTTTGACAGTGCCGAGCGGCATGCCCAGCTTTTCGCTTATCTCTTCATACTTGTATCCTGCGATATGCATGTTGAACGCCTGACGATAGTCTTTCGGGAATGTTTTTAGGATTTCCGAGATCTCGTTAATGGCGAACGCTCCGTCGGGAGCATTACAGGAAGTGTCAGTGGCGTTGGTGATGTGATAAAGATCCACCGTGGCGTCAACCGCCGTGCATTCGCGCGCTGACTTTCTGTAATTGTTTATAAAGATGTTGCGCATAATTGTCAGCATCCAACCTTTGAAGTTTGTGTTCTCCGCGAACTTTTCTTCGTTCCTGAGAGCCTTCAAGTTGGTATCCTGAACCAAATCGTGCGCTTCCTCTTTATTCAAGGTCAACTTCATCGCGAACGACATCAAGTTACCTTGAATCCCCAGAACAGATTTTTTGAAAGTGGGCGTAGTGCTCATTTTATAAAATATCAGATAATGAGGTTGACCATTCAGCCGTCTGTTGCCGTCCCGGGCGTTTTCAGCGTTTAGCTGATTTAACGCGGCGGAGTTCAGCACCTCCTGCGAGCTGACATCTTCAGCCTTCCGGTCATACGTGGTTCAATCTAAAATATCGCTTTTCCTCGTGCCGCCATTAGTTATCGGCAACTGTATGAGGATTAGCCTTTATTTCGATTGAGTGAAAATCTTAGGGTTCTCGACCCAAATTTGAAATGCAAATGTACGAATTTATTTTGACATCTGCACTATCTTTTTAAAATATTTTTTCAATTTTTTTAATTTTCTATCCGCTTGTCTATGATTTCCACGAGCTGAATTTTAGTTGATGTCATTTTGACAACTTTTATCATCAGTCCATTGAAGTCGTATTCTTTGCCTTCAACGGGCATTTCTTCGAGAATATCGAGCATATATCCGGCCAGCGTGTGATATTCTTCGCTTTCTTTCAGATCAAGGTGGAATCTTTCGTTAATATCATCTATTTCCGCACGCCCGCTAAATTCATAGTGTCCGGGTGACAGTTCGCGCGCAACGACACGATTTTTGTCGTGCTCGTCCTCAATTTCGCCAAAGATTTCTTCCACGAGATCTTCGAGTGTGGCGAGACCTGCTGTGCCACCAAATTCATCGACAACAATTGCGAGAGACCGTTTTTCTGTCAGCATTCTGCGCATCATTTTATTGGCGAGCATAGTCTCGGGAGTGAAAATAACAGGTTTTAGACATTTCTGCCAATCAGATTCAGTGTCGAACAGTTCTGATATGTGGATATAGCCGATCACATCGTCTATGTCATCCTTGTAGACCACGATCTTTGACAGCCCCGTGGCGATAAATTTTTTGATAAGGTCCTGGCGCGAAATCCTGTCTATCCCGACGGCTACGATTTCGTTTCGCGGAATCATGCAGGCTCCTATATTCGTGTCTTTAAAATCAATGGCGTTGCGGAAGATTTTCACTTCATTTTCCACGACCTTTTCTGCGGGCTGAGAGTCGAGCGTCTGTTCGATATAATCATCAATCTGCTCCATGGTTAGGGCCGAATGACCGGCTTCAGGCATCCGGATATGGAACAGCTTCATCAATCCTCGGGAAATTCCCGATGTCAGCAAGGTTATGGGATATATGATTATATAAATAATGTATAGCGGCAACGCCACTATTCTCATAGCGAAGTTGGGATTGATCCTGAAAGCGGTTTTGGGAACAAACTCACCCATTAGGAGTATAATTCCCGTCGAAGCGATTGTATTGACAATCAAAACCAGGGCTTCGTTATGAAGCAAGTTCTCAAGCGGTCCGTTCACCATTGCGGAAAACGTGATGCCATAGATTACGAGCACCACATTGTTTCCGACGAGCAGTGACGAGATGAACATATCCTCATGACGCATGAAGCCCTTCACAATCCGGTTCACCATGCCGCCATTGCTCGCGTCGATTTCGGCACGTACTTTATCAGATTGCACATACGCGATTTCCGAGCCGGAAAAGAACGCGGAGAATGCCACCGCGAGAATAGTCAATATGAGATATAATTCGAATGTCACCTTTTATTTATATAATTGTTTCTTTTTACGATATACCTTTGATTATATATTCTTATTTGGGGAAAGAGTATTTTTGCGATACACCGTTTTCTTTAAGTGTTTATTCCTGAGATGCGGCTTGACGGGCATCTTCAGCCGAGACCTTCGTTTGACCGGCCGGAGGTGGCCCCGGCATCACCGGACTTCCGCCACCTTGAATATTTTCACGGTCTACAGGGAATATTCCTAATGGCCTGTGTATGCTGTATCCGGTGAAATCCTGCTTGGCGTGAAATCCATATCCTTCCATCATGTGAGTGGAATTTTCGATATGAATGAAGGAGTCGCTGTATACGATTCCCTTATTCTGATCCCAAAAGACTTGGTTTGTCTGAAACAGTTCGTCCGGCATCTTGGTCACCTCTACCCTTCCGTCAAGGCGCCATAGGTTTTTGTCTTTAAAGAAGACACCTGAATCGGCGGCGATCGTGGCAATCACATTTAGATTACGGTCGAACTTTCTCAGGAACAGACCTTCAGGAAAACGCCAGTATGGATGATCGATGTTGTCATATACCTCCCATAGAGGCGCGACAATTTTATATTGCGTGATTCCGGAATCACTGATAAGAGTGGCAATGTTGCGGGTGGACATTGTGGGCATGCGCGACGCATTGATTTTAGAGGCGACATTGACTTTCACCTCTTCACGGCAAGACATGATTCCGGCCGCCATTAAGATCAAGGCGGCCAACGCCGGCAATCCACGCAATCCGCAATAAAGTTTCATTATCTGATCTTACGCTGCCAGAACCAGAGTTCATTGAAATTGACACCCAGCGTGATGTTGAAATAATTTTCAGAAAGCATAGGCTGCGGATGCGCCGCACGATGCTTCCATTCAAATCCGATGTTAATCATCGTCTTATCCTGGGGCGTATGCAATCCCACACCGCAAGTGACACCATATTCACGGACTTGATTGGATTGGATCTTAAGATAGTCGTCACAAAGGTAGGCTCCCAGACGATAGGTCATTCTCTGGCCATAATTACCACGGATTTTCGGGACCCACTCGCCACCGACGGCATAACGGATACGGTCTGCAAAATCCATTCCCTGAAAAACTGTCAGCGAGGAATTTGTCAGATTCTGAATGGAAGAATATTTGACTTTGCTCCACTGCTGATAAGAGAAGTCAAATTCCACCATCCACCTCGAGGATCTTTGATGTTTTAATGCGATGCCGGCTCCGAATGATTGAGGCGTCTCGTAGTTCCCTTTCAGTCCGAGCCGTCCGACGGTGTCCGGCTTGGTTTCCTGAGTCATTTCCTGAAGCGTCACCCATGATTTTCCGTGAAGGGATTTTTTGGGACTATAGGTCAGACCCAATGTCATGGAGTTCGCTTTTGAGAGGCGCGCCGTGTATTGTGCGCCAAGAACGAGATCCCAGTCTCGAATCTGCATTACGTGTTCAAGCAGAGTCTGGCCTGAGTTGGTTGGATTGGAATAGAGATCGTTTATAATATTGCCGAAGTTGTAAGAGATGTTGGCACCGAGAGCGACTCCCTTAAATTCGCCGGCCACACCGAGATAAGCCATATTGATGCCTCCGCGGCCTTGATTCTCCATGGTTCCGTGTGAAACGGGATTTCCGAAGGCGTAACCGACTGAGGTATAAGGGAGCATGCCTATCGACATGCCCATGAATTTGCTCAGGGGGAATTGCATCGTGATATAATCGAGGCCGCCGCCTGTTGTCCGCTCTTTTGCCGACCCTTCTTTGCTCCAGAGAATGGACACGTCGGCGCCCATATCAAACAGGAATGTCAGCGAATCGACGGCCGCATACGAAGCCGGGTTCATCACATTTATCTGACGTCCGGAATTCATTGCGTATCCGATGCTGCCCATCTGACGTTGCATCGAGGTTGCCCGATCTCCGATTATGCCATATCCATACATTGAATAGGGACTTGTCACATCGGCCTTTGATATTAATCCAACTGCCAGCAACGCCATGAGGCAGGCGGCCAGTCTTCCGAATCTACTAATTCTTATTTTCATGATGTCTATATATGGTCCGCATCCCTTCAGCAAGCAGATGCGGATGATATTCAATTTTTATTTCCTTTCGTCCCAACCTCTCCAATGTTTCCGGAAGGCTTTCCATTAACAGCGGCGCATCACCCCCGGTGAGCAGAACTTTATTATACCCCAATGCCGCAGAGACCGTCAAGGTTCCGGCAACTTCATCCCTCCAACCGTTGAACACTCCGGCCGAAATGGCCTCGTTCGTGTCTTGCCCGAAAATGGGAATTTTTTTCGGAAGTTCCGTGATCAGGGGCAATCGGGCCGTATAATCATGTAGCGAGCGGAATCGCATCCTGAGTCCCGGCGAGATATTCCCCCCGTTGAATCCATTTCGGTCTACAAAATCTATTGTCAGTGCAGTTCCCGCGTCCACTATGACCAGACGTTCCGAAGGGTAGAGCGCCGAGGCGGCGCAAGCGGTCGCCTTGCGGTCAAGTCCCAGAGTCTCAGGGGATCGGTAATTAATCCGAATCGGGAGCTCTGTGGCCGGGGTAAGCACCATAAAACTGTCTCCAATTTTCAGACGGAGCGTTTCGGCCAACCGGACATCGAATTTCCCGGTGACAGCCATTGCACAAGACAACCGTCCGTATGACATAAACCGTTCGATATGATCCATAAGAGCTTCGGAATTGTCTGAATCAACCGCTATTGCCTCCGGGAAATAGTGCGGATCATCAGGCAAATATGTGGCTTTCAGACGCGTGTTTCCAGCATCGACAGCCAGGAATCCTCCGTTTGCTCTCATTCTTTTCGCGCTTTCTTTGACTTGGAATTGTTTTTGCCACCCTTATCCGGCTTGGATTTCTTGCCGCTCTCTTCGCGTTCCTTCTTCTCTTTCTGCTGGCGAAACGCTATCATCCATGAAGCGATGACCTGTATGACAGCACCGGCCATCGAAAAGGCAACCACATCCTTGAGAATTGCCATCGGGGCCACGAACATTGAATTGCCAAATCTTCTTTCATTATAAAACCAGAAGAAAGCTCCGATGCAGAAGGCCATTCCGGCCCAAAACTCCAGCCGGCGAAGACGGCGCAGACGCAGACTGTCGCGAGGATCGTTCACGCTCACCAATCGCGCGAATGTGTATATCAAGGCGCCGGCGGCATAGACCCATTTAAACACCTGCATCCAATCAAATCCCGTATTCCCAAATGTCATGAAAGGACCCAGCATAGCCACGGCCACCAATAGAAGGCCAACGGTTGCGACACCCTCCATTTTTTTTCTGCGGGCTTCGGCAAGCTCCGGAGTCAGTTCTTTTTTAGATCCCATTTCAAATTCTTTTCTTATCGATGGCCCTAACGGATGAGATAAACATCCTCCGACGGGCGCTGCATGTGGAATTGTTCGCGAGCAACTTGCTCAAGGTCCGACTCACCGTTCTCAATGGCCTTGCGCCTTGAGCGGTAGTATTCGGCGGAATCCTTGTTCAGTTTAATCTGACGCTGGAGTTCGTTGATTTCATTCTGATATTCCATATTCAGTTTCACGCTCGTATCCTCATTGAGAACCAGAAGCAACACGATGAAGCCTCCTATGATTATCACGGGCAGATGCGATCTGCGTCTGACCCAAAACAAGAATTTTTTAGTCTTTTTCCCCATGCGTATTCTATTGAATTTACAAAATTAATCATATACTTCTTATCTGCAAAATTTATTTCCAAAAACTTATTTCCAAAAATTAAGGGCACGGCTTGATAACCGTGCCCAAATTTTGGGTCAAATACATTTTTATAATTGCCGGAGGCTCTGATTCAGCCTGCCTTGCCATATCGGATTTGCTATGTCCTATTTTTTCGTATCCTTTTCCCTTTTATGATTAACGATAATCTTTCAACATGCCCTGAAGACGCTTGCGGGCAAAGAAGATGCGGCTCTTGACGGTTCCTAAAGGAA
>CAYQQG010000126.1:0-6179 GCA_964419535.1 uncultured Sangeribacter sp.
GTTGCCGACGATGTTGGCGACCTTGTTGAAACGGCCGTCATCCAGAGTCTGCATTGAGTGAAGAATCCGTCGCTGAACGGGCTTCAGACCGTCTTCGATGTGAGGCACGGCGCGTTCGAGAATGACATATGAAGCATATTCAAGGAACCATTCCTTGAACATCCCGGAGAGCAGTGTCCGTCGGTCTGAACCCATTCCCGGAACCTGATATTTAGGTTTCTCCGGTTCCGGACTCGGTTCTTCAACAGAGTGATCAATGATATTGTCAGTCCGGTCGGTTGGTGATGATTCTTCCGGATTATATTCGTTGGTAGTTAAGTCTTCTGCCATACAATTTAAGGATTTCCCAACTGCAAAAATAATAAAATTTTTTGGAATATTGATAAATGTTTCTTAATTTTGTAGCGATAAGGCTTTTAGACCCCGATTAGAGTTTTTTATATTAAATGGGTCTTATTCTCAAACTAAATGAATTCTTAATATTATCAATCATGAATTTACTCAAATCTTCTATTGCCGCCGCACTGCTATGCGTTGCCGGCATTCAGGCGCAGGCCGTGAACTACGCGTGGCCGGAGCGCTTCGAGGGCGTGATGCTTCAGGGATTTTCATGGGGATCGTATAGCGGAACCAATAATTCCAAGTGGGCGACGCTAACCTCGATGAGCGACGAATTATCACAATATTTCAAGGTGATATGGGTTCCCAATTCCGCCAAGCCGGCGAGCAGTCCGAGCATGGGATATGATCCGGTTTATTGGTTCACCAACCACAACTCTTCCTTCGGAACCGAGGCTCAGCTTCGGACGATGATCTCTACCTATAAATCCAAGGGAACCGACATCATGGAGGACGTGGTGATCAATCACCGCAGCGGAGTCAGCAACTGGACCAATTTCCCTTCCGAGACATGGAATGGAACCACCTATAAATTGGGTCCGGAACATATATGCAGCAACGACGAGGTCGCATGGGCTTCCGGACAGGCAAAGCCTACCGGCGCCCCCGACACGGGAGAAAATTTCGACGGTTCACGCGATCTTGACCACACAAGCGCTGCGGTTCAGAATTCATGTAAGAACTATTGCAAGTTCCTCCTCGAAGACCTTGGCTATGCCGGATTCCGTTATGACATGGTGAAGGGCTATGCGGGCAAATACACGAAGATGTATAATGAATATTCCAAACCGAAATACAGTGTCGGTGAATATTGGGACGGCAATTATGATGCTGTTGCGGGATGGATCGAATCGACAGGCCGTCAGAGCGCTGCGTTCGACTTCCCCTGCAAGTATGCGATAAACGAGGCGTTCCATTCCGGCGATCTCACAAAATTGGTCTGGAAGGCGAACGGCACCACGGATCAGCCCGCCGGTCTGATCCATTTCGGTTATCCCCAATATGCCGTGACTTTCATTGACAACCACGACACATATCGCGACGGTTCGAAGTTCAACGGCAACGTGGTGGCCGCGAATGCGTTTATTCTCTGTTCCCCCGGAACTCCGTGTGTCTTCTGGGAACATTATCTCAATAACAAGAAGGCGATCCAGGAACTCATAGCCGTCCGCAATGCGTGTGGAATTCATAATCAGAGCGCCGTGAAGGTCCTGAAATCTTCAAATAACTGCTATATGGCCGAAGTCACCGGAACGAAAGGCACCTTGGTTGTCAAAATCGGTTCCGATATGACTGTCCCCTCCGGTTATACAAATTCGGACATCAAGGCTACGGGTAAGGATTATTGCGTATGGTCCAAGACGGGCGGAAGCATCGTTATTCCCGACGATCCGATCAATCCCTCGAAACCTTTCAAGGTCTATTTCAATAACACGTCGTCCAAATGGACAACTCCCTATATTCATTATTGGGGTTCGACAGAATCGACATGGCCCGGTGTCGCCATGACCAAGACTGCGGGCGAGGCCAATATTTGGGAATATACCGTTCCGTCCGGCACAACCGGAATCCTTTTCAATGCCGGTGACGGCGACGCCACAAAGACGTCGGACTTTACCGCAGTGGCAGATCATGTATATACAACATCCGGCGACCAAGGCCTATACAGCGGCCAAGGCGGCGGGGACGATCCTGTACCGGGAGATTATCCGGCAACTCTCTATCTTATAGGAAATATCAACGGCCAGACATGGGCCTCGGCGCATGCGATTGCCCAGGAATCAAAGAAAGACGGTGTTTATACTTGGCACAACGTCACGTTTGACAATTCCGGAGACGGTTCGGCTTATTTCAGTTTCCTTACCAAACTTGACGCTGCCGACGGCGATTGGGACGCAGCCAATCAGTCCGACCGTTATGGCGCGAGCGAAAAAGACAAGGCTATCACGCTCGGCCAGGCAGACGCTATTGTCAAATACGCTTATCTGGTCAACGCGATGGGCTGCCAAGCGTGGAAGGTGCTTCCCGGAAAATATTCCGTGACAGCCGATCTCACGAAGATGCAGATCTTGCTTGAGGACTCACTGACAGTCATTGATGCCATTGACGGTGAAACTGCCGCCCCGGTCTATTTCAATCTCCAGGGCCAGCGTGTCGAAAATCCCGGAAAAGGAATTTATATCGTTGTCCGCGGACGTCGCTCGGCGAAGGAATTCGTTAGATAAGCTCTAAAAACACCATAATCAAGAGAAGTGTCCGCGATCGCGGACACTTCTCTTTTTTTGCAATATGATAAAGGATTTATGGAATTTGAAAAAGGATTATTCGAACATTAGAGGTTGTAAATTTGTAATAAAGTTATTGAATGCCACTAAAAACACACCACTATGACTCTATCTCAAATATTGCTGAGCATACCCCACGATTTGTCCAATGGAGAGAAAGCGATTCCCCATGTTGAACTTTCCCATACTACGGAAGAAGGCTATTGGACCGTGGCGCAACTGATAATGAAGGTTGACCATTGGCTCTTGAGCTTGGTTGGCCTTGAGCATAATAAGTTTCTGTTCACAACAGTCTATGCGGCTCTGGTCTTTGCGCTTGCGGTTTTAGTCGGCCAGGTTTTCAAATGGATTATACTTTATTCGGTCGATCACTTGTCGAAGGTGGTGAAATATGACATCTATAACCGTCTGCGCGCGGCGAATTTCTTCACGAAGGTCTGCCGGATGGTTCCGCCCATTGTATTCCTTATCTTCCTGCAATTCACTATGGGAGGTGAGAAGACCTTGGGTTCCTGGCTTTCACGGTTGACATGGATTTATATTATCTATCTTTTCTCCGTGGCTCTGAACACACTGCTGATGGTGATATGGTCGCATATAGACGCGCGCGAGAATAAGAAAAAGCTGCCCCTGAGAGGATTGATTCAGCTGATCAAAGGCGTGATCTGGATTCTGGCGACCATTATAGTGGTGGCGATTCTTGTAAATAAGTCACCCGCAAGTCTCTTTGCCGGATTGGGAGCTTTCGCAGCCGTTCTTATGTTGGTGTTCAAGGACAGTATTCTCGGCGTTGTCGCCGGCGTGCAGCTTTCTGAGAATGATTCTCTCCACGTGGGAGACTGGATTAAGGTTCCCGGAACTGACGCAAACGGCAATGTGATTGAGGTCACGCTCACGTCTGTCAAAGTTGAGAATTTCGATAAAACAGTCACCACTCTTCCTCCATATAGCCTCGTGTCCGGCTCTTTCACCAATTACAGGCCCATGCAGGACTCAAAGACACGTCGGATATGCCGGACATATATGATTGATGCCGATTCCATAATCCCCACAGATGAAGAAATGCTCAAGAAATATGCGCGCATTCCTTTGCTGACGGATTGGATCAATAAGAAAATTGAACAGCGTGCGGCCGGTAAGATCGAAGACGTGATGAACAGCGCCGGATTGGTTGACGGCAGCATAGAAACCAATCTTGGTGTCTTCCGTGCTTATCTGAAACTATATCTGGATGCGAATGCGCATATAAGTCACGCTCCGGCCGACCAGTGCTTCATTTCGACTCTGGCTCAGACTTCGATGGGAATTCCGTTGCAGCTTTATTGCTTTACGGCCACATCCCAATGGATTCCATATGAGGCAATCCAATCCTCGATATTCGAGCATGTTGCGATCATGATGGGAAGTTTCCACCTGTATACAAATGAGAATGCGTCCGGTCGCGATGAAATACTTAATGGTGTTCTGGAAGCCGGCGCCGATCCGGCTCTGTTCTATGGACTTCCGTTCCCGTTCCTTCAGAACGGCGGATTGCCTCAATCGCCGGCCAGCGATTATCCGCGCCGGCACGGTGACGTCGATGTCGCGATAGACCAATCAGCTCAGATCAATGCTCCGGAGGCTCCCGCACCCACCTCTTCAAAAGGGTCTTAATTATTTGTATCGGTTATATATCTCCACGCCCATTTTTTTGGCCTTGGCTATATCCTCTTTGTTTTTGGGATCCACACCATATTTTGAAAGCGGCGGAACGACAACTTTTGTTCCGGGGCGGATATGGTTCGGATGACCGAGAATTTTCTCATTTTCCTTATATATATAAGGCCAGAAGTTGAAGTTGCCATAATGTTCTTTGGCGATAGTTGAAAGATAGTGGGTTTCGGTCACTGTGTCATATACCGGTTTCTCGTCCGAAGGCTTTGTGGGCACTTCGTCTTTATCCGAGTTTTCGGTTTTGGTTTCATTCTCGGAGCCAATATTATCTTCCGCCGGGTCTTCCTCTTCCACCAATCCTGTCATTCCGGAATTCTCTTCAGCTAAGTTTTCATCATTGGAAATTATAGTCGCCATTTCGGGTGGAAGCAGAGTGTCTGCAGAAACGGCATGGGCAGAGGGATTAATGATCCGGCGCCCCCAATTGGCGACATCATCATTGAGCCAAAATAGAAGGGCGAAGCCGCCGATGCAAACCAATAAGCCGATGATTATCGTCCATAGCCAGAAGTGAGATTTCCCGACCTTAATTTCTGATACAGGATTTTGAGGATATTGCTTAGCTTCCGCCGGTTGCTTTGTCTCAATGGCCGGTTTCTCGTCTAAAGTGTTTTTCTCCTCAGCAGGTTGTTTCTTATCAATGATCGGTGTCTGTTCGATCGTATTCCTCTCTTCAACAGCAGGGTCCTGATCAACCGGCGGTTCCGATTGTGCAGGGAGCTCCTTTTGAGAGTTTTCTTCGGGTACGGTTATGGGCGTCGGATCGGGTTGCGGCCGGGGGGTGCTGTCGGGTGCGGCAAATTCAGCCGGATATTCAGCTTTTAATGAATCCATTTTCTCTTCCTCAAGAATAAGCTCCTGGCGAATCGAATCCGACGCAATCTCATTGCCGGTGGATTCTGCGTTCATCAGTTCTTCCTCAAGGATGTTCTCCTCGATAGCTACAGTTTCAAACATCTCGAACGGAGCGTTGACGGCTTCGGCCAATTCCTTGGCCGGGATAAAGACGATCTTACGGTGTTCAGGGATTGTGTTGTCGAGTCCTGACGTGACGTCTACGCTTTTTCTGGAAGCGACATTGGACAATTTGAAAGTTCCGAACCCCTTGACTTTTACGTTCTCACCGCTCTCGAGTGCGGCCGCGATACATTGAAACATCTGGCGCAGTACCTTCTCGCACGTCTGCGCATCATATCTCCCTTCTCCTGCTACGAGTCGGGCCAATGAAGACTGTGTTATTTTGGAATTCATTACAGAAGTGTCTTTTCCGGTTGCAGAAAGATCCTGATCAATCGTTAATTTTTGATTTCAAAATTCCTGAAGGCTTGAAGCTGAGCACAAGCTTTGGGGGCACCATCATCCTTTGTCCCGAAGCGGGATGAATCATGATCCTTTCTTTCCGTTTTCTCGCCTCGAACTGACCGAAGCCGGGAATGATGACGGAATCCATATCCACACAACGCTCGCCCAACACCTTGCAAAAATCCGAAATTATATTTCCGACATCTTCTTCAGAAGTTTCAGTCGCCGAAGCGATATAATTGATTAAAGTCCTGTTGTCCATATACCTCAAACTATGTAATCTCCCCAAAATTAATGAAATTTATCCAAATCTCCAATTCTCACGCACAAAATTTCAGATGTGGGTGTGTCAAAATAAAGAATTTTTCGATATGTAGAGACATGGCGTGCCATGTCTGCAGGCGCAAAAATCTGATTGTCAATGCGGACATGGCACGCCATGTCCCTACATTTCGACAGATCGTTTTTCCCACATTTCTC
>CAYQQG010000127.1:0-6171 GCA_964419535.1 uncultured Sangeribacter sp.
TGAATCAACGAACACGAAATAATCTCCCGAGGCATTTTCCATTCCGTGGTTGCGGGCAATGCTTCTCCCTTCGTTCTCCTTGAAGAAATATTTTATTGGGAAGCGGCCGTTGAATTTCGCGGCTTCATCGCGGCATGGAACCGTCGACCCGTCTTCGACGAGGACGAGCTCGAATCCGCGGTCGGTCTGGCGGTCGAGGCTTTCAAGAAGATCGGCAATTTCGTCCGGTCTGTTATAGACGGGCACGATCAGGGAAAATAGCAGGGGCTTCATCCGGCACCAATTTTGTCAGGTTATGAAAATGAAGGAGTCAGGATCGGAGGTAAAAATAATGGCGCCGCAAGCCCGGAATGGCCTCACGACGCCATATATTTTAAGATCCAAATTCGCGTTTGAAAAATGAAATTCGCGATTGTTAAGCTTTTACGCGGCTGACGTATGAGCCGTCGCGAGTGTCGACCTCAATGAGTTCGCCTTCGTTGACGAAGAGGGGAACGCGGACTGTTGCGCCTGTCTCGACAGTCGCGGGCTTGAGTGTATTTGTGGCTGTGTCACCTTTGAGGCCGGGTTCTGTATAAGTGACTTTGAGAATGGTCTTCATGGGCATTTCGGCATAAAGGACAGTGTTTGTCGAAGAGTCGCTGACAACTTCAACAACGTCACCTTCCTTCATGAACGCGGCGCCTGTCACGAGGTCCTTGCTGATAGGCACCTGATCGAAAGTCTCCTGATTCATGAAGATGTCGTCACCTCCGTCGGCGTAAAGGTATTGATAGGGGCGGCGCTCAACGCGAACGTCCTCAAGTTTTTCGCCGATGTTGAAGCGGCGTTCGATTACGCGTCCGTCGACAACATCTTTGAGTTTTGTACGCATGAAAGTGTTGCCCTTTCCGGGTTTCACATGAAGGAACTCGATGCAAAAATAGAGTCGACCGTCAAGACGGATGCAAGTTCCGTTCTTGATGTCCTGAGCATTCATCATAATTGTAATGTAATCTTTATTGTTTGTTTAAAAATCCGATAGATGCAAAATTAATATAAATATGTCAAATGGCGAAATAAAATCGGGATAAGTTGGTGAAAAGATGACGAAAGAGGTTGAATATAGGTGGAAATTCAATGATAAATCAAAAAATTGCACGATATTTTTGGCAGAATCGGTAAGTTTTTATAATTTTGCACCCTGAATGCGGAAATCACAAATTTCGCGTTCTGAGAATACTCTTGAAATTAATATAAAGCTTTATAAAAAATGAAAAGAACGTTCCAACCCTCAAACCGTCGCAGAGTCAACAAGCATGGCTTCCGCGAGAGAATGGCAACTAAGGATGGTCGCAAGGTTCTTGCACGCCGCCGCGCCAAAGGCCGCGCATCACTGACTGTTTCCGATTCGATCGGCAGCAAGTAAAATATCGGTCGGCCGCGCTCCGGAATTCCGGTCGGCGCGTGAAGATGCTCATAAATCAACCCCTGTGGAATTTTCCGCAGGGGTTGATTTTTATATGTGTTTTTGAGATCCTTTTGAATTCGGTGTTTAGCCGTTGAAGTATCCGATAATGTCTTCGAATGTGCCAATAGCAAACAGCCAGTAAATGAGGATAAAGATGAGCACTATGACGCCGAGCCAGAGCCATAGGCGGTTTGTACGCCCCGTGCTGTTGCGCTTTTCGTTCTTTCCTTCGGCCGGCATGCTTCCGGCAATCTGATCGGGAGTTTCATATTTGCGATTCTCCTTGACGTGTTTCTCTTTCTTATCCATAATATTAAATTTTTTCGTTTTCAACTTTCTTTTGAATGTTTAACGAATTTTAGTCAGAAAGTGTTCAAAAGTTTTTAAAGTTTTTTAAGACATTCGTCTATATTCTGATTTTTTTAAGGTGTTTCCCGGATAATTGATTCCGTTATTTTTGAACTGATTCCGGCACTTTTAATATCATGGTTCTTAATTTAATATCATGGTTCTTAAAAGGGCAGTGGACTTTCGTCCGGACCGGGCGAAAGGTCTGTCAGCGGATCGGAAGATTGAGCGCTGAGGAATGTGAAGTTAGTGTCGTCCGCGTTTCCGGGGAATCCGTTCCCGCCATTTTCTTGTTCGAGCCGGATCGAATCATTCATCTTGGAGCCGATCGATTGACGGGCCAAAGTTTCCTGGACGATGTTATATCCTTCCTCCCAGTTCTCGAAGCGGGCATATTTGTGGACAAACCTGAGCTTGACGTCTCCGACGGCGCCTGAACGGTGTTTGGCAATGATAAGTTCCGCGAGACCGCGGATATCATTCCCTTGAGCGTCTTCACCCGAACGGTTGTAATATTCCGGGCGGTGGATGAAGCAAACGATGTCGGCGTCCTGTTCGATGGCGCCCGATTCGCGAAGGTCTGAGAGAACTGGACGCTTGTCCTCGCGCGATTCAGTGCTTCGGTTGAGCTGTGAGAGGGCAATGATCGGTATGTTCAGTTCCTTGGCCAGACCTTTGAGAGAACGTGAGATCGTGCTGACTTCCTGTTCGCGTGAACCGAGTTTCATTCCCGTCGCATTCATCAGCTGAAGATAGTCGATCATTATCATTTTCACACCGCGCTCGCGGACAAGCCTGCGGGCTTTCGTGCGCAGTTCGGTGATTGAAAGTCCGGGTGTCTCATCGAGATAAAGCGGGGCACCATAAACCCCTCTTAAGTTCTCGTTCAGGCGGTCCCATTCTTCATTTGATAGTTCTCCGCTCTTAATCTTCTCACCTTCCAGATTGGCGATATTCGAGATCAGACGCTTAACGAGCTGAACATTGGCCATCTCGAGGGTGAAGATGCCGATAGGAATATTATAGTCTACAGCCATGTTCTTGGCCATGGAGAGCACAAAGGCCGTTTTACCCATTGCCGGGCGCGCGGCGATGATGATGAGGTCGGAGTTCTGCCAGCCGGAGGTCATCTTGTCCAGGTCCCGGTATCCGGTCTGGAGTCCGGAAAGTCCGGTTTTGGTGTTGGCGGCGGTCTGAATCTGCTCGAGTGCGAGCGTGAGGACCGGGTCGACCTGCATGACTTCGCGTTTCAACTGATTCTGGGAAATGTCAAACAGTTTCCCTTCTGCACGCTGAAGGAGATCGTCAACGTCATTGCTCTCATCGAAAGCGTCGGTTTCGATTTCGGAAGCAAATGTTATGAGGCGCCGCGCAAGATATTTCTGAGCGATGATCTTCGCGTGAAATTCGATGTTGGCCGCCGAATAAACGCGTGCCGTCAGCTCAGTGATATGGATTGCTCCGCCGACATCTTTCAGAGTGCCGTTCTGGCGCAATTGCTCGGTTACGGTCATCATGTCTATCGGGCGCTGAGACAGACCCAAAGCGCATATCGCGTCATAGATTTTCTGATTGATCGGATCATAGAAGCTGTCGGGCGTCAGGATGTCGCAAACGTTCATATAGGCGTCCTTCTCGAGCATAAGCGCGCCGAGAACGACTTCCTCCAGATCTGTGTCGCGTGGCGGAAGTTTCCCGGTCGCCTCGGCGGGCGACATATTCCGATTGTTATAACCTCCTTTTTTAGAAGACTTGTTGTTATAATTGTTTTGCTCCATTTCGGTTTTGGAAGGTAAGAATTGCAAGGACGCGCATCTGCGCGTCTGCCAAGGAGAGGAGGAAGTGAAGGATTATAAATTGAGAGAGATTATGCTTTCGAGAAGGAGAATAACGGAGGCGGCAAGAAGCTGAATGGCCGTCAGCCGCAAAATGTCATTGAGCGCCGCACCCCGGAGCCTCTTGAGCCTTCGCCATGTTCTGAAACCGGGAATGACAACACATATCGGGAGCATCCAGCAGAAATCTATCCACCATGCCGGCGCGCAGAGCAAGAGCAGTCCGCAGATATTGAATAGAAGGTAGACATTAGCCATAGCTTTGCGTCCAAACCTCACGACGGTTGTGTTCTTGCCGACAGCACGGTCGTCGTCAGCATCGCGATAATTGTTGACAATCAGAACATTTGCAGCTAATAATCCGACTCCGAGCCCAATGGCCGCCGTCATTGGCAGACACTCTGTTGATTGGGTCTGAAGCAATGCTGTCAGAGTGACAGGCAACAGGCCGAAGAAAAAGATGACAGCGACATCTCCGAGACCTTTATGGGAAAGCGGGAAAGGTCCGGCGCTGTATGCAAGCGCAAAAATAGCAACCGCAATGCCGATAGCGATCATCCACCACCCGCCGTATAATATCAGAACGCATCCCGGGACGGCAGCCAGAAGGAGCGTGAAAATCGTGGCTCTTAACATAGCTTGCGGAGCGATGTCGCCTTCGGTCACGCCTCTGCGGAATCCTTCACGCCCTTTTTTGTCCATGCCATTCCTGAAATCGAAATATTCATTGGCGAAGTTGGAGGCAACTTGAGCGCAAATAGCGAACAAAAGGCAGCAGAGAGCCGGAATCCATCGGAATGAGTGATAGAACACGGCCGCGGCGGTCCCGGCAATCACGCCGGCCACGCTCACCGGCAATGTCCGCAATCTCATCGCTTCCACCCACGGTCTTATCTTAGTCATCGGTTCGTCAACTTAATTTCAGAAAGCAAATTTAGCATAAATTTACGAGTCTGCAAATTTATATTTAAGATTCATTTAAACGTTTTAACATTTAAATTGTTAATTCATGTAAATGGCATCGTCTTGTCAAAATATATTAAAATGACAGAATGACAGAATGACAGAATGACAGAATGTCATAATGACATTTATAAAATCAGAACAAATTAACTTGAAAGATAAAAAATGAAAAGAATCAAAAGAATTGCGCTGAGTCTGATCGCGGCTCTCGCTGTGGCCGCTCCTTCAATGACGGCGTCCGCTCAGTCTCTCACGGATTTCCTCGGCAACATGCTGGAGGGTGTGTTCACGAAGTCTGAACTTACGGTTTACGATGTCTGCGGTCAATGGACTTCGACCGGTTCGGCCGTTAGCTTCCAGAGTGATAATTTTTTGCAGAAAGCCGGCGGACTGGCCGCGGCGAGCATGATCGAAAATAAGATAAACCCGTATTTTGAGAAACTCGGTCTTAACAATGCGGTCCTGACCATAGAAGCTGACAGCATGTTCACTCTAAAGGCAAAGAAATTCACGCTCAACGGGTCGCTATCATCCAACGGCGACGGAACGTTCATGTTTAATTTCAAGGCGATCAAGATGATTCCGCTCGGGTCGATCAAGGCATACGTCCAGAAATCCGGCAACAATATGGACGTGATGTTCGACGCCACAAAGCTGAAGACCCTGGTCACAGGAATCGCCAAGATCTCGGGCGTGAAGATCGCAAACACAGCCGCCTCGCTGCTGGACAGCTATGACGGCCTATGCGTAGGTTTCAAAATGAATAAGACGGGAGATGTCAAAATGCCGGAATCGGTCAATAACGGTTCGTCCGGTTCAGGTCTCGGAGGCCTGCTTGACGGCGTGTTTGGAGGTTCCAAGAATAGCAACTCAACAACACCGGAGTCTCAGCAGACTTCCGAACCCGAGACTAAAGCGCCGGAATCTACACCTTCTCAGGAATCAACTCCTTCCAATCCGGCTGATAAATATACGAAGATCGGTTCCGGTCTTCTCAACATTCTGAAGTGAGGTTAGAAATCCGGGCGATATACTTGCCGACGATGTCGAATTCAAGGTTGACGACTGTGCCGGGTTGAATGCGGCAGAAATTGGTGTTCTCCATCGTATACGGGATGATAGCGACACGGAAGGAATCTTTTTCCGAATCGCAAACCGTCAGGCTGACACCATTGACAGTCACAGAGCCTTTCTCGACAGTCACATATCCCTTAGCGGCGAGTTCCGGCCTGAACTTATAACTGAATTTGAAATAAGTGCTTCCGTTGGCTTCCTCAAGCGCCGTGCATTCGGCTGTGCAGTCAACGTGGCCCTGAACGATGTGGCCGTCAAGGCGTCCGTCGATTTTCATAGAGCGCTCAACGTTGACGAGGTCACCTTCCTTCAGCAGTCCGAGGTTTGAACGGTCGAGGGTTTCGCGAATCGCTGTCACGACATATCGTTTCTCGGGAAGAAGTTCCACCACTGTCAGGCAGACGCCATTGTGGGCGACGCTCTGATCTATGTGCAGTTCATCCGCAAAGGGGCATTGCAATGTAATGTGAAGGTTGTCCTGTTCGCGGCGCAGTCCGACAA
>CAYQQG010000128.1:0-6125 GCA_964419535.1 uncultured Sangeribacter sp.
TGATAAGGTGTTGAGCGAAATTTGTGTCCTGATACTCATCTACAAGAATATAGCGGAAGAAATCCTGATAGTGACGGAGTATGTCCTGATTATCCCGGAGAAGGACATTCATATAATAAAGAATGTCATCAAAATCCATGGCGTCAGCTATCTTGCAACGTTGAGAATAGAGTTCAAAAATTTTTCCGACCAACGGTCTTCCGGCTTTTTTATCAGCCTCGCGATTGGCCGGATCCGCAATATATTGATCGGCTGATATGAGGGCATTCTTGCAATTTGATATAATTGAAGCTATTGTTGCCGGTTTATAAATTTTTTCATCAAGTCCAAGATCTTTTATAATCATTTTGATGAGCGAACGGGAGTCTGCCGCGTCATATATGGTGAACGAACTTTTAAATCCAAGCAATTCAGAATGTCTGCGCAAGATTCTGAGAAAAATGCTGTGGAAAGTACCCATCCATAAACGGGACGCTGTGTTTTCACCGACAATGCCGATGATTCTTTCTTTCATCTCCCGGGCCGCCTTATTAGTGAATGTCAATGCAAGAATCCGATAAGGTTCATAACCGTTGCGCAAGAGATGAACAATCTTATAGGTGAGGACTCTTGTCTTGCCCGAGCCGGCGCCGGCAATCACGAGAGAAGCACCCCCCATATATTCAACAGCCTCCCGCTGCTGAGGATTCAATATGTCAAGATATGAGTTGTCAGTCATTAGTTTTTAATAAAAAAGGAGAGATGATATCATTAAAATCGGTTATGAACGAAGAAAATTATAGGAGTCGACAGTGATTAATTTTCTGAAAAAGGAGAAATAATATCGTTATAATCGGGTATAAGAGGAAGGAAATTATAAGAGTTATCAGAGTAATTCACAACGCAGCAGAAGTGTCGGAGACCGTTTGAGACAATGAGATATTTCGCATGCAATTCCATATTGTATCTGACGATCTGATCGAATGTGGCTTGCGAAATCTCTATTCCCGGAGCCTTATACTCGATTATGACCAAAGGATTCATATCGGGGCCGAAAACAACCGTGTCACATCGCTTGCGGGTGTTATTCAGCTTGATTCCGATCTCATTCGCCATGATTGATGCGGGATAATGCTTATGTTCGATCATGAAATTGACGAAATGTTGTCTGACATATTCTTCGGGAGTGAGGGCAACAAATTTTTTTCTTAAGGAATCATATATTTGCAAGATCTCTCCCTCCATTCTTGTCCGCAGATCGAATGGAGGGAGATTTAAGGGTGGAAGATTTTTCTTCATTTTCTATTTTTCATTCCGTTCTTCGGGGTATAATCCGGATCGAACGCTTCGTTCAGAATGTCAGCCAAGCGGAGGCCGCCGCGCAGGAATTGCATTTCGATCACAGGAGTCCAATCGGCTATATAATCATATTGAACATTGGTGCCTTCAGGCGTCGCTTCGTATACCTTATTGGTTATCAAATAAGTCTCTTTGCCCCAGCTGAACGGAGTGCCTCCGGCAACGATTTCCTCAATCTCCGAATCATTTGCACGGTCTATGTTCTGTTGCCATTCCGTATAACTCCATTTGTGAGCAGATTCCGGCAAACGGCTGTCCCACACTGAATGGAGGTTAGCGCCGCTATTGAAATATTTGATGTTATGTCTGTTGCCTCCACGATCCGAGAGCCGTCCCATGTGCATCGGCTGATGAATATCCCCGAGAAAATGAGTTGTCAGAACCAAAGCGAGCCATTTGTCATCTTTTGTGGCTTCAGGGTTATTGAGAATTGCAATCTGTTCATTAAGAGCGCTCACGATCGACCCCTCTTTTATATCCTTGACCTTATCATAATCCTGGCCTTCATCAATATTTTTATAATGCCAAGTTTTTGTATAGGCGTATTTTTCAGTGTGGCACGCATTGTCCGGCCAATTGGCATAATAGACAAGAGATTTTCCTCCGAGAAGATCTTCGACTGCGGCTTTAGCGGCAGGCGTCAGGTGGCATTCCGCAATATAGGCTGTTGTGTCGTGCCCTTTCTGTCCCCAGCCGAAAGCGGATAATGACAGAATTGCAGATGCGCAGGTAAGAATGATATTTTTTGAATTCATGATTGTGGTTACTTTTCTAACTTATTATATGGAATCTTTTTTATGAAGTCCGGAATCTTTTTTTATAGGAATCTTTATATGAATATGTTCTCAATCCATACGGTCACGATAATCCTCATAGGTGAATTCTTTGAGAAGTTCTTCTTCGCCGTTGCTTCTTTTGAGCCATATTGAAGGATGTTGAATCCCGTTGAACATATTTGTCTTTACGGTTGTATAATGATTCATATTTTTTAATGTGAGGATCTGTCCCGGATTGAGAGGTTCCGGGAATCTCCAGTCGCCCACGAAATCACCGCTCAGGCATGAATTTCCACCAAGTCTGTAGGAATATCCTCCGGTCTGATCCGAACCGTCTTCGGGAAGCGCCTCCTGAATTGCCGGTTTATACGGCATTTCCAGACAGTCAGGCATATGGCATGCGAAGGACGCGTCAATGATAGCCGTCGAGATTCCTGAATTCTTGACAACATCAAGAACTGTGGTCACTAAATCACCGGTCTGCCATGTAAACGCGCTTCCGGGTTCTATGAAGATTTCAAGATTTGGATAACGTTTTTTCAGACCCTTCACAAGTGATATGAAATGATCCTTGTCATATCCTTCGCGTGTGATCAGATGTCCTCCCCCCATATTGAGCCATTTAATCTTATCCAGAAGATGACCGTATTGATTTTCAAGAGCTTCAAGGACGGACTCGAGTGCATGGCTGTCCGATTCACATAGAGCATGAAAATGGACCCCTTCAATCCCTTCAGGCAGTTCTTTCAGCTCCTCAACTCCGAACCGGCTTCCGGGAAGACAAGGATTGTAAATGTCAGTCTCTATGACTGAACACCTGGGATTAATTCTCAGACCTGCCGAAACGTGTGATTCACCGGGCTTCAGATTTGAATTAAATTCGGTTATCCGGGAATGAAATTTCTCAAATTGTGAGAGGCTGTTAAACGTAATGTGAGAACTGCCTTTCAAAAATTCAGGAAAGGTTTCTTCTGTATATACCGGACAATAGGAATGTACATTATGAGTGAGGAAATCCCGGGCCAATCTCATTTCATTAATTGAAGAAGCCGTCGCGCCGTCGAAATATTCACCGATTATGGGAAAAGTTTTCCAGACGGCGTTCGCCTTGAGGGCCATGATGATATTAACCCCGGATTTTTCAGCCACATGAGAGAGAATTTCAAGATTCTTTCTCAATTTATCCTCATATATAATGTAATAGGGAGTCTTCTTTGTTGACATTTATCTAAGAGACTGTGTCAATTGCTCTATATCACTGAAAACCTATGATATAAAGCAAACGGTTAAAATGCAATACGTTTGGTTAAAATGCGATTCGTCCTTTTTTTGCCTTCTCTACCATAGCCGTTCCCGGCACAAGATAAATTTCCAGACGTCGGTTGTGCTTTCTGTTCTCAAAGCTGTCGTTGGGAGCCAAAGGGAGATCGTCCGACATAGCGAACGGGAAGAAATAGCTCGTATCCAAAGCATTGGTCTCAAACCAATCTGCAACCGCCTGGGCACGATCGATCGTCAGCTGCTCACGATAAGCTTCCGAACCGGTGTTGTCCGTGTGCATGACAGCTATCACCCGATACATATCTTGTTCTTTCAGGTAACGCTTGAAAGGATCGAGATATTTGTTGGCTGTTTCGAGAAGTTCGGTTTTGTTCGGACCGAAAAGAAGGTGGGCTGGAATTGTGACAACCAGCACTTCCTCATCTCGGACCGTACTCGTCGTGCATCCAGATTCCTTTTCGTCAAACACTTTATTTTTCAGGATGACATTTTTTGCCTCGCGATCTTGAAATTTCTTGATCAGATCGGCTTGTTTCCCTAAATCTACTGAATTGATGAGTTCGGCGAAACTCATTTCATCAAGGTCATCAATTTTCTCAGCCGACATCGGCAGGGAAACGCTGGCCAACATTACGGCTACAAATGCAAGTTTAAGCGTCTTCCAAAGATTCTTCATAGTCCAGTTCTGCATTAATGATTTTTTCGAGATCATCGGGATCCATCAGGATTTCCCCGTCGTTCGAAAGTTCCTTTCTTACATAATTCAAAAGGTCAGCTTCATCCAGAATTTCATTTTCCGTGCCTTTGGGATTCAGCTTTGTGAGCCCCTTTCGTTCATAATAGTCCCAGATGATGTCAATGACATAAAGAATTTCGTCATCACTGTATTGATTGCTTACTTCCTCCCCCACATTATTGCGGATGAAGCGTATAGCCATATCTTCGTCATATTTCAGTTCTTCGCTCATAATTTTATTCTTCTTTTAGAGTTCTATAATTTTTATTGTTTCAGAGAAATCATTCCTCTTTTTGATTGAGATCTATCATCCCTTCGGGGAGATTCATATAGATTGCGCCTTTTTCGTCATCCCCTTCCGGGTCTTCAATCCTTTCGATAAATTCTTCGACAAAGGGGATATAAATATTATCGGATCCTTCTCCGGGATTGACAATCAGAAGAAGATTCGCGGTTGAGGAATCAATATCCGAGACTTTCCCGAGGAATCGGTCTTTATCATCATATACTTCATATCCAATGAGATCATCTTCTGTTGTCAACTCATCTTCGTCCATATCCATCCAGTCCGCCACATCTTTTCTCAACATAAGAATGGGTTTGTTGACAAATTCCTGAGCCCGCTCCTTTGAATCGATGCCTTCAAGTTTTATGAGGCACCCCTGAGATCCTTTAAGTCTGACACTTTCGGCATAGAAAGGAACGAATATGCCCTCAATTTCAACAATCAGAGGATATCCCTGATTGAGAATTTCAGAATCGAAATCCTCAACGACTGCATTCAGCTCACCTTTCAAAGCGTGGGTTCTGAAAAACTTCCCTATCTCTATCAGTTCATTTTCCTCTATCATAATTCACCGGTATCTATAAAATCTTTATTCGTCCACTCTGATGATATGAGCGCCTAACGAGCGAAGCCGGGATTCAATATTCTCATATCCACGGTCGATCTGGTCAATGTTCTGAATTCGGCTTGTCCCTTTGGAACCGAGTGCTGCGATGAGCATTGCGATTCCGGCTCTTATATCGGGAGATGTCATCACAGTTCCGTGCATCGACTGGAATCGTCCGCTGCCGATGACGGCTGCGCGATGCGGATCGCACAGGATTATTCTCGCCCCCATGTCAATCAATTTGTCGACGAAAAACAATCTTGATTCAAACATCTTCTGATGTATCAACACACTTCCCCGTGCTTGGGTTGCGACAACAAGGAAAATACTTAACAGATCCGGTGAAAGTCCGGGCCAGGGCGCATCCGAGAATGTCATGATGGAGCCGTCTATAAAAGTGTCGATCTCATATATCTCATCCTGTCGGACCCGGATATTGTCATTGTCGATTTCGAGATTGACTCCGAGACGTCTGAACATTTCCGGCATTATCCCGAGATCCATAACCCCGACATCTTCGAGCAGCACGTCACTCCCTGTCATGGCGGCCATTCCGATGAAGCTTCCCACTTCAATCATGTCGGGAAGACAACGGTGGTCAGTTCCATGCAATGATTCCACGCCATGGATTGTGAGCAAATTGGAGCCGATTCCCTCAATCTTCGCGCCCATTTTGCAAAGCATTTTGCAAAGTTGCTGTATATAAGGCTCACAGGCGGCATTGTATATTGTCGTGACGCCGTCAGCGAGCACAGCGGACATGATGAGATTCGCGGTGCCTGTAACCGAAGCCTCATCCAACAGAAGATAGCAGCCGTGAAGACCTTCGGGAGCCTCAATCTTATACAGTCTCAAATCAGGGTCATATTGAAAATCTGCTCCTAAGGAAATCATACCGACGAAGTGGGTATCCAGACGGCGGCGGCCGATCTTGTCCCCTCCCGGTTTGGGAAGGACCGCTTTGCCGAATCGCGCAAGCAGCGGTCCGACTATCATCACCGACCCTCTGAGCGAGGAGGCTTTCTTGCGATAAACCGGGGTGTCAATATAACCGAAATCTATATTCTCGGCCGTAAACTCGCATGTATGACGGTCAATATA
>CAYQQG010000129.1:0-5934 GCA_964419535.1 uncultured Sangeribacter sp.
AACAAGAGGAGGCCGACCGGCTGACTGAACTTCTACCCCGGATTCTCCCCTATCTTTCCGATAAGGCGGCCCGCGTTGCACGCGAAGAAGGCGTCAGCTATATCGATCAGGAAGGCGATCTCGTCACTCAACTCGTTGACGGCGCCAATTGCATCTTCACGACCTTCGCTCCCGACGGCAAATGTCTCTGCGCACTCGAAAAAGCCCGTCGCGAAGGAGAGAAAGATTTCTTCAAGCCGATCAGCTGCGCCCTCTATCCTGTCCGCGTGAAGGAATATGACGGCTTTACCGCCGTCAATTATCACCGCTGGAAAATCTGCAAAGGGGCCGAGGTCATGGGCCGGGCAAAAGGGATCCGCGCTTTCGAGTTCCTCCGCGAGCCCCTCACCCGCCGCTTCGGAAAAGAATGGTATGACGAACTGTCCCTGACCGCCAACGAATACCTGCGCCAGTCCGAAAACAAATGACACGGACCAAAAAGCTACAAGTCCGGGGTCTAAGCCCCCTTTATTTCAGAATCTGTGTCAAAATTTAAGATTTTTAATCCAATTAACATTTTTTTAACATAAAACAGTTTCACTTTTCACACTTTATTTATACCTTTGCCTTCGTAAATAAAGTTTATGAACCTAACATGTAAGAATTTATTTAGTTAAGCCTTGAGTATGAGATGATTGAGAAATTATCTCATATTTTTTTATTATACCTCTCTGCTCAAACGTCTTTTGCGTGCCTGAGGCACGTCCCCACAAATTGAGAACCACGCGAAGACTCTGCGTCCCGCGCTGAACCTCCCCTCCTCGCGAGGCTGTCCCGTTCAAAAGCGGAGCTTTTGCCCCGCGAAGACTCTCGACAATTTATATGTTTAATGAGTTGATAAATTCTGATAATTGGGTCCTTTGGCTCGTGGCGCTGGCATACATTTCAATTGTTGTCAGCTGCATTGTGGTTGTCCTTTCGGACAATCGCAATCCTATCCGCTCGCTCGCTTGGTTCATAGCTCTGATCGCACTCCCGATCATTGGAATCGTCTTCTATCTTTTCTTCGGCCGAAGCCTGAAAGGTCAACATCTCATATCCCGGCATAACAAGCGAAAGCTGTTGCACGACATTGACCGGAAAATGATTGACCTGAACAGGCTGAAACTCTCGGACTCCGAACGCCAGCTGGTGAAATTAGCCTATTCTTTATCCCATGCCCCTCTGACACTTCACAACGATGTTGAAATCTTCACGACCGGTCGCGAGAAATTCGAACGTCTGTTCACGGACTTGCAAGCCGCCAAGAAGTCCATCTATCTCCAATATTATATTTTTTCTGACGACAAACTTGGCCAGCAAATGGCCGACCTCCTCATCAGCAAAGCCCGCGAGGGCGTGATCGTTAAAGTCATTTATGATCACGTCGGAAGTTTCTCGGCCTCTAATTCTTTCTTCAAACGGATGAAAGAGGGCGGCGTCGACATTCATCCCTTCTTCAAGGTGACCTTCCCTCAATTGGCAAACCGTATAAACTGGCGCAATCACAGAAAATTGGTGATCATTGACAACGAAATCGGATATATCGGAGGAATGAACATCGCCGAAAGATATCTTTATGGACTTAAGGACGGCTCCGAATGGCGCGACACTCATTTCCGGTTGAAAGGTGAAATCGTGCAATCCCTTATTTTCAGTTTCGCCGTCGATTGGTTCTTCCTCAAATCCTCAGACCGCTCACTCGACCTCCAGCTGAAAAAAACAGACCTTCCGGACATATGCCCGCTCCAACTCGTGACTGACGGCCCTGTCAACATGTGGAATAACCTCGCGCTATGCTTCCTCAAAGCCATCTCTTCGGCCAAACGCTCGATTTATATCCAGACCCCCTATTTTCTCCCGACCGACACACTTCTGAATGCGCTCGAGGCCGCCGCCTTGGCGAATGTCGACGTGAGAATCATGATTCCCGCCAAGTCCGACTCGCGTCTGCTCCAACTGGCCACATACAGTTATGTCACCCGATGTCTTAAGGCTGGAATCAAGGTCTATCGTTACACCCCGGGAATGCTTCATGCGAAATCGATGACTATCGATAACAATTTTGCCACGGCCGGATCGACAAATTTTGATTTCCGCTCTTTTGAGAATAATTTCGAAGCCAATCTGCTGATATATGATGAGAATGTGAATTCGCGACTCAGGGACATATTCTTCGCGGATCTCAAACGCAGCCAAAAACTCAAATATTCTGAATGGAAATCACGCCCAATGCCCCAGCGTGCTCTTGAAAGCCTTGTGCGGCTCTTCGCCCCGATCCTCTAATCTCTTTGGTCCTGACTTTTAGATCTCTTTTGTACTGACTTTTAGACCCCGTTTAACCAAAATTTTATGAAACGGTGTCTTAACAGCCTTTATTTGTTTCGATTGACAAAACTCATCTTCATTTGATGTGTTATGCTATATATAACTTATTTTTAAGGATATGAAAAAAATTATAATAATGGGGGCTTCGTCAGGAATCGGCTATGCGTGTGCCGAAGCTCTCGCGTCGCGCGGTGTGCGAGTCGGTGTGGCCGCCAGGAAAGAACGCCCGTTGATTGAACTGAAAAATAAATATCCGGATTTTATCGAGTTCGAGACAATTGACATCACGTCGGCCGACGCCGTGTCCGGTCTCAATAAGCTCATTGACAAGTTAGGGGGAATGGATATATATTTCCATGTCGCCGGTATAGGCTATGAAAATCCGGAAATGAATCCGGAGACCGAAGTGAAGATTTTCACAACTAACACTGTCGGTTTTGCACGGTGCGTTTCGGCGGCTTATCAATATTTTCGCAAGAACGGGATTCGAGGTCAGATCGCCGCGGTGACCTCAGTGGCCGGAACGAACGGAATCGGTCGCATGGCGGCATATTCCGCTTCAAAAGCGGCAAATCAGAAATGGCTCGTCGCGCTCGAACAACTCTCAAACTCTCAAAATGCAGGAATCTCGTTCACTGACATCCGGCCGGGGTGGATCCGCACCCCTCTGGTTTCTCCGGACACAAGATATCCTCTTGAAATGGACCTTGAATATGTCGTGCCTCAGGTGCTCAAAGCCATTGTCCGCAAGAAGCGGGTGGCAGTGATTGACTGGCGTTGGAATATCGTGATCGGCCTTTGGCGGATGATTCCAAATTTCCTATATACTCATTTCGACATTCCCATGTCCTTGCCGAAGGACCCAGCGAACAAAACTCCCAATTAAAGCGTTTTATATGATGAAAAACACATAAAATTTTTAGAACACATTATTTTAGAACTATTAAAAAGATACTACTATGAACACACAGAACGCAGCATTAGAAAAAATATATCTCGTAAGTTTCGGGAACTCCGATAAGTATATTTTGAGAGATTCAGAGGTCGGTGAGAAATCATATCTGACAAGGATTGAATCTGAACTCAACAATTTCCTTCGCGACAAGTTCCCTAACGAACCTTTCGCATATTTCACATCTCCGCGCGTTGATGAAATCAGCTCTGACACCGCCGAGAAATATTCGAAATACCCGAAACTTGACGCCAAGGCCGTGGATGCAATTAAGAAGGTGCTTTCTGCGGAAGTGGAAGACCTCGAAGCGAATAAGACTCTTAATTCTGACGCACCATTCGCCAACGTCAATCCCGCGGCCGCCGACATCCCTCATATCCTCGGCTAACGGATTCATCTAAAAAGTCAAGGAGACCACTTTTAATTAAAAACAACTAATCTTTAGGTAAATAAAACCAATTCACCTTAAGGAACATATAGTTTAGGCCGGATTCTTTGATGAATCCGGCCTTTTCTTTATCTAACACAATCCAAGATTTGTAGGGACATGGCGTGCCATGTCTGATTTAAAATTTCAATTTATTGTCAGGATAGCAATTTCGCAATTAACTAATTCAACGTTCTGAACATTCTCAACCTTGAGACTATGTTTGATGTAGTTTTGGATTATGCCGATTTTGCACATTCGGGCATCAATCTGTGAAACATGATCTTTCGGAAGACAGATCGTACCGACAAACATATTGTCTGCTGGAATGAAATATCGTTCATTCACTTTCTCTTTTTCGGGAGATTTAAAACTTATAGAGAGTGCGTTTTCACGAATGTCCGTTTCTATCAACGGAGCCCAGGACGCATCGACAACTATCTGAACATGGTCTATCGAGTCTACTTGTTCGATATTGAACCTTAGAGATTGAGAGTAATCATCATAGGTGAAGTCGGAATACTTATAGTCTGGAAGTATAAGTTTGGAATATCCCTCAGCGACGATATTGATTGTTGTGTCAACATCCCGGTGATCCAATGTATGCGTGATTTGTGGCCTTTCCGGACCCGCGGAGAAGAAGATTACCGGCGAGAAGAATGCAAACAAAACCAACGCACAAACACCGGCAATGAGTATATATGTTGTCTTTTTCATTTCGTTATGTTATATTAATGTGATGAAACCGGATTACTTTTTCAGATAATCCTCATATTTGGATTTCAGCTCATCGGGCGGGATTCCCAAAAGATCCAATTGCCGGAAAATCTCGATCATTTCGTTTTCCAAAAGTTCGGCACGTCTCATCTCGGTCACGATCTGAGGCGCATCGTCGGCAAGGAAATATCCGATTCCGCGCTTGTTGAAAATGATCCCCTTTGACGACAGAAAATCGTATGCACGCATCATCGTGTTGGGATTGACCTGCACATTCGCCGCATATTCTCTGACCGACGGAAGCCGGTCTGCCGGCGCTATGGCTCCTGACAGTATCTCATCGCAAATCCTGTCCGTGATCTGGAGATATATCGCTTTGCTATTTTCTTTAAACATTTATTCTGTAAGTTAACTTGTTTTTGAGAGTTTGGTTAGTGGCTTGGGTCTCCTGAGACCGGCGTTGCTCACCATCGTTCGATGATTTCCTCCTGACGCAGACGGGCATAGCAGAACCAATAGATCAGTCCGCAGACAACCACCGTCGTGCACGCCGCCTTCACTGACGACAAATATTCGTTGCCCGGAAGATCCAAAATTTCGTTGGGGACTCCATGAGGCTCGAAGATTGTAACGCCGATATATACGCTTACAGCCAAGATGCTCCCGAGAATGAAAAGAGCTATTGAAGTTTTCAGGAATGCGAGCCGATGAAAGAGGATACTTCCGAGAGCATAAATAGAGTTGAATATGACCGCGGAAGAGTAAAAGCCCGTCAGTTCCAATACTTCTGAAGGTGTTGAAATCTTTGAAGATGAGGTTGCCATTATCTGAGAGAATCCGAGAAGCTGGATTTTATCACCGAACGGAGTGAAGAGATGCGCCCACAAGACAAGCAGCATATCGGCGAGCCAGAAACATATCCAGCTGACCATAATTGTCAAGGGGAGATAGACGACTATCCACGTGCTGAGTTTCTCAAATTGAGAGGCGGGAAGTTCGAGAGTGCGCAAGCGGTCTGAGCGGCGCGCGATTTCTGAGAAGGTTTTCGATCCGGCTATAATCATGACCAGCATAAACACGATTCGATACAACTCGCACCTCGACGACCAAAGAGGATCTGACGCAGAAGGAATTGCTGTTGTTTGATATGCGCTGACAGCCTGAGAATAAAACATCATCAACTCGATGGCGAAAGCGGCCACAAGAATAATCACTGAACTCATAAGGAGTTTTTTGGCATTTGACTCCGTATAGTATTTAAAATAAGCTCCAAATCGCTTCAATGACAGGAATGAAGCCTTGGAATATACGCCCCCGGTGGGAACGGATATAGAATTTGACATAGTTTTCAATTATTTGAGGTCTTATGTTTCAAATAACCCGTTGATTATTTGAAACGTCTGACCAATTTTGTGATTTGGGATTAAGACCCCGTCTCACAAAAAATGTTAAAATCAGGGTCGCAGATGTGCCCCGGATTTGGCTCATATTG
>CAYQQG010000130.1:0-5887 GCA_964419535.1 uncultured Sangeribacter sp.
AGATTTATTCATGAGATTCACGCATGTCTGAAGATGAAAATCTGAGAGCTAAAAATACGCTAAATAGGAAAAATATCTAACCAAAACTATACAATGAAAAAAATCGCATTACTTCCCCTTGCAGCCCTGATGCTCGCTTTTGCATCCTGCTCGGACGACAAAGAACCGGCACGTCCCGCCGTTCCGAACGATCAGGTCGTTACGGTTGAATCTGTTGCCGACCAGGTGACAATTGACGCGCCTGAACAGTATCTCGACTATGAATACGACGATGGTGTTTATGAATTCACCTACGCAAACGGCCAGAAACTGACATTTGCTATGTATAACAGTCCCAGTCTGGGCCTTGTTGCAGTAGTGAAAAGAATCAAAGGCGACGAAGTTGTCATTCCCGCCAACGTCAAGGCTATCCGCCAATCAACAGGCGAAGAACAGACATATAGAATTGTCGCTCTCGATCTTTATCAGGACGGCGTCAGCGAAACTGTAAAAAAGGTGACAATCGCCAAAGAAGTATGTTGGATCTATTCCACAAGCACCAGCAGTGTGGAACCGATCACCAACGAAAAAATGGCTGTTGAGATCTCTAAAATGAAGAATGTCGAGGACGTTGAACTCGAAACCGGATTCCCGGGCTTGTGCTCGATCGACGGCGCTGTCTATACCGAGGACTATAAGACTCTCGTGGCCGTTCCTCACGGCAAGACCGGCATCTTCACTATTGCAGAAGACACTGAGGTAGTTGCTGAACACGCTCTCGCCTATTGTTCAAAGCTGATCGCCGTTACTTTCCCGAAGGCTGTGAACACCATCGAAGATGAGGCGGTGATCAACAACGATATGCTCGTGCTTATCAACATGATGCCTGCAACCGCACCCTCCACTCAGCCGAACACTTTCGGACGCATGGCCCGCACAAGCGTTCTCCGCATCCCCGTCGGCTCCAAAGATTCTTACTTCCCTGCAAAGCCTGATGTGACTGAGCCCGTTCCGCCGGTTGAACCCGATGACGACGCATCATTCGAGGATTGGGACAACTATTACGAAGCTGAAATGATCTATAACGAACAGCTTGCTGTTTATGAAACAGTTATGTCCGTTTACACCCGTCCGATCGGCTTCCGTAAGTTCACAAACGTCGAAGAAGTGAATTTCTAAAACTCAATATAGCAAGAAATTCAATATTGTAAGCAATTCAGAAATTCAATATTGCAAATAAAAACTGATCTGGAGATCTATTGATAAGACCGCTTCAAGTCAGGGAAACAATATTCAAACTCTTTTCCGTCAGCACGTCGACCGACTTGCTGACGGATCTTTTTTATGTGCGTTTAATAAAAAATTAACAAATAAAGACACCTTAATAACATATATTTAGAAAATAAAATCTTTTATGAACTAATTTTTTACTAATTTTGCATATCTTTCACTAAGACCCCGGCAATAATATTTTTTGTGGAAAGGGCTCTAAGATTCCTCTAACTCTTACAATAACTCTCTTTCAATACGCGCCTTCTCATGAATTCTAATTTTCTCGAGCCTTTAGAGGCTGCTTTCAAGATTGTTGATGAAACCGGCGTCAATCTTTTCCTTACAGGCAAAGCCGGCACCGGGAAAACAACTTTTCTCAGAAACATAGCCATAAAGTCGAGAAAAAGAGTTGTCATTCTGGCGCCGACAGGCGTGGCCGCAATCAATGCCGGCGGCAACACGATCCATTCTTTTTTCCAATTGGACTTTGCGCCCTTTCTCCCGGGCGTCACGACTTTCTCAAAAGCCTCCGGCTACAAATTTTCCAAAAAGAAGATCTCGCTTATCCGCGCAATGGATCTGCTTGTAATTGATGAGGTTTCAATGGTGCGCCCGGACCTTCTTGATGCCGTAGACTCGGTTATGCGCCGATTCCGGAATCCGGTTAAGCCCTTTGGCGGAGTTCAGCTGCTGCTGATTGGAGATTTGCGACAGCTCGCTCCGGTGATCAAAGAGGATGAATGGAAACTTCTCAGCCAATATTATTCTTCCCCCTATTTTTTTGAGAGCCACGCGCTCAAGCAATCCGGATTCATGATGCTGGAGCTGAAAAAAGTTTTCCGGCAGTCTGATCCTAAATTTATTTCTATCCTCAACAAGATTCGCGACAATCTGGCCGACCACGAGACTTTACGCGACCTAAACAAGCGTGCTCTCCCCTCGCTCTTGCCCAAAGGAAATGAAGATGACGGTTATATAAGGTTGACCACCCATAATTACCGCGCCGATTATATAAATCAGAAAAGGCTGAAAGAGATTCAATCGCCCGGAGTCGTATACAAAGCGCAGATTAAAGGCAATTTCCCCGAAAATGCTTATCCGGCCGATGAATCGCTTGAACTTAAAATCGGCGCTCAGGTGATGTTCATAAAGAATGACTCTTCTATAGAACATGAATATTACAACGGTCTTATAGGGAAAGTTGTAGCCATGACCGACCGTCAGGTTGTGGTTTCGCCACAATCATCCGCATCCGATTCCAACACAAAGAAGAAGGATATTTGCGTTGAGGCGGTTGCATGGGACAATACACGCTATGAGCTCTCCGAATCCGGAGAGATGAAAGAGATAACGGAAGGACAGTTCTTACAGATACCCCTCCGGCTCGCGTGGGCCATCACGATTCACAAAAGCCAGGGACTGACTTTCGACAAAGCGATCGTGGATGCGGCCCGAAGCTTCGCTCCCGGCCAGGCTTATGTCGCTTTGTCACGCTGCCGCTCGCTTGAAGGACTTATCCTCGATTCGCCCCTTTCCCATTCGGCAATAATCTCAGATCCGGCTGTCAACGCTTTCATAAGCGGGAAAGTGCATGAGACGGCTTCCGCGGATCAGATAGATATGTTCCGCAAGTCGTATTATTTCGATCTGCTGATCGACATGTTCAATTTCCGGACCCTCGACAACGCTTTCGACAATTATTATCGGGCCGCGGCCAGTTCAACGGCAAAGGCCTTCCCGAGTTTCATGTCCGAGTTGGACTCATGCCGTCTTAATGTCCTGAGAAACATTTTGGATGTGTCTTCAAAGATGCTCACATTTATCTATAAGGGGAAGGATCTTTCCGGAGAACCGGGGACAATGGAGAAGATCAGCGAAAAAACAAAATCAGGTTCCGCATATTTCAAGGAGAGGCTAACAATTATGGACCGGCTCGTGGAACAGACACCGAAGAATCTGAAGAACAAAAAATTGCAAAAACGGCTGACGGAAGCGAGCTCCCAATTGGAAGAGATCGTGAAACTGAAACTTTATCTATGTGAGCAATTTTCCGAAAAGGATTTTGATCCTCATGAATTTCTTGACGCCAAATCGCGGTTTATTGCCGGAGCCGTAGACAAAAAACCGACACGCAAGAGAGGAACGCGCCGAAAAACTCCTTATGAATTAGATTCATTAAGATAAATCCAGATAAATCAAGATTCAACAAGATGAAACATGATTCAACAAGATAAATCAAGATTCAACACGATGAAACATGAAAAATCATGATGAAACATGATGAATCATGAAAAAATAAAGAATAACCAAGTTGATTATATAAAAAATGAATGATTTGACAACAAAAATAATAGCATGGTTGATTTTCAGCGCCGCTGTGATCGCCGGAGGCTTCGACTCACGTGCGGACGAGGCGGAAGAGAAACCTGCTTTCACGGGCGACGTTTACCGCATACCGGATGAGGACATCGCGGAATCTCTTGAAGTTCTTGAACGGATCGGAGGTAAAGTCCTATTCAGTCGCGACGACCTCTATCTGATCATTTATCCGGCTGATGCCGAATATCCGGAGGCAATTGAAAGCGGACGCCGACTGATAACGAAGCCGGGCAAGAGAATCAAAGGGGTGAAGCCTCTGAGCATTCCTCAGATCCGTCCGGTCCCGGCCATGGAAAATGCCGGCTTCGCGTTCAATGCGAACTACATTCGTGAGGGTGTCGGACTTCCGAGCCCGTTTGACGGAACCGGAGTCATCACCGGAATGAGCGATACAGGCTTCGACGCCACGCACTCCAACTTTTTGAATGCTGACGGGACGGCAAGCAGGGTGAAGAAATTCGTGCATTACAACGTGGAGACCGGCGAACGCTTTGCGGCCGAGACAACCGCGGACATTCCCGCATATTCAACTGACGACCCTCATGAGACTCATGCCACTCATGTCGCCGGGATTATGGCCGGCCGCGGGGGCGGAGGCCGATATATCGGAATGGCACCGGGAGCCGACATTGTCGCCACGACATCAGATCTTTACGATGTCGGCATTCTTGCCGGAGTCGAAGAGATCATTCAATATGCCAAAAGCGTTGGCAAACCGGCGGTGATAAATATCTCCATAAGCAGTTATGTCGGACCGCACGACGGTTCGTCTCTGTTCTGTCAATATCTCGACAAATGCGCTCAGGACGCGGTTATCTGCATATCCACCGGAAACGAAGGGAATTTGGGAGCGATTGCCTCAAAAGACGGCACACACATCGGCTATACTTTCAAGACAGATGAAGACAAAGTCACGTTCGGACTTATCGACACCGGCTGGGCATACAGGAACATAACGGCCTTGGATGACATCTATTCGACCGATGATTCTCCTGTAAAAGTGGGAGCCTATATTCGCGACACCAAACTCTCCGGACGTCCGATCGTGTTCGAGACCCCGATGATTGATCTCGAAGAGACTCCCGAATGGGTTCTCACATCCGATCCGGAACTCGCAGAGTCCGACCCGCGCTATCATTATGACGAAACCTTCGCCTCAATGTTCACCGGAGAGGTCTTCTTCGTCGGAGGCGTTGACCCGGAAAATGGCCGTTTCCGCGCCCAGATGTATTACCGTGCCGACACCGACATCCCGGTGAGCGAGACTCAGACCTGGGGCCGATATATGTTCGGCGGCTATATCAGCGGAAAAAAGGGTCAGCATATCGATGTGTTCGCCGACGCCGTCCATTCTCGTTTCCGCGGCGCGACGTGGACACTCAATCCATTGCCTGACACCAACATGTCGGTCTCAAATCTCGCAACCGGATTCAACGTTATTCCTGTCGGAGCCTATTGGGCTGCCGAAGAATTGAAACTGAACAACGGCGGAACCTGGGCCGGCGGCGACCCTCTGACTGTATGCGATTTCTCAAGCTACGGCACTCTTAATGATAATCGTGTGACTCCGCTCACGGTCGCTCCCGGCGGTCCGATCGGCTCCTCATACAGCAGCTTCACGGCTGAACTTTACGGAACCGGCGGATGCTGTTATGAACATGAAGGATATCATTGGAGCGCTAACACCGGCACTTCGATGGCCGCTCCCTATACGGCCGGGGTGATCGCAACGTGGCTTCAGGCCTACCCTTCGCTTACAAGTAGCGAAATTCGTGAGATAATCAAAGAAACCAACAATTCCGAGGATTATCCCCTCGCGGAAAATCCGCGCCACGGTCTCGGTTTTCTTGATCCTTACAAGGGAATGAAACTTGTGCTCGAGAAACAGCTCACCGTGGTCGATGAGATTCTTCCGCAAACCGTGTTTGCCCGCTGGTCAGACGGCAGCCTTAAAATTCAGAATCTTATGAACAATGACCTCACGGTCGCGGTCTTCGGAATCGACGGCAAGGAATTGAGCCGCATTCATGCCGGAACTAACGATTCGATGTCGCTGTCAGGATCTGAATTGAATCTCAACGGAATGAAGGGTGTCTGCATCTGCCGGATCTCCTCGCCCGGTTCTAAGGACGAAATTATTAAGATAGTTTTATGAAGGTCAGAGGCCGATTCGCTCCGTCACCTACGGGCCGGATGCATCTTGGAAACGTGTGCGCCGCTCTTCTGTCATGGCACAGCTCCAAAAGCCGCGGCGGGG
>CAYQQG010000131.1:0-5872 GCA_964419535.1 uncultured Sangeribacter sp.
CTGATAATGTGCTTTGAAAAGCTTTTCTATGTCATTTCTGTTCGTCATACATTAATAAGACACACAACTTCCCATTTACTAAACCCTCCGAAATAAAAAAATGATATTTTGTCAATTTGACATCATGTCATAATGACATAATGACATAATGACAAAATGACGGAATGACGAGATAACCATGACGGGATGATGCAGGATTAAGAAGCGGAAATTAGAGGTTGCGGGTGCCGTCACAGGAGGGATAGGATGAACAGCCCCAGAATTGTTGGCCATGTTTGGTGCCGCGTTGGATTGTGCGCCGAAGCATCGGCTTCCCGCATTTCGGACATTTCGGTGCGTCTTTGTCAATAGCTTCCTGTTGGCGGCTTTCAAGTCGTGTTTTCGTGAGATTTTCGGTGAATCCTCCTTGTTGTTTGAAGTCGCGGAGTTGGGATGTGAGCATTCGGGTTAGCATCACGTTGATTTTGCAACAAAGTGCGATCAGACAGTTTGCGGAATCTTCGGCATTTCCTTTTTCTAAGAAGCAATCAAATCGTGAAAGTTGACTTGTTATATGGGCAATTGAATCCGCGATGAAGTCCTCTCCATAATTAGGTTTGTCGAGTTGGAGTTTAAGTATATATTGGAAACGTCGATCGTCAGTGTGCCAAGCCATGAGGGAGAATCTCATCAAATAATTCATAAAATCTCCCATTAGCTCATGACAACTTGCACGAGCTACATCTGTCAGCTTCATCTCGGTTTCAAATGATGTTTCGTGTCGGCCGGACCCTTCCGCAATATTGGCTCTGATAGAGCGCGCCGCTTGCGTCATCTGGTCATAAAGCCGATGTCCGGGATCTATTTTATAATCGACAAAGCGGTCGCAGAAGCGCTGTGTCGCAAGCTCTATAATGTTTGCCAAAACCCACGAATTCAACCAGAAATAGGAGGGCGCTGATGAAAATTTGAGAGCCATTAAATTAACTTTTATCGGTCGGGAATCGGATTGTCATGGTGTCATGGTGTCATTATGACATGGTGTCATAATGTCATAATGACAAAATGAAGATTTGAGGGGTTAGGCGTCGCCTAAGGTCTCGAGGCATTTGCGGACTTCCTCTTCGGTCGTGTGGAGCTTTTGGCGGCAGTGGGTCAGAAGAGCCAATGCGCGGGATGTGTATTCGGCTAACAGGTCGATGTCGCAGTCGGGCGATTGCATCTTGTTGACAATCTGTTCGAGTTCGGCTACAGCGGCCGAGTATGTCATGTCTTTGATTTCCATATTCTTTATCTTTTTTAATTTTTTAAGGCTAAGCTGTTTGTATCTTTTTTTCGTTGTGGGAATTCATTAATAGGAAATATCCTTTTGGTTGTGGGAATTCATTAATAGGAAATATCCTTTTGGTTGTGGGAATTCTGTAATCACGAAATTTTCTTTTATTAAAGGAACTTCATTATCGGGAAATTGCTTCTGCTGTAGATATGATTTCGCCGTCGGGGAGGGTGGTGGATATGCGGGCGCCGGGTTGGATGTCGGAGACGGAGCGGACCGCTTTGCCGTTGACACGGGTGATAGAGTAACCTCGTTTTAGTGTTGAGACAGGATTGAGAACGTCTATAAGGCTTTTCTGAGATTCGAGTTTCTGTGTTTCGAGTGCGATTCGGTTTTCGGTGGCGCGTATAAGCAATTCGGGAATCCTGTCGAGATATTCGTTCGGTCTCGTCAGAGCGTTGAGCGCGACAGACTCCATGCGGGATGCGAGAATTGTCAGCCGTTCGGAGGCTTTTCGAGCTGCCGAATCGGCGGATTGGCGAAGATTGCTTCCGATGATTTCAAGCCGATGTTTCTCGTTGTCTATTTTTTGGGGCGCGAGGATCGGCATGAGCGCGGCGATGTGTGAGAGGCGGCGATGTTCGCCGATAAAAGCCCGGCGTGTGAAATCGACAATTCTGCGCGTCAGTTCGACAGCGTGATTTTCGCAAGCCTGGAGCCGTTCGATGAGGAAGGCGGCCACGGCCGTTGGTGTTTTGCAGCGGACGTTGGCAATCTCATCCAGCACTGTGCGGTCACGTTCATGGCCGATTCCGACGATGACCGGGATCGGGAATGTGGCGACGCGTCTGGCGAGTTCAGGGTCGTCGAAAGAGTTGAGGTCGTCGGTGGCACCCCCGCCTCGAATTATGACCACGGCGTCCCAGAAGTCGACGGCCATTTCCACCTTGTCGAGAGCGGCGATTACGCTTGGTGCGGTCTTTACGCCTTGCATGGCGGCCGGATAGAGCAGAAGATAGAACGCAAAACCGGAATTTTCGAGTTGATTGGTGAAATCTCCGTATCCGGCGGCTGTTGCGGCCGATATGACAGCTATTTTCCTGACATCGGGCGGGAGAGTGAGACGGCGGTTGAAGTCAATGACACCCTCACGGCTGAGCATTCCGAGAATCTCTCGCCGGCGTCGTTCGGCGTCTCCGAGAGTGTAAGTCGGGTCGACGCCCGTGATGTTGGCGCTCAATCCGTAGGCCGCTGCATGAGAGGCCGACATACGGAACATAACCTTCATTCCGGCGGAAATCTGCCGTCCGGTGGCGGCGTAAAAAGAGGAGCTTATCTGTCGCCAATAATTAGCCCATATCGTTCCCTTAATCTTTGCTATTGTGGTTCCGCGTGAGTCCTTTTCGATCAATTCGCAATAGCAGTGCGGACCGCTCATCCCGATCCGTGCGATCTCAGCCAAAACCCATCTGTTGGACAGATGAGACGCCGAATTGATATGAGACGAGATCATAGACGTGAACTGATGAAGCGTCAGTCTGTCATTCGGCGTTTGATTTTCTTCTTGGAATAGATTCATAATGTGATCGCCCGGAAGCGGGGTTAAGATTTAAAGAATAGAAATCTTATTCCGTTTTGAGTGTGCCGAGTTGCTCAAGTCCGCCGGTGACGGGGTTGAAAGTTGCCCAAGACGGCTGTTTTTTGTCGGTGAAAAGTGTCGGAGACAGAGCGAAGATGCATCCGAACTGCGCGAATTCAAGCTCTTGATTATATAGTGTTTTGCCTTCAAACGAGAGAGTGATCTGGGCTTCGCCCGGAATATTATAACGGATTCCGTCCTTCGGAATCTCCTTCTCCTTGCCGCTGGCATCGACCGGCAATTGGCCTTCGGCCGTCACATTGACGCGTATATTGACCGGCGCGCCGGCATAATCGTTAGCTCCACAGAATCCTTTGAAGTCAGAGAATCGGAAGAGGGTCTCGGACGTGTCTTCCTCCGGGACGAAGGTATAAGTGCGCCATTCGGTTTCTTTATAAGAACATCCTGTGAAAGCGGCCGTCAGGGCACGCTGCTGTTCTTTGAGCGAATTGAGCATAAGCTCAAGCTGCTTGCCGTCGACAGGCATTGTGTCTGCCGTTCCGCGCGTCAGCGACAGATAGGCATCGCGCACTTCCATAAGGCTTTCTGCCAGCATCTCGGCCTGCTTGGCCGTTGATTGCGAGGCGAGAAAATCCTCATCGACATATTCCAGATACTCCTTGCCGGTATATTTAGTTATCTCCTGATCTTGGTTGACAACACCGCGTGCCGTATTGTCTTTAAGTTCCTTATTGATTGAACGCAGCATTCCGTCAGAGCTGACTTCAATAAATGTTGTCGAACCGGGTTTGAGCTGCATCAGGTATCTGCTTTCGGGATCGACGGCACCGTAAGGTGTGACCGACACATACTCGATCGTCCATTTTTCGCCTGATTCTGCGATCGGGTTGGAAACTCCAAGATATTTTTTCGCATAATTGGCGTATGGACCCGCGATCAGAACCTCTTTCTGAGCCAGGATATCGAATTTCAAAGCGGTGACCGGCAGCGAATATACGAGACCATATTCATTATGTTTGTCGGCGGTCAGCATTTTGGTCTGTTGAGCGGCCGCTGAAGATGAGGAAAGCAGGGCCGCGGCCGCAATCGCAAGGAATTGTATTGACTTCATTCTTATGGGGGGATTTAAAGAGTCCATTTGAGTCTCCGGCGCGTTGTGTCGGCCATGAGAACCGGAATATTTAACTTAAGGAAGTGTTAATGAGCGAAAATAGAATTAGGCAGAGGCTGGCGTGTGACAATCATTTTCACGGCGCGTCCGATTCGGTCGGCTATGTCAGTCGAGGTCACTCCGATTTCGCCGAGTTCGTCAGCGGCAATGTCGCCGGCCAGGCCATGGATATAGACGCCGATTGTGGCGGCATGTTCCGGCCGGTATCCTTGCGCCATGAAAGCGGCGATGACGCCGGTCAGGACGTCGCCGGCACCAGCGGTTGCCATTCCGGGATTGCCTGTGGAATTGAAATATACCTTTCCGGTCGGGCGGACAGTGACGGTGAAATGACCTTTAAGCACAATGATGATATTATAATACTTGGCCATTTCAATAGCTTTCGCCAAACGTTCTTCGCCGGATTTGTGTTCGCCGAAAAGGCGGTCGAATTCGCCGATGTGGGGGGTTATGACCGTGTTTCGCGGGAGCATGGTCAACAACGCGGGCCGCTGCGCAATGCAATTGAGCGCGTCCGCATCGAGCAAAAGCGGAGTCTGGCAATTCTTCAGGAGCGATTCGAGGGCGTCGATTGTCGCGTCCCGTGTTCCGATTCCGGGTCCGGCGGCCACAACCTGATGATGATGATGAATCGTCATGTCGGAGATGAAATGCTCATCACGGTCCGGTTCGAACAGAGCCTCCGGGGCCGCGGTCTGAAGTACACCCAATCCCCCGTATGCGCTGTGGACAGTTGCTAAGCCGGCGCCGGATTTCAGGGCGCTGCGCGCGCACAGAATGGCGGCTCCCATCATTCCCGTCGAGCCGGCGAAGAACAGAGCGGAACCGTAATCTCGTTTCCCGGTGAACGGCAGGCGCGGTCTGAGGAGCGGACGGACACTTTTCGCTTCGACAAGCATGTAGTTGGACTGCAGCTTCTTCATTATCCCCGGGTCGAGATCAATGTCGAGGAGTTTCCATTCGCCGATGACTTCGGCATTTTCTTCGAAGAAGAACGACCGCCGCGGCAATTGGAAAGTGAGGGTCAGATCGGCGTGAATCATGTCGCGTCTGAGGAGATTCTGATTGTTCTCGCCCATAAGTCCGGACGGCACGTCAAGGGAAATGACGTATGCGCCGGACTCGTTGATATATCTGGCGAGCATCATGAAACCGCCTTTCATGGCCTCCTTCAGTCCCGATCCGAAGAGTCCGTCGATGACCACATCATTCTCACTCAGATAGGGCGGCGAAAATTCGCTTGTGACGACGGTGAAGTCGATTCCGTCAATCGTGATAAGCTTCTTCCGCTCCTCATCACAGTCATGAGACAATTGTCCTTTGATATTGAAAAGGAAGATCTCAATATTTTTATATCCGCGTTCAATCAACAGGCGTGCAGTGGCGAGAGCGTCGCCACCGTTGTTCCCCGGTCCGGCCACGACCACCATTCTTTGCGGAGGCATGAATCGCGACATGATCTCATAGCAGGCCGCATTGGCGGCCCGTTCCATGAGTTCCAGAGAATCTATATTTTGATTCTCGCACGTGGCCTGGTCAATCTCACGCAACGACTCTGAAGAAAATATTTTCATTATAAATAATTGAAAAACAATTTTTTGGGTTCCGCTCTCCAATGCAGGGATCTTATTGAAGAGACAAGTCTCGAATTCCCGTTATGCAATTATACCGACAAGTAACCCACAAAGTTATAAAAAATTTTCGATATAATCTTAAAACTACAATATGGCCATAAAAATTTAATGAACTTTTGTTAAAAATATAGAATTATGTTTTGAACTATAAAATTATTTTGTAATTTTGCGCTCAATATGGTTGCGATATCACAAATCACCGTGATATCAAG
>CAYQQG010000132.1:0-5820 GCA_964419535.1 uncultured Sangeribacter sp.
GAGCGACTTGTCGGCCGCGTCGATGTATTTATTGAACGGGGATTCCTCGGAAGCCTCTTCGAACTTCTCGAAATCTTCCAGCAATTTCACATATCTCTTCTTTGAGATAGCGGGCATCAGCACCCACTGGCGGGGAGAAGCCGGATAATGAAGTTCGTTCTCTGCGTCCGGCTTGTCATCAACCTCGACGACGGCACGGCTGTGGCTCAATCGGGTCACGAGTCTCACCATAACGGGAATCGCGAATTTTTCGGACAATTCAAATCCGTATCGGGTCATATCGTATGCTTCCTGCTGGTCGGCAGGCTCAAGAGCAGGCATCAGTGCGAAATCTGCATAATAGCGGGAATCCTGTTCGTTCTGTGAGGAATGCATGGAAGGATCGTCAGCGGCAATGACAAGAAGACCGCCGTTGGCGCCCGTCATCGCGGAATTAACAAAAGCATCCGCGGCGACATTCATTCCGACATGCTTCATGGATACGATCGCGCGCTTTCCGCAATATGACATGCCGAGAGCTTCCTCGACCGCCGTCTTTTCATTGCTGCTCCAATGCGAGTGCAGACGGCGCTCGCGGGCAACCGGGTCAGATTGAACAAATTCCAAAATCTCAGTTGAGGGCGTGCCGGGATATGCATACGCACCTGAAAGGCCGGCATTGATCGCGCCCAATGCGAGCGCTTCGTCACCCAAGAGTAATTTCTTCGATTTCATGATTAGATCAGGTTTTTTAACATTTTGCAAATATAGTGATTTATTCCGTCGCTTGAAAATTTTCATAAATAGGACAGATATGTTTGATAACACAATATATCCCAATATAACCAGTTTTTGACTCAATAAGACCAAAAAATCGTTAAAATCGCCCGTTTCTTCTTATAAAATATTAATCTGAACGCTCGAAATAAATAATTTTTTATTAATTTAGCGCTTGAATGTAACGGACAGCCGGCGACGTGCAATTTTCGGACGGCATTAAACGTTTATTCCATACGTTGCTCTAAAAAGTATGAACCGCGTTCAGGAGTGGGATCATAATTAAAAATGGTTCTTTTTCCGAAATTCGGTTCGCCACATTTAGAATAAACTTGAATAAAAAACTTTTTCAACCATACCGGATATGTTTAAAAGATTCTTTCTCGCAGCCGCTGTGGCATTGACAGCTCTCTCGGCTTCAGCAGTTCTTCCTTCCGTCACTTTGAAGGATACCAACGGAAACAAGGTGGACACGGCGACACTGTCAAATGACGGCAAACCGTTTGTAATCTCATTCTTCGCCACATGGTGTAAGCCCTGTCTTCGCGAACTCAAGGCCGTTCATGAAGTGCTTCCCGACTGGCAGGACGAGACGGGCGTGAAGATCATTGCCGTCAGCATTGATGACGCCCAGAACGAACAGAAGGTGAAACCGCTCGTTGAAGGCAAAGGATGGAGCGAGGACTATACGGTTCTTCTTGACCCGGCCGGAGAGTTCAAACGCCAGATGAATGTCAATGACATCCCCCACGTGTTCGTCGTGGACGGCAATGGCAACGTTGTCTGGAACCATCAGGGATATGTCGACGGTGGAGAAGAAGATATTCTCGAAGCTGTTAAGAATGCCGCCAAATAAGAACAGGCTTCTTATCCCTGTCAACTGAATTTTGTCAATGTATGGTCAGCTCCAAGGCGAGCAGACCATACATTTGCCGTAATAATAGAGTGGAGTTTCCCGAGTCGTCAGCCGGCGGCGAAGGCATTCAACACGAACCATTTATATAATTGAACTACTGAATATTAACTATACTTTATCTAATATCATGTCGAATCTTCATTTCCGTGCGGCTCTCCCATTGCTGTTTGCCGCACTCGCAATGCCGGCCGCCGCACAGTCTGACCTTCAGTCAGTCCAGCCGGCAGATTCCTCAAAAGTCGAGTACATCCCCGGCACCTATCTCGGCCAGCCGGTGATGGTGGCTTCCACCCCGTCGGACTATTCACTCAAGAACCCGTCGTGGTGGAGCAAAGTGAGAGCCACAGGCGCCATTCAGACTGAATTCATGGTGCCGATCAAGGACGAGGCTCTCATGACTCAGGATTATGATTCAAAGGTTCTCAACAACACCTATTTTGATTTCACCTTGAATGCGCCCTACGTTTCGGCCGGAGCAAGATTCCAATTCACGAAATGGCCGCTTCCGGGATTTGACGAAAAGACAATGCCGGGCTTTGCCGGCTGGGGTATTCCCTATTTCTGGGTGACCGGTAAATATAAATGGTTTGAGGTGACTGCCGGTGACTTTTACGAGCAGTTCGGCTCGGGTCTGATTCTCCGAACCTATCAGGAGCGCTCGCTCGGTGTCGACGGTGCAATCCGAGGCGGACGCGTGAGATTCAATCCCGGAAAGGGCTTCTATGTCACGGGGCTTGTCGGCCGTGAGCGCCGTTTCTGGAAACACACTCCGGACTGCATCTGGGGCGCCGACGCCGAATGGAGCCTCAATGAGACTTTCAACAAAGCGTTCGGAAATAATTATGGTCTGACTCTCGGATTCTCATACGTCGGCAAGCACGACTCGAAGAATCCTAACATCTTCCATGATAAGAATCAGTATATCCTCAACTTCCCGACCGACGTGGCCGCCTTCGACGGACGTGTCCGCGCGCGCATCAAGAATGTTGACATCCTCGCGGAATATGCCACGAAGAATAACGACCCGAACTATGTCAACAATTACATCTACAGCCGCGGCAATGTGGAATTGCTCTCAGTTTCATATGCGGCCAAAGGGTTCTCGGCATACGCTCAGGCGAAACGTTCTGAAAACATGGCCTACATGTCCGACCAGAGTGTTGAGACGAATGCTTTCATCAACTATCTGCCGGCGTTCACCAACACCCAGACTTATACCTTGGCCGCGCTCTATCCTTACGCGACTGACTATAATGGGGAATGGGCTTTCCAGGCTGAGCTGCGCTATCTCTTTAAACGCAACACGGCGCTTGGTGGAAAGTATGGCACAAACGTGAAGCTCTCCGCTTCATACATCTCCGACCTCTATAACTCGGCTCCTCTCGGTCCGGTCCGTGAGGTTATGGTCAACGGTGAGCCCGCGATAACAAATCGTGATCCTGAGATGTCGGGAACTGACGGAATCGGCTCGCCCTATTGGAAAATCGGCGGTCTGCGATATGCCGACCTTAACTTTGAGATCAGCAAGAAATTCAGCCGCAAATGGCAGTTCACTTTCTTCTATCTTTTCCAGAAACTGAATTACGCCAAGATTTTCGGCCATACAACCGAATATGGACATGACGAATTCGTGACGGCGAACACTTTCATCCTCGAAGGACAGTGGAAAATGGCTAAGAAGACCCAGCTCCGCGCCGAGCTCCAGTATCTGACGACAAAACAAGACGAGAAAGATTGGATTTCTGCTCTCGTCGAGGTTTCGTTCGCTCCCCATTGGATGGTGACACTGACTGACACGAAGAATTTCGGCGGCTCGAAACATAACTATTATACCGCAATGGTGACTTATGTTGTCAAAGCCAACCGCTTCTCCCTCTCCTACGGCCGCACGCGCGCCGGATTCAACTGCTCGGGTGGCGTCTGCCGCTGGACACCGGCTACAAACGGCTTCTCGCTCACTTACAATTACGCATTCTAATAAATAAGGCGACGCTAAAAATGCGCATCTAAAACTTAACAGATATGAACAATTCATTTTTTAACATACGCAATTTCTCTAAAGCTCTGGCTGCGGTTGCCTTCACGTCAATGGCGGCTGGATTCGCTTCTTGCGACAACGTTGATGAGGCCGACCGCTTCATCAAGGTTGAACGGCCGACAATAGAGCGCAAAGTGCTTATTCAGGAGTTTACGGGCCAAGGATGCATCAACTGCCCCCAAGGCGCGGCTCTCGTCCACTCGCTCCAGACCGAATATCCGGGTTCAATCATCGCTGTGAACCTGCATCCGGAAAACACTCAGTATACTCGTCCGCTCGGTGGTATGAAGCTGACATCGACGGAGGCTACGCTCTATTATAATTATTACAAGCCTTCGATGCTCCCTTCAGCTGTGATCGACGGAGCAAACGCCATTTCTAACGTTTCGCTGTGGACCAATGCCGTTCTCGAAGCTCTCCAGAAGCCCTCGGCCGCTGATCTCGAACTCATGACGGAATATTCCGAATCTACGCGCGAGCTGAAGGTGACCTATTTTTCAAAATTCAACCAGATTTTCCAGTCTCCGCTTGCAATCAACATCTGGGTCGTGGAAAACGACATCGTGGGTCCGCAATACAGCGGATCCAATATCATCAAGGATTACACTCACAATCATGTGCTTCGCACAACTCTCACCGGCGAATGGGGTGAGTCGATCGGCGAGTCGTTTATCCCGGAACAAGAGTTCATCGGCTCTTTCACCATCAAACTCGACGATTCCTGGAAGGCTGAGAATTGCGAAGTCGTAGGTTTCCTCCAGAATCCTTCCACGAAGAGCGTCGAGCAATCCGCCGAGGTTCCGGTTATCGAAATGTAATTCACAAAGTGATAAAATCAACTAACTCTATAAAGTGAAAAAAATCACATTATGAAACGTCTGTTATTCACATTTTCACTGCTGTTTGCCTTCATCGCGGCTTTTGCCGCCGATGCGGTAAACTGGACCGTGGCTCTTGTGGATGATAATACTGATCATCCCTCTCTGAAGATCACGGCAAAAGTCAATCCGGGCTATCACCTGTATTCTGTCGATAACCCCGCCGGCGGTTCCAATCCGCTCAAATTCTATTTCGATGTCAAGGGCTGTAAGACCGTCGGCAAACCGACAGCCAACAAGGCCTACAAGAAGGAATTTGACGACGTCTTTGAAGTCAACCAGCATTTCTATGACGGCACAGTGGTCTTCACCCAGAAGCTGCAGCCGACAGCAAAGGATTTCAGCGTCAATGTCGAAATTCAAGGCCAGGCTTGCAATGACAACGGATGTGTCCAGGTCGGAACTGCCAAACTGATAAAGGGCACGTTTGCCGGCGCCCAGCCGGAGACAGCCGAAGAGGAGAAGCAGGAAGAGGAAGTTCAGGCAATCACGGAGATGACAGATTCTCTCCAGAGCGCCGAGACTCCCCTTCTTCCCGCCGCCAATCTTTCAGGTGTTGACGCCGACAAATCTTGGTGGGACAACGTTGAGGCCGAGCTCCGCACGTTCGAGGAAGCTCCCGAACAGCAGAGCCGTTCGCTCCTTTATATATTCATCGCCGGCTTCATCGGCGGTCTCATCGCTCTGGTGACGCCTTGCGTATGGCCCATGATCCCGATGACCGTGTCGTTCTTTCTCAAACAGAACAAGAGCAGATCGAAATCAGTCGGAACCGCTGCTATTTACGGCGCGTCGATCATCGTGATCTACGTTGCCCTGGGTCTGATCGTGACGGCCGTCTTCGGAGCTTCGGCGCTGAATGAGCTTGCTACTTCGGCGGTTTTCAACATCATTTTCTTCCTCCTTCTCGTTGTTTTCGCAATCTCTTTCATGGGCGGTTTCGAGCTCACTCTCCCCGCTTCATGGACCAACAAAATGGACTCAAAGGTCGACACGACCACCGGCCTTCTCTCAGTCTTCTTCATGGCCTTTACGCTCGTGCTCGTGTCTTTCTCTTGCACGGGTCCGATCATCGGCACGCTCCTTGTCGAGGCCGCCGCGACTTCCAACTTCATCTCTCCCGCGATCGGAATGTTCGGCTTCGCTCTCGCTCTTGCTCTCCCGTTCTCTCTGTTCGCCATGTTCCCGACAATGCTTAAGGCTATGCCTAAGAGCGGCGGCTGGATGAACAC
>CAYQQG010000133.1:0-4475 GCA_964419535.1 uncultured Sangeribacter sp.
GGGAAAATATCGAACAGAAATACGCTCTCGGCTCACGCCACACAGCGAAAGTCCGCAACTTCACCAACTTCGGCGTATTCGTTGAAATCGAAGAAGGTGTTGACGGTCTCATCCATATCTCAGACCTCTCTTGGACCAAGAAGATCAAACACCCCTCAGAGTTCACTTCAATCGGAAGCGACATCGAGGTTCAGGTTCTCGAAATCGACAAGGACAACCGTCGTCTCTCACTCGGCCACAAGCAGCTCGAGGAGAACCCCTGGGATGTATTCGAAACTATCTTCACGGTCGGTTCTATCCACGAAGGAACTGTCACTGAAGTTATGGACAAGGGCGCTGTCATCGCTCTCGAACACGGTGTCGAGGGCTTCGCAACACCCAAACATCTCGTGAAAGAGGACGGAACTCAAGCTCAGCTTAACGACAAACTCAACTTCAAGGTTATCGAATTCAACAAGGATTCCAAGCGCATCATCCTTTCTCACTCACGCATCGCCGAAGACATCGTCAAAGGCGAACAGCGCGCCGCCAAACCCGCCAAGAAGCCGGCACGCAAGCAGGAGGAAGAAGTTGCAGCTCCCGCAATTGAAAAGACAACTCTCGGCGACCTTTCAGCCCTTCAGGCTCTCAAAGAAAAGCTCGCCAACGAAGGCAAGTAAACATAGATCAAATCCGGCTTTTGAATGCCGGATTTGGTTTTTAACAGCCCTGTTTCATCAAATTTATCAAGCAAGGGCCTGACATTCAAAAACATTATACTTTCAAGATATGAAAAAGATAATCCTTAGCCTCGCAGTGGTTGCAACACTCGGTCTTGTTGCTTGCTCATCAAACGGCAATGGCGCCGCTGACACTGCATCTGTTGACTCACCCGAACAGGACACAAACATCACTATGGTAGAAGAAACTGAAGCGGTCGTTGACACGAACAATCAGGGTCAGCCCGAAGCTGTTGAAGTCACTCAGCAGGCAGCCGAAGTTGAAACTGTGACTCCCGCTGAAAAGCCCGCTGAAGAAAAACCGGCTGAAAACACTGCAGAATAAAATTCAGCCTCTTCAGCTTCAGAACAGAAAAATGGAGCATGAAATTGATAATTCCTTCACAAAAATTTTGTGGAGGAATTTTTTTATATTATCTTTGAAGTTGATTTATCAATAAAGCTAAAATGAATCGTTCAACTCTCAAATTTCCAGCCGATATCCTGAGCAAATTCATATTTGCCGGGATGTTCTTCTGCGCCCTCGTGGCGCCGGTCGGGCTATCGGCCGCACCCGGAAAATGGGAGCAAGTGAAATCCGAACGTTCAGACACACATCAGGTTGCCAAAGATTCTGACACTGAAATCAGAGTGGCTCGCGGAATCGTGGTCGTCTCGACGACAAAGCAGACCCAGGTGAAGATCTATACAATCCTCGGGCAGCTCGTCACCCGCGAGACCATTCCGGCCGGGACATCCCAGATCTCAATTCAGCCGCACGGTGTCTATATCATAAAGATTGGCGATCTTACATGCAAGGCGGCCCTTTGACAAGAGCCCGTTTCTAAAAATCCAAGTTCACTGATAAAAAACATCTAACCATAAATCAAATCAAGAAAAATGACTCCCGCAAATCTCGATTGGGGAAACCTGACTTTCTCCCTGACAAAGACAGACTATAACGTCCGTTGCACATTCAAAGACGGCAAATGGGGCCCGATTGAAGTTTCTGACTCCGAATATGTTCCCTTGCATATCGCCGCTTCCTGCCTCCACTATGGACAGGAATCTTTCGAGGGCCTCAAGGCTTTCCGTGGCAAAGACGGCAAAGTGCGCATCTTCCGCATGGAAGAGAACGCCAAGCGTTTCATCCGTTCTGCTGAAGGAATCTCCATGGAGCCGATGCCTGTCGAACTCTTCTGTGAAATGGTGAGAAAAGTCGTTAAACTCAACGAACGTTTCATTCCCCCTTACGGAACCGGAGCATCCCTCTATATCCGCCCGCTCGAAATCGGCATCTCTCCCCTCGTTGGCGTGAGCCCCGCAACAGAATACATGGTGATCATGCTCGTGACACCCGTAGGCCCTTATTTCAAAAACGGTTTCAAACCTATCAAGGTCTGCATGAGCCGTGAATATGACCGCGTCGCACCGAAGGGAACGGGCTCAATCAAGATCGGCGGCAACTATGCCGCTTCCCTCAACGCCGGCCAGATGGCCCACGCTAAAGGCTATGGCAATATGCTCTATTTCGATCCGAAAGATAAAACTTATATCGACGAATGTGGCGCCGCCAACTTCTTCGCTATCAAGGATAACACTTATATCACTCCGGGGTCTGAGACTGTGCTTCCGTCAATCACCAACATGAGTCTCGAAGTTCTCGCGAAAGACCTCGGCATGAAAGTTGAACGCCGCCTCTTCAAGGTCGACGAATTCAAGGACTTTGAAGAATGCTCCGCATGTGGAACTGCCGCTGTATGCTCACCGATCAGCCGCATCGACGACCTCGACACCGGCGAATCCTACACTTTCGGAAAAGAGGATGAGGCAGGCCCGATGACAACAGCTCTCTATAACAAACTTCGCGCTATCCAATATGGCGAAGAAGAGGACATCCACAACTGGTGTGAAATCCTCGACATCTGATTTCGGAATTGATCTTACGAGACAACCATGAATAAATCGGCCGGCTCAACCTTTCGGGATTGAGTCGGCTCGTTTTTGTTTTTGCCTTTAAAGTCTTCAGAGACCTTAATGTCTTTAATAACTTTAAGATCGTTAAGGTCGTTAATGACTTTAGGGTCCTTAGGATCGTTAAGGCTTTAAAAAATCTAAGGTCTTTAAGTTCTAAATGAATTTGCAATTAGCGCACATTTCTTAAAATTTGATTATGAACAGATTATTCGAACTGATAGATAGGTTTTATCCGGCCGAGCCGAAGCTGAAAGAACTTCTGTTTACTCATTCACGATGCGTCGCAGACAAAGCCCTCGGGTTAGGCCGACGACTTATGCTCAAGGATCCGTCCCTTAATCTTAACCTCCAATTCATTGAAGAAGCGGCCATGCTCCACGACATCGGGATTCAAAATTGCGACGCACATGGAATTTACTGCTATGGAGACCTTCCTTATATTTGTCATGGAGTCGAGGGGAGCAGAATACTCGCGGAAGCGGGATTGTTTCGCCACGCGCTTGTCTGTGAGCGCCACACAGGCTCCGGACTGACAGCTGAAGAGATAGAAGAGGAAGCGCTCCCCCTCCCCGCGCGAGATATGCTCCCCGTCACGCCGGAAGAAAAAATCATCTGCTATGCCGACAAATTTTTCTCTAAAAATCCTCTTTCCCTCAGGCGTGAAAAGACATTGGAGGAAGTCCGCTCGTCATTGGCAAAATTCGGACCGGAACCGCTCCGCCGATTCGATGAATTGAAATCTTTTGTCGACGCATGAATAACACACCGCAACTCAAAACGGGAAAACAATAAACTCTGAGCCAAAATATACATAATTTAACATTGAGTGTCGTAAAAATTTGCTAATTTTGCAGTTTGAGTGCATAGAGCGCAAACACTGACCGAAAGTGAAACGACTCCTTCCATATATACTCGTGCTGTCAATAATCTCGATACTGATAGCCCGGCCCGCTGCCGAACCCCGTCCCCAAGGGGAAAGGCAGGGGGTTGACCGTGTTTCACTCAAAGCCCGGAACGATTCTCTCCGCCTCGCCCAATCTGACACTTTCCAAAATGCCGCCCCGACAAAACAGACGATTCCGGATTCTACAAAAATGACAGATCCGGCTTCGGCCGCCGCTAACGATTCGACACTGAATTTCGACACGATCCCGACCGACCGCAAACGCGTCTCGCGGCTGAACCTCAATCAAAGCGCCGGAGACCTGTCGGCCGCCGTCACCTTTTCTGCTCAGGACTCACTTGTCCTCATCGGACAGAACAATGCTTTCCTCTATGGCAACAGCGACGTTGAATATGAAGAGTTCAAACTCAACGCCGCAAAGATCGAGATGAGCCTCGATTCCGCAATTGTCTCAGCGTCCGGAGTCATAGACTCGGCAGGAAACCTGACGGGTAATCCGATCTTTTCCGAGAAAGGTGCGACCTACGAGTCCGAGACCATGAGATATAACTTCAAATCCGAGCGGGGAATCATCACCAACATCATTACCGAACAGGGCGAAGGATATCTCACCGGCGGAAGGACAAAGAAGAATCCCGACGGATCTTTCTATCTTGAAAACGGCAAATACACGACCTGTGACAATCATGATCACCCGCATTTCTATTTCATGATCACCCGCGGCAAGATGCGCCCGAAAAAGGATGTCGTGACCGGTCCTGCATATATGGTATTGGCAGACGTTCCGCTTCCGCTTGCTCTCCCCTTCGGTTATTTCCCCTTCTCAAAAGATTATTCTTCGGGAATTATTTTCCCTTCATTCGGAGATGATTACAACCGAGGCTTCTATCTCCGCG
>CAYQQG010000133.1:4485-5646 GCA_964419535.1 uncultured Sangeribacter sp.
ATCAACGACAACGTCGATCTCGCACTTAAAGGTGAGATCTACACCAAAGGATCATGGGGTGTGTCGGCACATTCAAACTATGTCAAGAGATATAAATTCCGCGGATCGTTCGACGTCTCTTTCCTGACGACGATATTGGGTGACAAAGGCTTGCCTGATTATTCCAAACAGACAAACTTTCAGGTCATCTGGAGCCATTCAATGGACACTAAAGCCAACCCCAATCTGAACTTCTCGGCTTCAGTCAACTTCGCGACTTCAGGCTATTCCCGCAATGACCTGAACTCTTATTATAACAGCTCATTCACTGAAAACACCAAATCCTCGACCGTAAACATGACCTACAGGTTCCCCGGAACCAAATGGAGTCTGTCGACAACGGCGAACGTCTCTCAACGAACCCAGGACTCCACGGTCTCTGTCTCCTTCCCCAACCTGACGGTTTCTCTCGCCCAGACCGCGCCGTTCAAACGCAAGCGCACCATTGGAAAAGAACGCTGGTATGAAAAGATAAGACTCTCATATACCGGCCAATTCCAGAACTCGCTGACGGCAAAGCAGAATGAATTCTTCAAGAAATCACTCGTCAAGGACTGGAGAAACGGCATGAAACACTATGTGCCAATTTCCGCCACTTTCTCCATATTCAAATATATAAACGTCTCTCCCTCAATCACAATCAACGACCGTATGTATACCTCCAAGATTCGCCGCCAATGGGATCCGAACGCGAATGCCGAGGTCTGCGACACCACTTTCTCCTTCTATAATATCTTTGATTTCAATGCCTCCATATCCCTCGACACGAAACTCTATGGCTTCTATCAGCCGATGAAATTCCTCGGCGACAAGGTCCAGATGATCCGCCATGTCCTCACCCCGACCATCACTATTTCCGGCGCCCCGGATTTCTCCGACCCCATGTGGGGAGCCTACGGCTCTTATAGCTATACGGATGCAGCCGGAGTCGAGCAGACACGCAAATACGCTTACTTCCAGCATGGAGTGTTCGGCGGTCCGTCGGCAGGCAAATCGGGTATAATAAGCGTCAATCTGGCCAATAATCTTGAGATGAAGGTTAAATCCGACAAGGATTCCACCGGAGTGAAGAAAATCTCACTGATAGAGAATCTCACTATCGGCCAAAGCTATAACTTCGCC
>CAYQQG010000134.1:0-5624 GCA_964419535.1 uncultured Sangeribacter sp.
TAATTTATTGTAAAATTCTTATTTTGGGGCGTTGACAACCGGTGTTGAGGTGATGAGATAATTTATATTCCGGGTGGAAGTATGAACGGGGTGGAGTCGGGTTTGTTCTTTCGGATTGTCTTAGATTCGGGAGTTGTGATGAAGGTGTAGTCGACGGGGTATATCTCTACGCGCATTCGGCATTTGATAGGATCTTTGGACTTAAAAAAGCGCTTGAAGAATTTTCCTTTTAAAAGCGTCTCCATGCTGACGGTGTATGTCATCAGATCAAACAGATCGTATGTTGCCGAATCCTCTTTGGTTTGATAAGCTGCACGCGTATCCTGTCGTGAAAGGTCAAAGGAAGCCCCAAGCAACTTCATGGCACCGGGAGAATAGACATGATTGGGCTCATTTTGGAGCCAATCAGTCGAAATGGTCAATCGCGACGGGGTGAGTGAAATATCGGAAACCAAATCATCTCTGAATATCCTTAGGGAATCTGAATGACCTATTTGAACGGTTTCAGGCAGAGTGAATCGGTTTATGCCTATAGAGACGGGCATCAGTAGAGAACCCCACATTTCCATAAAATCACTTATGGAATCGGTTACGACACCATTTTTTGAGTATTCGGCCATACGATAATTTAGTTCCCTGCCAATGCTTTGTTTCTTGAATCCTTTGATATCTTTTCTGAACGGCAGAATGAAATCCTGCATCGTTTCTGTTACGACCGTCTCAGTAGCTTCGGAGGTGGTGAATTCACAGTATTGCCGGACGAAGCATAGAATGTAAGCTCCGGTTTTATCGGTTTCAACAACATATTCCGGCAAGGTGAATGATAGTTGATTGAGAGCCAGCGTGTCTACCGGTTGGTTGATGCAAGTTTTTTCGAACCCGGCAAAGCTGACGCATAATGGCCATTTAGTGTCGTCTGAAGGGGCATATCGGCCCGAATTGTCGGTAAAGCCGATCAATTTGCCGGAAGCGTCTGTGATACTCGCCATTGTGAGTGGCGACTTATCGAATGAATCGCAGACGAAGAACTCACCGGCCGCTGCCTTGGCCGTCTGCGTGACCCCGGCCACCTGTAAAATTATCAGACAGATTGCCCCAATCATCTTCCGCCACCTGAAAAAACGCATGCTAATCTTTTTTTAATTTATTTTATCTTCGTCGGTATTTTTACTTAAAAAAGAACGTGATACAAATCGATACATAAGCAGAGTTTTGTTCTGCTGATTGCCGGAATGCTTTAATTCCCAGAATTTTTCACTTCTTTTAAAACCACATTTTTTATAGAATCCAACTGCTGAATAATGAGGAGTGTCAATAGCGTCTACGAGTAAAAACATTGTGGCTGTGAAATAGTCTTCGCACGCTCTTTCATATATTTTTTCTATAACGTATTCACCTAATCCTTTATTCCGATAATCAGAGTCAACTGCCAAATAATCTATTTCAATTGCCGGAAAGTTTTCTTTTACATCATAAATATCAGGATCAATTTTTACGCCTTGCCTTGTTAACTCATTGAAATCGTAGGTATTTAAAACAATGGAAGATTTACTTAAAGCAAAGATAGCTATAACATCCTGATCGGTTTTAACGATCCATAGATTAGTTAGACCTTCTGAAATATATTTATTCAATCCTTTATCTTTATTATGAATAAACACATCCATGGGTTTATACCCGCAATAAAAATTTGAGAGAGCAGAAACATCTTCCACTCTCTCAATTATTAGTTGCGGAAATTCCTGAGTCATCATTTCCAAATTGATTTATACCTGCTTAATACATCGTGTATTCTTTTTCTTTCGATCAGTTCTTCAGAGGTTAAAATCCCGGAAGCGTAACGCCTGAGAGCAGAGCGTATTTCCTTGCTCTCTTCATATGAAATCGGTTTAATATTTTGTCTGAAACCTAACATTTTGAGGATTCTTATTAAAAATATTTTAATTCTATTAGAATATAACGCTCAAATTTAATAAAAATTTGATTATAAACCAAGGATTTTCAATATATAAGTATATGATAAAAATGATGAACATATAAAACGATGGAATTTTGGATGAATATTTTCTTTTAAAAAGAAGGAGCTTAGTAACTAAGCCACTGAATTTAAAAGGAAAAATTACCAAAGAGACCAAGTTTTAAAGATTTTTAGTTATCCGGCTAATTTAAATACTAATAAATTTTTACAACTTTCTTATATATTTTTGATTTGATGAAGAACTATGTTGGGGCGTTATTTGATGAATCGAGCGAGTTTGTCATAGAAGGTAGGATCTTCGCCGACAGTGACGTCAACAAGTTTGCCTTCCGGGTTGATGATTGCTTTAGTCGGGAAGCCCTGGACGCCGTAGGTCTCGAGCAGTTCGGTGCTTTCGCCATTATATACATTAACCCAGGGAAGCGCGTATTTCTTAACTCCCGCTTTCCAAGCTTCTGCCGGTTCGCGGCAATCGATGCCTATCACTTCCAATTTGCCTTCATATTGCTTGTAAGCATCTTTCAGTTTTGGGAAGCCCTTGATGCACCATCCGCACCAACTGCCCCAGAAGTCAAGAATCACCCATTTGCCCCGGAAATCGGAAAGGCTGACCATTTTGCCGTCAAGATCGGGAAGTGTGAAGTCAGGAGCCGGAAGTTCACCGCTCATCATCTCCTGCTGTTTGCGCTCAATCTCAAGCTGTTGCTCGACTTTGGCCACATTCACATCCGCAAACGGCATCATAATGGATTGGCGGGCTGCGACCGAAAGGTTCTTGTAGGCGTCTAAGAAATCCTCACCTTCAAGGTCGAGGATTGCAAAGGGCGCCGCGGGTGAGTCGGGATTTCTCTTTACGAAATCTTTAATCGCTTTGTCGTAAGCGTCCATGATCGGCAAAAGCTGCTCTTCGGTCACGGCTCCTTTAGATGCCAATTCATAATATTGTTCCTCAATCGGTGAAGTGATGAAGGATAGGGCAGTCATATCGTTCATCAGCTGAGTGCCGCTGACAGAGTAGTTGAGCGGATTGACGGACTTGATGTCTACGGTGATGTTTTCATCCGGTGCCGCATAGAAATCTGCGGCCATTTTCGGCGCCAGTTCGATGCTGAAACGGCTCGGAGATGCTACATTCAAGTCAAAGACTGCTTTCCCTTTCTTCACGTTGATAGTGTCGAAAACAATTTTCAAATCGCTCTGACGGCGCGCATTGACGAGATTGTCGATCGTGGCGTGGCTAATCACAATCGTTAAGGTTTTATCCCCTTTTGGGAAATTGATTACGGCCTTTCCGGCGGCCATGGCCGAGGCAACTGTCAGCCCGCAAATTGCGAGCGCAAATATTTTCTTCATTTCTTAATTAAATTTCATTTGTTTGAGAATCATGTTTTATCTTGACGAATCATGTTGAATCTTGTCGAAACGTGTTCAAACTTGTTTAATCTTGTTCAAACTTGTTTAATCTTGTTGAAACTTGTTGAATCTTGTCGAAACTTGGGTGTACATGATTATATTTTGACAATCGGTTATGCAGAAGGTTTACGAATTCATAATTCTTCAATCCCCACGAAGGTGAGATCACCATATCTTTAGGCGCCGAAGAGAGAAACCGCTCTATTGCAATGTCGGGACGAGCTGCAACGATCCGACACACTATTTTCTCGCAAAGCCCGAGATAATCCTCTTTCGAGAAAGTGGAAACCTTCATTTCGCCTGATTCAATTAGTGAAGCAAGGCGCGTGCCACGGATAATCTGTAACTGATGAAATTTCAGTGATTTCACTGGAAGTTCCAAAACCCGGTCGAGGGTGACCGACACATCCTTTTCCGTTTCACCCGGCAATCCGGCGATCAAGTGAAGGCCGACATCAATCCCTTCGGCGGAAAGCCGCTCAACGGCATTCACGACATCCTCCCATGTGTGGCCCCGATTGATACGGCTCAAAGTCTTGTTATGGCTTGTCTCCGCACCTATTTCAACAATAACGGGGAACCGTCGGTTGAGTTCACTCAGCAATTCTATTACTTCGGACGGAAGACAATCCGGGCGTGTTCCGATTATGAGACCCACGACATCCGAATCTCCGGCTGCTTCTTCATAAAGTGAGCGCAGCGAATCTACGGCTTTTGAATGAGTGCCGGTAAAAGATTGGAAATAGGCAAGATATTTCATCCGGGGATATTTGCGCGAAAAAAACTTCTTCCCTTTTTCCAGTTGAACCGCTACGGACTCCTTCGGATCACAATAACCCGGAGTGAATGATTTGACATTGCAATAGATGCACCCGCCGCGGGAGAACGTGCCGTCACGGTTAGGACACGTGAAACCGGCGTCGATCGAAAGTTTCTGAACTTTGACCTCCCCGAATTTTTCAGTCAGATATTGCGAATAATCTTTATAATACGGATTCATAAGACTAACATCTGAGCTTCAGATCAAAAACAGCGCCATGTTCTGTCCGAGCCACAATTTGATGAGAGGATCAAGTCGCCTATGACGAGAAGGCTGAGTGCTTCGACAATTACCGGAGCGCGCATGGCGACGCAAGGGTCGTGGCGTCCTTCAACCCGAATTTCTTTAATATTGCCTTCGGAGTCTGGCATCGGCAAGGGACGCGAAATGGTCGGGGTCGGCTTGAACCAGACATTGAAATAGACCGGCATCCCGGTTGTGATACCGCCTAAGGCGCCACCTGAATGATTCGTAGAAAGCGCAAGTGGACGGAAGCCGTCGTTGAAGAGATCAAGCATTTCCGAACCTCTCAACTCTGTGCTTTGAGTCCCGTCTCCATATTCAAATCCTTTGACCGCGTTTAGACTCAGCATGGCATGGGCCAGACGAGCCTGTATTTTGTCAAACATCGGAGTGCCAATCCCTTGAGGCAACCCTTTGATTACACACGAAACCCTTCCGCCGACCGAATCGCAATCCCTCCGCGCGTCCTCAACCTCCTTTTTCATCCCTTCTTCAATCTCTTCAGAAGAAGGGAATTGGGATTCTTCCGGATTTTCGCGCATAGAGCGGAAAGGGTCGGCATATCCACATCGGCCCACTTGGGTCAACCTTGCTTCGACGGAAATCCCTACCGTTTTGAGCCATTGCGCCGTCAAAGCGCCCCCCATAACCCAATTGACCGTTTCGCGTGCTGAAGCGCGACCGCCTCCCCTGTGGTCACGGATTCCATATTTGGCGTCGTAGGTATAATCAGCGTGATTCGGGCGGTAGTGAGTTGCCAAATCGCCGTAATCTTTTGACCGGGCATCTGTATTCCGGAAAATGAATCCGATAGGTGAGCCAAGAGAGATGCCTTCCGGATTAATTCCGGAAAGGATATCAGGGATGTCTGATTCGCGGCGTTGGCTTGTTAGCGGATTGACACCGGTGCGCCGGCGGTCAATCATTCGCTGCACTTCCGTCATGTCTATCTTCACGCCGGCCGGAAGTCCGTCGAGAACACCTCCCATAGCCGGGCCGTGGCTCTCGCCAAACGTTGTCAGCCTCAGTTTATATCCTAAAGTATTCATCCGTTAATTTTTATTTAGACCCCGTCCCACAAAAAATGTTAAAATCAGGGGTGCAGCTGCGGGACTGTGGTAACTTTCATTGCGAAAGAGAGGTCATTGTTTTGATTGTTTTTAACTATTT
>CAYQQG010000135.1:0-5589 GCA_964419535.1 uncultured Sangeribacter sp.
TGAACTGGCGAACATCCGTCCAGTTGCGTGTGCCGGAGATCGGGTCAGTGATCTCGTAATCCAAAATGATCTGTTTCAGATCAGCGAGATCATTGGCATTCATAGCGTCAGAGAAGCGCTGGTGAAGCTCGTCGCGTTTTTTCTGATTCTCAAGCACTCGCGGATTGGTCTGGCGGAACATCGCTTCGTCAAAAGATTCACCGAATCTCTTGCGTGCCTTAGCAACTTCCTTGTTGATTTTATCGTCAAACTTTGCGATTTCATCTTCAATCAGGACGTCAGCGCGATAACGTTTCTTCGAGTCCTTGTTGTCAATCAAGGGATCATTGAAAGCATCGACATGGCCCGAGGCTTTCCAAATTGTGGGATGCATGAAAATCGCTGAATCGATTCCGACAATGTTGTCGTGGAGCATCGTCATGGCTTCCCACCAGTAGCGCTTGATGTTATTTTTCAATTCAACGCCGTTCTGGCCATAGTCATAGACAGCCGAAAGGCCGTCATAGATCTCTGAGGATTGAAACACAAACCCATACTCTTTCGCATGGGCTATTATAGTCTTGAAGATATCTTCTTGCTTTGCCATTGATTATATTCTTATTTGTAAGAAATACTTATTTTTAGCAAAGGTAGTGATTTTGGCTCAAATAGACAAATCCTCAATAATATATTTCAATATTGAGAATTTCAAGGGCCAATTTCTTATGTTTTTTATAAAACGAGTTCTAAAAAAGAAGCTCTGTCAGGCGAATCAGCCGGGCAGAGCTCCCTTTAATTAAAAGTATGAAAATATTCCTCAAAAATTAGAATTCAAAAGTATGAAAATACTGCTTACAGATTGAAATAGTATGTTCCGGTCGAAAGGACGGTGTAGAAGTCATACATATTTCCGCGAAGCAGATAAGATGTGTTATAAGCGGGTTGGTTGATTCCGCGGTTCCAGAAGTCGGTCCACGGATTCCACGCGTTGAGAACCGTCACGTTATATTGACCGCCGACATAGTTATATGCCACCGTCATCGGGATCGTGCGCCATATTCCCTGAGCGTCATAACCGACGCCGACAACATTCGTCGTGCCGGTATTGCTTATTCCGGGCGTGAAGGGATTGACATTGATTACGACGCCCGGGGATGATTGCCAGCCGCCGCCCCAAGGACCGCCCCACCCGGATCCGGGACCGGGACCATAGTTGGGCTGATAGCCGCCACCCGAGCCGGGTGCAGGGGCTGACGTGCCCCCAAATCCGCCTCCGAATCCACCGCCGCCTCCGGGTTGAAAACCGCCTCCGGAACCGGGCGCAGGCGCTGATGATTGAGCCATTGCCGCTCCGGCGGCAAACAATATCGAAATTAAAAATGTAAAAATACGCGATTTCATAATATCTTGATTTTGTGATTTCCGGGAGTTCTTGGAGAGGTATGAGTTCAATGAGAGCTATGAGTTATGCGAGAGCTGAGAAAATGCTTCTCAATTATTTAAACACGAATAGGGGAAGATGGTTTATCCTCCCCTATTTCAAAAAAATATAATTGGGTTCGGTCGAAGCGGGCGGAATGTATTCCGCCCCTACTGATGATTTCGACGGATTACATATCCATTTCGGAGCCATATCCGGAGCCGTCAATTGGCTCTGAAGAACGGTTTTTGTCAACTTTCGCCTTCATATTGCCGAAAGCGTATTTGATCGTCAGCTGAAGCGTCCGGCCGCCACGCCAACGCTCTGAGTATTGAGTGTATCCGACGCCATTGACCGTACTCTTGAATTTTCTCGAATCGAAAATGTCGCGGCAATTGAGAGAGAAACTCCAATCTCCCAAATTCTTCCGAATGCCCGCATCGACACTCCAACCGCCTTGACGCGATCCTTGTGCAGTCAACATTGAAGATGAATAACGTCCGGTTGCCTGGAACGACATCTGCCACGGGAGCTTGACATTCGCCATTAAACGCGCGTCCCAAGCGAACGAATTTCTTGCCTTTCCGCTCAGCGGGAATACCTTCCCTTCCTCATTTGTAAAATTGAGATTCCAAGCCGATATGTGGTTATTATACAGATTAACCGTCGTTGTCAGATCGAGAATCCTGAACAGATTGTTTTTCCCAACAATCTCCACACCGGAATTCATTGTCCGCGTCACGTTGTCCCATGAGGAATACATCACATTCTCATCAAGATAGGAGATGCGTTCCATTACGTTCGAACTCTGACGGAGATAGGCCGAAACGGAGATCATGTGCTGGGTCCATGTCTTGATATAATTGAGCTCGAATGAATTCGAATATTCCGGTTCAAGTTCAGGATTACCGTATGAGATATTTGCCGGATCTGAGATGTCTCGGAATGAATTGAGCTGACCGCCCCATGGACGTCTGATTCTTCGTGTGTAATTGATCTGCACCTCATTGTCGTGGGGAAGCGAATAGCTCAGGAACGCCGAGGGGAACAATCCGAATTTATTTCTCTTATACCAATCCAAATCGGCCGCATGCTGGCCATAAGCGAGAGATTTGGTTGAGATCTGCCATGCCTCACCTCTCAAACCGGCAGAGAAACTGAAATTCTTGATCTTACCGCCGAGAGTGAAGTATAGTGCGCTCACATTGTTATTGTATATGAAGCGGTTATAAAGCTCCGGCGCGATGACCATATTATCGCCGGATGTCCCTTGATAGGTGGTCACCGGAGTATTCTCATGGCTATATTGACCCTGATAGCCGGCTTCGAGGCGCAGCCATTCGGTAAATTTCTTTGAATAGTCCACCTTGGCTTCCCACATATTCATTCCCATGCTGCGGTCCTGACTGCGATAAAGATCATAGGGCGAGAGCATAGGATCATCGAAAGTGTGGTTTTCGTGATAGCTGCTGTTGTCAGGTCCGCCCCAGCGGTTGAAGGCAACCATCATGTCGAGTGCGTGGTCGCGGCTCCATTCTCTTTTATAGCCCCATTCCACATGGGCACCTCTCGTCAATGAGTGAGTTCGCGACAGGTCAGAGTTGGTCGCCCATTGGCCGGGGAGATTGCTGACATATTCCGTGTCGGAGTTGCTCCAGCGACGGCCGAACATTCCGAACGCGTTGAGATAGAACTGGTCTTTGTCCGTTAGGTGATAGGTCGCGCCTGCTCTCACGAAAAGATTGTTGCCATGATTCTTTCTGACACCTTTCGAGTCAAGAAAAGTGCCGTCTTCATAATCGCGCTCACTGAGGGATCCTCCTTTATTGTGTCGCATTCTAAAGCCAACGCTTGCATATGCTTCCCATTTTGACGAATTATAATTGAAATTGAATCCGGCATTTCCGCCTCCGCGGGAATTAGCGCCGATCTCAGCCGAGCCAAAATATCCTCCGCGGCGGTCTTTCTTGAGGACAATATTGATGATTCCGGACGTTCCCTCAGGACTATACTTTGCCGACGGGTTCGTTATGACTTCAATGCTCTCAATCGTCTCGCCGGGAATCTGTTCCAGAATCTGCGCGCGGTTGTCAGCTGTCAATCCGGAATCTTTTCCGTTGATCCAGATTGTCACCGAGGAATTTCCGCGCAAAGAGACCTCACCGTCCTGATCGACCTCCACAGAAGGGATCGACTCAAGCAGTTCCGAAGCGGATTGGCCTGCCGCCGCTATATTGGAGTCAACCTGAAACACTTTTTTGTCTAATTCAAAGCGCATCTGCGAACGCACTCCCTCCACAACGACCTCTTGCAAAACTTTTGTGTCGTCGGCGAGCTTCAAGGTTCCGACATTCACATCTGAACCGGCGATTTTGACCGGTCGCTCCTGTTCGACACTGCCAACGGATGAAATTCTCACTATATAGTTGCCGTCGGCAACCTTCGGGAGACGGAATTTACCGTCTGTGTCAGTCTCCGCTCCGATTCCAGTCGATTTGCCTTTGGAATCAAGGAGTGTGACAGTCGCGAAATCAATCGGCGTCGAGTCAGCTTTGTTCACCACTTTTCCGGTGATGACGCCATCGGCAAGAGCCGCCAACGGCGAACACAACGCGATGATAGGAAAGAGATATTTTACCTGCACAATATTATGGTTTTAATAATTGATGATTGAAAAAATGTAAGACATCAATCTTTAAGACGTGCTATTTTTTTAAAGGTTTAACCGCATGGATAAATAAAATTTTCACCAATTTTCACCAAAATAGTTTGATGAAATCTAAAAAATGATTAAATTCGCACGATATATAACCCTCTATAAACTGTAACTAATCTAACAAAAAATACCAAAATGAAAGAAAACGAAGAAATCATGACTCCCACGGGTTTGCCGGAAAACGCGTTCCGCGAACTCGGAGCCGACGAGGAATACCGCCCCGTCATGGAGCCGGCCCACGACCAGAAGGAGGTCACTCCTTACAGTGTCGGAATGGGCCTCCTTATGGCGATCGTATTCTCTGCGGCGGCCGCCTATCTGGGCCTCAAAGTCGGACAGGTCTTTGAAGCCGCAATCCCGATCGCAATCATCGCCGTCGGCCTCTCAAGCGCCTTGGGCAAAAAGAATGCTCTCGGTCAAAATGTGATAATCCAATCGATTGGCGCCTGCTCAGGCGTGATCGTAGCCGGTGCCATTTTCACTCTTCCCGCGCTCTTTATCCTCAAGGAAAAATATCCCGAAATTGCTGTTAATTTCTATCAGATTTTCCTCAGCTCACTTCTTGGTGGCATCTTGGGAATTCTTTTCTTTATCCCCTTCAGAAAATATTTCGTGAAGGATATGCACGGAAAATATCCCTTCCCGGAAGCGACAGCCACGACTCAGGTGCTCGTTTCTTCGGAGGCCAAGGGTGAAGCGAGCGATGGCCAGGCCAAGACTCTCGTTCTGGCATCCCTCATCGGCGGCGTCTATGACTATATCGTTGCCACATTCGGGTGGTGGGCTGAAACGGTGACCTCGACCGCTTCTTCTGTCGGCACGACGATTATGGAGAAGACCAAACTCGTGCTTAGCTGCAACACCGGCGCTGCCCTTCTCGGCCTCGGATATATCGTCGGCCTCAAATACGCATTCGTGATCTTTGCCGGCTCAATCTTCGTCTGGTGGATTGTCATTCCTCTCATGGGAACTTACGGTTCGGCAGAAATGGTTGCAATGGCTCCGGACGCTATCTTCAAAGATTACGCCCGCATGATAGGCATCGGCGGCATCGCCATGGCCGGCGTTATCGGAATCATCAAGTCATGGCCTATAATCGTTCAGGCAGTCGGACTTGCCGGACGCGAGCTTAAGGGCAAATCTAACGCCGTTAAAGAAGTGCGATGGCAAATGGACATCTCGATGAAGCATATCGTATTCTTCATTGCTCTCGCCCTCATCGCCGTCCTCCTCTTCTTCTGGTTCGGCGTTATCGACACTTTCTGGCAGGCAGCCGTCGCTTGGCTGGTTGTCGTAATCATCGCATTCCTCTTCACGACCGTGGCCGCCAACGCAATAGCAATCGTGGGCTCAAATCCCGTTTCCGGAATGACACTGATGACCCTTATCATCGCTTCTGCAATCTTTGTGGGCATCGGACTTAAGGGAACCAGCGGCATTGTCGCTTCTATGGTTATCGGCGGCGTTGTCTGCA
>CAYQQG010000136.1:0-5514 GCA_964419535.1 uncultured Sangeribacter sp.
CCTCGCCGCGGATGACGTGGCTGACTTTCATCAGGTGGTCGTCGACGATATTTGCGAGATGATATGTCGGAAGGTCGTCGGCACTTTTATACAGAACCTTATCGTCCAGAATGTTTGAGTTGACCGTCACCTCGCCGCGGATTCTGTCGTTGACTTTGACGATACGGTCCGGATCGATCTTGAACCTGACGACATATTGAGCACCCTCGTCAATCAGGCGGCGGGTCTCCTCCTCGCCAAGCGTGAGCGAGTTGCGCATGGATCCGCGTGTGTGGGAATCATATTGGAAATTGGGGTGCTCTTCGCGGGCCTTCGCGAGCTCTTCGGGAGTGTCGAAAGCGATATATGCTTTTCCGGCGTCAAGGAGTTTCTTGACATATTCGCGATAGATGTCACGGCGTTCCGACTGTTTATAAGGGCCGTATTCTCCGCCTTCGCGGACACCTTCGTCAATCCCGATTCCGAGCCAGCGGAGCGACTCGTTGATATAGTCCTCGGCACCGGGAACAAAACGGTTGCTGTCGGTGTCTTCGATTCGAAGAATCATATCGCCGCCATTGGCGCGGGCAAAAAGGTAATTGAAGAGAGCGGTTCTGACGCCTCCGATGTGAAGGGGGCCTGTGGGTGAGGGTGCGAAACGCACACGGACTTTTCTATCCATTATAATTTTTTTTTTGATTTAATCGGAATTAATAATCAAGATTAATCAAGATTTCTCAAGATTCAACAAGATTTCTCAAGATTCAACAAGATTTCTCAAGATTCATCATGAAAAATCATGAAAAATCGTGATGGTTTTGGTTTATTTCAGCAGGACGAAATTCTTCCCTGTCCATCTCCATTTCAGAATCGGACGGATATAAGGGTCTATTTTCTTCCGTTGTTCCAGTGTCAGATAGTTGCTGACCGTCAGCCGGCCGGTCAGGATATCTTCACCGTCAATCTTGGCCGGAGAGATTTCATAGGCCACCGTATGGAAAGGCATTTCCTGAAGGACGGAACTGAGTGACATATCTTTCGGGGCATTCTTCAGATCGTAGAATGCTTTGGGATCCGGTAGCCTGAAGTATTTATTTGCTGGAAGTTCAGTCAATTTTGCGGCTGCGGTCCACTCGTCTGTAAGATTATAGAACTTAATCGTGCTGTCTGCGGTTTCCGAATCTCCGGAAATCGTATAAATTGTCATTGCCAATTTCCCTTTGAGTTTAGGGCAATCAAGCATTTTGATCTGCAGCGAGCTGACATCCGTCAGATGAACTCTCATATAGCCCGGAGTCATCTTCTCGATCCATGAAAGCCCGGCGTATATGTTGCGGGCTTTGTAGATGCTGTCGGCCGCCATATATATGATCATCTCGGTCCTCATGCTTGTCGTGAGCAGATCGATGTCCTTGTCGGGAAGCAGGCGGAAAACTTCCGCTGTCAGTGATGTCACGGAATCTTCCTCAATTTTGTCCTCCACGGGATTCTTCGTGGTGTCCGCAATGTTGGAGTGAGCACGCGCGGTGAATACAAAAGAGATCGCGAGCAAAAGACCGGCAACTTTGAGAAACGGGAGGTTTAATTTGTGATTTGAAAGTAAGAAATTGGCCATAATAAATTTTGCGGTTGAAATTTTCAAATTCCAACCGCAAAATTACAAAAAAATTCAAAATATCATTTCTTCTTTTTGATAAAGATGTCGTAGTTGCCGTTATATTCCGGCTTTGAGGTGGCTTTTGGCTTGCTGTCCGCGCGTTTGCGCTCTTTCTTGCCTTTGGCCGAGGAAGAGTGTTCTTTGCCCGAGGCCTTCTTCTCACTCTTCCGGCGCGCCTTCTCCTTGCGGTCCTTTGCCTCAAGACTGTAATCGCGGTCTGTGGCGATCTCCGCCCTTACCTTCTGGCCGAAGAAGTCCCCGTGTTTGAGGGCGCTCAGAATCCTTCCCGCATCCTCTTTACGGACATCAAAAAGAGTGTAATCGGGCAACAGGTCAATCCTTCCGATCTCAGGCTTGGGGCCATTGACGGATTTGTTGATGAGGTCCATGAGATTGCCCGGGAAGAACCCTTGAGCCTTACCGATGTTGACCATCATCCGTTCCAGACCTTCTCCTGCGGTGCGCCGATCCTTGTCACCGCGGTCGCTACGCTCCATTTTCCCTTTCTTTTCCCTTTTCGAGCTCTTTTCGGATTCGTTGAGGTCGATGTCCGGCATGTGCTGATAATATGCGAGAAGTCTATTGAATTCAAGAGAGAGGACACGTTTCAAAAGGTCTTCTTCCGAGAGCCATTCGAGTTTCTTGCGGACCCCGGGAAGATATTTGTTGATTTCCTCCTCGTTCACCTGTACGCGCTCCAACCTGTCAGCCAAGTTATAAAGCTGTTTTTCGATGATATGCTCGGGAGTCGGCACTTTCCGATATTCAAAATCCTTGCCTATGATTTTTTCGATTTCACGCAATTTCCGCTTTTCGCGTGAGTGGATAATGGCGACGCTGACACCGGTCTTGTTTGCGCGGCCCGTACGGCCTGAGCGGTGGGTATAGACAGCGACATCATCCGGCAGGCCGTAATTGATTACGTGTGTGAGATCGTCGACGTCGAGTCCGCGGGCGGCCACATCGGTCGCGACGAGCAATTGAGTGACATGGTCGCGGAATTTCTTCATCGCCAGGTCGCGTTGCTGCTGAGAGAGGTCTCCGTGCAGACAGTCCGCGTTATATCCGTCATTGATAAGTTTGTCGGCTATCTCCTGAGTCTCTTTTCTTGTGCGGCAGAAGATGATTCCGTAAATGTCAGGATTGTTGTCAGCGATCCGTTTGAGAGCAAGATATTTGTCGTGAGCCTTCACCATATAATAGATGTGCTTCACGTTTTTCGAGCCCTCATTCTTGTTGCCGGCCACGAATTCCACCGGATCTTTCATGAATCGCTTTGCGATGTTTGCGATCTCTTTGGGCATTGTCGCCGAGAACATAAGCATCTTACGCTCCTCGGGGACATGGGACAGAATTTCGTTGATGTCATCAAGGAATCCCATGTTGAGCATTTCGTCAGCTTCGTCCAGGATCACGGTGTGCACATCGTTGAGCTTCACTTCTCCGCGCTTGATGAGGTCGATCAGACGTCCCGGGGTGGCGACAATCACCTGAACGCCTTTTCGGAGTGCGCGAATCTGGGATTCAATGCTGGATCCGCCATAGACGGGGAGAATTCTGATCTTCTCCTGATATTTAGAGAAATCGGCTAAGTCGCCGGCGATCTGAAGACAAAGCTCGCGCGTCGGCGCGATGATAAGAGCCTGTGCGTTGTCTGAATCCGGATTTATTCGCTGAAGGACGGGGAGGCCGAACGCCGCGGTCTTGCCCGTTCCGGTCTGGGCAAGTCCGACCACATCCCCCTCCTTGTCAAGAAGGTGGGGAATGACCATTTCCTGAATCGGCATCGGATGTTCAAATCCCAATTCTTTGATTGCCCGCAAAAGATCCGGGGCAATGCCTAATTCTTCAAAAGTTTTCATATATATTTTTTATTATTTTTTCTATGGAGGTTAAAATCTCAATTTGTCATCATGTCAAAATGACAAAATGTCAAAATGACGAATTTTTGGAAATCCCAAATTGGCTTTTAATCTATAACAACTCGGGCCGATGAAATGTTAAAAGGCCACGCAATTGCGTGGCCTTTTAAATTAATTTTATGAGATGTGCTCTTTATATTTCTCTTTGGGTCATTAAAATTCAGAGATTTGTTCCCGTTGAATTATTGGAGAAGCATCTGCGACATCGTGAAGCCTATCATCATGATTCCCAGAAAGAATGTGATTCCGATCATCATGCGGTAGATTCTCGCGTCGTCGTGGGCTTTGCGCCGAAGATCGGCGGCTTGCTGAGGTGTGATGCCGGTTTGCTCGCTCATTTTCCAATGGGCGTTGCATTTCATAGCGAACCATATTGCGACCAATCCGGTGATCGGGAAGCAAAGAATGGTTGTCAGAATGGCATATATGACGGAGACTCCTTGCGGCTTGATGTCGAAATTCGGCTGCCGGTCCGGTTCCGGGATTCCGCGGAACCCGCGGAGACCTTGCGCCCTCGCCTGGAGTTCGTCTTCCTCTTCAATGGCGGACTGAACAAATCCGGGTTGGGTGTCGGCTTTCACCGGGAGCTCACCCGTCAGCGGATCGAACCCGGCGAGCGCGCGGCGCATCGCCCGGCAGATCTCGGGGACATCTTCTGCTTTCTGCCAGTCGGTCATCCCCTTATGCCAGACATAAGTGGAGGGCCTCACACCGGATTCAAGAATTTCTCCGAGTGTGAAGGGCCCGACTTGCCGGTCATCTATGATTGCGAAAAATTTCAAGATTGAAAGATTTCAAGAATTATTATTGATTTTTGCCGTGGCAATTCTTATATTTCTTACCGCTGCCGCAAGGACAGGGGTCGTTTCGTCCGACCTTAGGCTGAGCCTTTACGGGCTGGGTCGGGCCTGCCGGACGGTTGACGTTCTGTGCGGCCGCGCGCTGAGCCGATTCTCCCGGATAGGAGTCGCGGGTTGTCGAATAGTTGGCATATGGGTTCGGCATCGGGCGTCCCGGCATTTCACGCTGAATCTGCTGATTGCGCACATTGCTCAGAGTTTGGGCCTGACGGCGGAGCTCCTCGGCCTCGGCGGCTTTGCGTTCGGCTTCTTTGGCTTCCTCATAGTCCGGAACGGCGAGGCGTCCGCGCATGAGCGTGGCCACGGCCTTTGAGTTCATCCCTTCAAGCATATTCTTCCAGAGCTCGTAGGCCTCGAGTTTATAGATCACGAGCGGATCTTTCTGTTCGTAGGAGGCGTTCTGAACGGATTTGCGGAGTTCGTCCATTTCGCGGAGCTGTTCCTGCCATGCCTTGTCGATAGATGAAAGCAGCACCGTCTTTTCCCAGGATTTGGAGATCGGCTTGCAATCGTTTTCGTATGCTTCGGTGATGTCTGCGCGCACATTGAAGACACGGCGACCGTCGGAAACGGGAACGCCGACCGGACCGGTCGCGCCTCTCTCTTCGACAAACTCTTTGATGTATGGTTTCGCGCCCTGTTCGAGCTTCTCTTTCGAACGCTTGAGGTGGCTCATTGCGGCCTCTCCGAGACGTTCGGCGAGCTCTTCGCGATTCATCTTGGCGTATTCCTCGGCGGTGAAATCGACGTCCATTGCGAAGGCCTTGCGGACTTCATCCTTGAATTCGTCATATCCACCTTCATAAACACCCTCGGCGAGTCCGGCAGCCACTTCATAGACCATATTGGCGATGTCGGATCCGATTCGTTCACCTTTGAGCGCGTTCTGGCGTTTGCCATAGACACCTTTTCGCTGGGCGTTCATCACGTCGTCATATTCCACGAGGCGCTTGCGGATTCCGAAGTTGTTTTCTTCGACGCGCTTCTGAGCGTTCTCAATGGACTTGGTGACCATTTTGGACTCGATCATGTCGCCCTCTTCAAATCCGAGCTTGTCGAGAGTCTTGACGACACGTTCGTTGGCGAACAGACGCAT
>CAYQQG010000137.1:0-5493 GCA_964419535.1 uncultured Sangeribacter sp.
GGTTATATCCGTTCTGCTGGTTGTAGCCGTTCTGCTGACGGGGCTGATAGCCGCCCTGCTGATTGTTGCGGTTGTATCCGTTCTGCTGGCGTGGCTGATAGCCGTTCTGGTTGCGGTTATATCCGTTCTGCTGACGGGGCTGATAGCCGCCCTGCTGATTGTGGCGGTTGTTGCCGTTCTGCTGACGGGGCTGGTAGCCCTGACGGGGCTGATATGCTCCCTCGCGACGCTGATAGGGCTGATAAGCCTGCTGGCGGGGCTGGTAAGTTGACGGCTGATCAGATGCATCTGTATCTGTAGATGCCTGGTTCAATGGTTGATAACGGTTTTCCTGGTCAGAAGCATCAATAGTTGAGTTCAGTGAACCTATACGAGGTCTCTTAGGTTTTTTTTCGTCCATTTTTTAATAAGAATTTTTGGGTCATACGGCATCGCTGCCTGAGTTAAAAGTTCTTGTTGTTTAAGAGCCATTTTAAGATATGGACTCTTAAGAGTTACTTATTTCGTAGGTATTTTTAATTGTGTAACGTTTAAGAAATGAGGTGTTTTAAAACCGATGCAAAGTTAATAAAAAAATCGCAAATTCAAAAAATATTCTTCACGTTATGATTTTTTAACCAAATAATCTTTAACTTTTTGTGTGTCGGATAATCTGAAATGACTGATTCCGTTTATGAAACAGGTAAATTTTTCAGATGATTAAACTTATGTGGGCTCTTATGCCCGTCATTTTTCTTCTGTCCGCGGTCGGCCTTCTGTTAGGGTTCGGCGGCAGCGGCTTGATCGCCGGGTGGAGCTGGGCCGTGCTGCTTTCTGCTTCGCTCGTGGCGCTTGCGATAGGATTTTTTATTACGAGGGCTTCCGACCGTCATCTGCTTCGCGGTTTGAAACGGTCGGCTCTTCAGACGCTCCCGGCCGTGCCGATGCTTCTGTTGATCGGCGCCGTTTCGGCGACATGGATGCTTTCGGGAGTCGTGCCGATGCTTATGGATGTCGGAATGCAGCTCATCAATCCGCGCTTTTTCCCGGTCATAGCATGCCTTGTATGCGCTTTCATTTCAATATTGACAGGTTCGTCATGGACAACTATCGCCACCATCGGCGTTGCCTTTATGGGACTCGGCGAGATGTTCGGCTATTCACTCGGGTGGACCGCCGGCGCCGTGATCTCAGGCGCTTACTTCGGGGATAAGATTTCGCCGTTATCTGACACGACGGTGCTCGCATCTTCATCGGCCGGTGTCGATCTGTTCTCGCATATCCGTTATATGCTGAGGACAACGCTCCCCTCGCTGCTTATCGCCCTTCTTGTTTTCATGTGTGTCGGTCTGTTGTCTGCCGCCGGCAACGCCGAGGCCGGTAATCCAATGACCGAAGCCTTGAGCCGGACTTTCAATCTCTCACCGTTCATCTTCATTATCCCGGCCGTGACGCTTCTGCTGATCGGACTTCGGGTCAACACTCTCGTCACGCTTGGCGTCAGCGCGTTGTCAGGCCTTGCCGGTGTCTTCATTTTCCAACCCCATCTTCTCCCGGCTATTTTCCCGGGCTATGACGGTTCGGTCCTGAGTGGGGCGAACGCTTCGTTGAGTATGCTGCTGACGTCAATCTCGCCGTCGACCGGTTCCGAAGCACTTGACAATCTTGTCGCGACCGGCGGCATGGCCGGTATGTTGCCGACAATCGGACTTGTCATCAGCGCGGCGCTGTTTGGCGGAATAATGATGGGGACCGGTCTTCTCGGTATAATCACCGAGCGTTTCACGTCGCTTCTGAAATCGAGGTTCTCGACTGTCGGCGCCACGGTCGGCTCGGGTCTCTTCCTGAACGCGGCCACGGCCGATCAGTATCTGTCGCTTATCATCAGCGGGAATATCTATAAGAATCACTATCGGCGCTGCGGTCTCGAACCGCGCCTCCTTAGCCGGACCCTTGAGGATTCTGTCTCGGTCACTTCGGTGCTGATCCCCTGGAATTCATGCGGAATCACACAATCGGCCGTTCTCGGTGTGGCGACGCTTACGTATCTCCCTTTCTGCATTTTCAACTGGCTGAGCCCCCTTATGAGCCTTGCCTTCGGATTGAAAAAAACGAAAAACTGATTGTCAGGAAATCGCGGTTTTCCGGGAAATCACATTTCCATGTTTTATAAATTCATGTACCGGTTTGCGACGGCTTCGGGGCTGAATTTCTCGATGACGGAGGCTCTCATCCGCCGTCTGATTTCATCGCGGCGGCCGCTTTCAAGTATCGCCACACTCGCCGCGATCCCTTCGGCCATGGCGGCCGCTTTCGCGTCCTCCGGTTCGGCGTCGACGAGCCATCCCGTCTCGCCGTGAGTGATGATGTCCGGCTGGCCGCCGGCGCGGAACGCGATAGGCCAGCTGCCGTATGCCTGGCCTTCGATGAGTGTCCCGGGAAGGGTCTCCCGGCGGCTGGTCGAGATGACGATGTCGGATTGTAAATAAAGCTGCGCAATCTTCTCCGGATCTCGGATAACTCCGTGATATTCATACGCGACCGGCAGCTCATTCAGCAGCTCCGAATCCTTTATGCCGCCGAAAAGGTGAAGCGTCACCCGCTCCGCAATCTCCGGCGCAATCCTTTTCAATTCCCTCAGACTCGCAATCAGCATCGGGAAATCTTTTATCGGATCGTCAAGACGCGCCGCCCCGAAAACAAACTTAAGGTCTTTAGGGTAGTTAGGGTAGTTAGGGTCGTTAGGGAGGGTGAAGTTTGAAATCTTTATCGGATTGGGGATGACGCTGACCGATTGGCCGGAGAGAAGGTGTGATTCGCGGGCTCTGTCGGCCAACCAGTTGCTGACCGCCACGAATTGGATCTTTCCGGACCGATAGAGCCGTGCTTTCTTCTCGTTTATCTTTTTTGAAAAATCATTTGCTGACGCCCGTTTCCCCAAGAGCGGGCAATCGCCGCATTCACCTTTTTGTTTGCTGTCTTTCATGTAATGGCGGCACTCGCCGGCATGATGACAAAGTCCCGTGAAGTTCCACATGTCATGCATCGTCCAGACGACTCTCTTTCCGCGGCCGAGCAACTTCTCAATTCCCCGTAGCGACAGCACCCCCTGATTTATCCAGTTGATAAGGATGACATCCGCTTCCTCAACCCACGGATCTCCGGAGATGTCGATTCCGGCGGCGGCTGCGTCCAGTTTGAAGAGAGTTTTGCGGTCGAAGCCGTTGGCGAAAGCAATTCTCACCCGGTCAAGCAGGAAGGCGGTCCGGATTCGCCATTTCGGGGCGATAAGGCGGACGTAAGGTGAATCCGTCAGCTTCTCGGCGACGAGCATGCGCGCCTCGGCGCCGGACTCGCGCAGCGCCTCCATAAGCCGCCGGCTGACGACTGCAGCGCCCCCTGTCGAATCCGATTTATTGACAATCAGGAATTTCTTCATTCACAACAAAATTTTCTACGAAAAAAGCCGCGTTTCCCCTCCCACTTAATCACTATTCACTATCCCTTATTCCCTATTCACTATTACTTATTACTTAGTAAGTGCTTTAGCGACCACGATATATTGAGCGTCGAAGTCGGCGGCATTAAAGTCGACCGGCAGCTCCATGACGCCGAGCTTGCGTGCGGCCATGCGGGCCTGCTCCGGAGAGTGGGACTTTTCGTAAAAGACAGCCCGAGGATTGGAGGATGCCGCTTCCTGAAGGCGCAGCTCGAGCTGGCGCGGGGTGGCCTCTTTGCCGTCACGCTCCAAGGGGAGTTGGGTCAATCCATAATCGCGGGCGAAATAGCTCAGCGAGGGGTGAGTCACGACGAATGCGCTCCCCGCTGTCACCATTCCGCGGACGGTCTTGTTGATCTCTTCGAGTTCAAGTTTATATTCCTTCCCGTGTTGGCGGAAAAGAGCGGCCTTATCCGGATAGATTCTCGAAAGTTCGCTGACGGCGTTGTCCACCACGAGACAGGCGTTGGCCGGCGAGGCGAGAAGGTGGGGGTCACCTTCGGGGTGATTCCCGTAAGCTGAGGATTTCAGACGGGGGATACCGGCCGAGAGATCGGCCGTCTTCAGATCCGGCAGCGATGAGGAAAGCTGTTCTGTCAGCCTCTGTTCGAATCCCGGCGAGTTGAGCGAGAGAAGAGCCCGGGCACCGGCCGCGCTTTTCATTGCGGCCATGTCCGGTTCGTATGTCTCAGGGTCGGCACCCTCCGGAACGAGCACGACGCTGCGGATCTCGCCTCCGCTGACCCGGTCAATGATATGACCGAGGGCCGGGGTCGAAACCGCAACGATCTCCGTTCCCTCTTCGTCAGAGGGTTTCGTACCGCTCCGTTTGCAGGCCGGAAGCAAAAAGATCACTGAAAGGCTCAATAAAATCATCAAACCTTTCGCCGAAAGCCTTCCGTGTGTTATCCTCATATTTTTCTGATGCCCATAATTTCGCGGACATCCCGCAATGTGTCTGCGGCCGCCGCGCGCGCTCTCTCGGCTCCCTGTTTTACGACTTTCGAGAGATATTCGTCATTGTCGCGGATGTCGAGAATGCGCTCACGGATCGGGAGCGTCACTTTCAGAATGTCTTCTGCCAACTGTTTCTTCATGTCGCCATACCGGATCGACATGTCGGCGTATGCGTCGCGGTAGTGTTTAACGACTTCCGGCTCGCTGACGAGCTCCATAAGCGTGAAGAGATTTTCGACCGGCTGTGACGGTTTTTGATTCGGCTCTTTCGGTCCCTCGTCGGTCACGGCGCGCATGACCTTCTTGCGAAGAGTCTTTTCGTCATCTATCAGATAGATGCAGTTGCCTTCGCTCTTGCCCATTTTGCCGGAACCGTCCAATCCCGGAACCTTGACTGCTTCGCCGCCAAAATTGAAATTCACCGGCTCGCCGAAGTAATCGACACCATAGAAACTGTTGAAACGGCGCGCGAAACGTCGCGTCAGCTCTAGGTGCTGTTCCTGGTCCTTGCCCACAGGCACGAAATCCGCCTTATGGATAAGTATGTCGACGGCCATGAGCGTCGGATAGGTCAGGAGACCGGCGTTTACGCGGGCCTGCGAGCTCTGGTTGCCGATGATCTCCTTTTCGATCTCCTCGCCTTCGCCTGTCAGGCCTAACGCCTTGCGTGCCTTATCCTTGAATGAGGCTGTGCGCATCAATTCCCCGATGCCGACGTGCATGTTCAGCAGCAGATACATCTCCGAAATCTCCGGTACGTCGCTCTGGACATAGAGGGTGTTCTTATCCGGATCCAGACCGGCGGCCAGATATTCCGCCAAGATGTTCTTCACGCTTTCGTGAAGCTGTTTCGGATCGGGATTAGTGGTGAGTGCGTGGAGGTCGGCAATAAAGAAACGGCAGTCGAAATCATCTTGCATGCGCAGAAATTTCGACAAAGCGCCATAATAGTTGCCGAGATGAAGATTACCGGTCGAGCGGATTCCGCTGACGACGATCTTCTTGTCGTTGCCGGTCGTGATCTCCGGCTTGATATCAGTTATCAGTTCAGACATATT
>CAYQQG010000138.1:0-5481 GCA_964419535.1 uncultured Sangeribacter sp.
CTTCGTCGCGGAAGCATTTCGCAATCTGGAAATAACGGTCATATCCGCTGACCATGAGCAATTGCTTGAAGAGCTGAGGCGATTGCGGAAGGGCGTAGAATTCTCCCGGATTCATGCGTGAGGGAACCACGAAGTCGCGTGCTCCTTCCGGCGTCGATTTCACGAGGATCGGTGTCTCGATTTCGAGGAATCCTTTTGAGTCGAGATAGCGGCGAATCTCAAAAGCCATTTTATGGCGGAGTTCAAGATTTTTCTTCACGCAAGGACGGCGCAAGTCAAGATAGCGGTATTTCATGCGGAGATCGTCGCCACCGTCCGTATTGTCTTCGATTGTGAACGGGGGAATTTCCGATTTGTTGAGAATCTTGACGTCAGTGGCATATATTTCGATGTCTCCGGTCGGCAGATTCGGATTCTTGGAAGTCCTTTCCTCGACTTTGCCGGTGATTTCAACGACATATTCGCGTCCAAGCGAATTGGCGATTTCACAAAGTTCGGGATTTACCTCCTGATTAAAAAGAATTTGAGTGATTCCATACCGATCCCGGAGATCGATGAAAGTCATGGCGCCCATCTTGCGCACACGTTGAACCCATCCTGCCAACCGCACGACGGATCCACAATCGGCGATTCGCAATTCGCCACAGGTTTTATCTCTAAACATATCTTAAAAAATATGCAAATCTTTATATAACTGGATAAATAACAAGCAAAATTACGAAAAAAATCTGTATTTTCAAAATGTTAACCCCGTTTCACACTCCATTTTTCAACATATTCTTCCCTTTGGATGTTTTATCTATGAAAAACACAACGTATTAATTCAATCGCTGACGAAAAAAAGTTTATTAATTAAAAAAGAAATGCTATGAATGACGTATTAGATTCTGCGGAGCGCCGCGAGCTCCCTGACAGCATGTTCGGACTTCCCGAACGCCGCGAATTTCCAATGCCGGATGCCGCTCATGTGAGGGCCGCCGAGGCCTATTTCCGTTACTGTCCCGACGATCTGAAGCCAAAATTGGCAAAAGCTATCCTCCGTTTCGCCAAGGAATATGGCGTCGATATTCAGTCGCCGACAGTTCTTTCTTACGCTTCGGAATAAGGCACCTTTCCACAAAAAGCGGATTATCAAAAAACTATCGAGGGTGTGTCAAAATGATGACGCGATATTGATTCGTGTTAATTTTGATCCACCCTCTTTTTTTTCGATTCCGAGGCTAAGCTGAGTGCAAGATCGAGTATTGCATCCTTCCCTGCGGCAAGTTCTTCCGCCGGCGAATGGCATTCAAGTCCCGGCGAGGGGTCGATTCCAAATTCGGTGATTTCTCCGTCCGGACCGTAAAGTGGCGAAGCGGAATATCTTATGCTCCAGCCGTTTGGCAATTCGGAAGTGATCGGGAGACCTCCGCCACCTCCTGTGCGTGCCCCGACGAGCCTGACATTCGGCAAAGATTTGGCAATCGCCGCAAAGGCGTTCGCCGCGCTGTAGCACGAACGGTTTGTCAGAACGAAGACCGGTTTGTCGAGGAAATGAATTCTCTCTTTCGGTGAGGATTTATATGTTATGGGAAAGGGTTTTGAAAAATCATCATGCCCCGGACCGGTCTTGTGGGAGATTGAGCCGCCGGGTATCTCTTTGTCTATCAGCCGGCCGATTAGAATATCAATATTTGTCAATAGGCCGCCGCCATTGTTCCGGATGTCAATTATTAGCGAATCGCAGTCATAAAGAATGGCAAGAATGTAATCAAGGGAAGTCTCCGAAATGCCTGACGAGAAAGAGGGATAATAGATATATCCGGTGTTGGATTCGGGAAATATCTTATAATACATTCCTGACGTCGAGCCGTAATTGAATTCAAGATAATATTGTTGGAGCGTCCGAAGATCGAAGTCCTGTGGATAATCGCTCCACCACGCTCTGTAATAGCTTGTGTTGAAACGTGATGATAGATTCACATGGCCGTCCTTAAGTTCATCGAGCATGGCTGAGCATATCTCAAAAAGTTCCAGCGTGCCAGTCTCCGGTGTGATCTTGCTTCTGTATCTTCTGCTGACTTCGCTCCAGTCGATATCTTTTTCACGGAAAAAGCAATAGCGCGTGTCTATGATATGTGTCAGAGCGTCGAAATTGCCGTATGGGTCATCGGGATAAGTGGTTTCGTCATTGCAAGATGCCAAAAGAGTCATTATCCCGCAAACAAGCAATACGGCAATGGGAGAAAGCCGATGTTGAAAATTCCGCCGTTTGTATGATTTGATCCGGAGTGACGATTTATTCATTTGCAATTTCTTCTTATTCTTAGACCGTATGGAATTACGCCTATGGTGAACATATGAGAGTTTCGGCGGGTTGAGAGGTTGTTGGCACGGCAGTTGTCGGTGATGAAGCGATAGCCAATCTCCATTGCGGTTTTGCCGAAATCAAGCCTCAAGGAAAGCAATGAATTGAGCCTGAAATGGTTGCCGGGCCATGAAGCATGAACCAACCCCTTGCGGTTGCCGACATATATCTCATAGAAAGTTTCGCCATATTGCGGCATAAAGAACGCTCCGGCGACGGGGATTCTCAGCGAGTAAAGGGCCTGGACGGGGAGCCGTTTGATCTTTCCGCTCCAACTGATATAGGGATTGGCGGCTAAAGAAGCGGAAAGGTTGACATTCACCGGGTTGTTGCTGTTTCGCATCTGAACGAGTACGCCGCCGAGCAATTCCGGTCCGCCGGCGATTCCGGCAGTGAACGACCGGGGAAGTTGCCAACAGGCTCCCATTCCCCAGAAAAATTCAACGTCAAATCCCTGCATGAGCGCGTTTCCGCCGGGATTAATCAGCCGTGTGTATCCGCCCAACCGCGCATCAAATTTCATGTATGCGCGCTCGGGTGCAAAAGGCATTGCTTTCTGCCAGTTGCCGGAGGCGGCCAATTCCAGACCGCTGTAAGTCAAAGGTGAAAGATATGTAGCCCGGCTCCGGTTGTTGCCGATTTCAAGTGAATAGACCGCAGTGATTGGCCGTGGAAGAGAACGGATGCTGTCATTGACGGCAGAGATGTTCGGGCATGCGATCACGCCGATCAATAACCCCAGTGCTGTCACAAGGGCCCTCATGCGGTAATTCAGACTATTCATTCTCAGGATTCTCTTCATTGTCAAAATCGAAAAGATCTCCTTGAATAACTTTCGGCTCGGTGTCGCGGATTTCGGCCATTTCTTCAAGTGTTGACTCTCCGTCATTTGGTCCGGATTCTGCTTCTTCCTCAACCTCGGCTTGGGGCTCAGGTTCGGGCACACGGACGGGTTCGAGTTCGGTGATAGAATCGAGTTGATAGGTCGTGATTCGTTTTCCCTTTGCCTTAAAGCCCTTAACGCCGATAAACTCCTCGGCGTCGATCTCCAACGGAGGACGGACAGCGTCGTTGCCACCGAATTTCACCTCTAACAGCGGATAGGGAGTGTCGGTCAGCAGCAACAGTTCGGATTTTTCGTCCGAGCCGACAAACCTCTGTGGTTTTGCTGACGTCTCGAAAGTGAAGCGCTTAAGATATGGGTTGCCGAGCGAGGCGTCGAACAAGGCCGCGGTCCAAATCTTGTCGGGTGTAAATTTCTCAATTCTGAGAATATTGTCATCATAGTGATTCTCATCCGAATATGAGGTTGTATAGAACTGTCCGTCGGTGGTGATGACCAAGACGGAGTCGTCACCCTGAAAGATTCCGAGGCTTTCGCCGCGGCCGTCATAATTGAGTCGGAGCACGTCGCGGTCAAACCAAACTTCTCTTCCGCCGAGGGTCGAGCCGCCGCGTTTCTCGAGAGTGACGGATTTTACCTGAAATTTCGTGACGAGGTTGCCGAGAGAATCCTTCCCTTTCAAGGCGAGATCTGCGAAATCGACAAGCAACTCTTTGTTTCGCGGCGGCCGTCCTGTGGTGTTCGGTTTCCCGGTGAGCGTGACTTTCACGACTTCGGCCTCACCATTCGGATTGACCGAAAGATATTCGATCCTTGAACCCTCCGCGCCTTTGGTCATATTGTATATTTTTTCACGCGTCAGGCCCTTGATAAAGAATCTTTTCTTGTAATAATCACCTTCCTTGCCGTTACGGTATATGAGGTTATAGATCGTTCGGCGGTCATCCTTTTTGAACAGACCGATATGTTTGATTTTTTTTCCGACAAATAGCTTGTCCTGAACCTTGACAATCTTATATGTTCCGTCGCGATTGATTATAAGAATGTCATCTATGTCGGAACATGTGAACTTAAACTCACCTTCTTTAAGTCCGATTCCGATGAATCCGCCTTCCTTGTCGAAATACAGGCGCTTGTTGGCCTCGGCCACCTTGGTGGCCTCGATCGAATCGAAACCGCGGAGGGTCGTGCGCCGCGGGAAGTTCTCGCCATATTTCTCTTTCAGGTGGAGATACCACTTGATGCAGTAATCATTTATGTGCTCGATGTCGAAAGAGATCTGTTCGATGTCGGATTGAAGACGTGCGATCTTTTCATTGGCCTTGTCGGAATTGAATTTCAGGATCCGGCCCATGCGGATCTCCCAAAGCCTCATGATGTCATCGCGCGTGAGAGGACGGAAGAATGAGGGCTTGAAAGGCTCCATGAGAACGTCGATGCGGTCGACGGCGCTGTCCATATCCGGAGCCTCTTCCAATTTGGCGTCCTTATACATCCTGTTCTCAATGAATATCTTTTCGAGAGAAGCGAAAAGCATCGCCTCACGGTTCTCATTGAGACGGATTTTGAGTTCACTGAGAAGTATATTGCGGGTGTGGTCGACGCTATGACGAAGAAGGTCGCTGACAGTGAGGAAATGGGGTTTTTTGTCCTTGATTACGCAACAGATCGGCGAGATGCTCACTTCACAATCCGTGAAAGCATAAAGAGCGTCAATGGCCTTGTCCGAGGATGTTCCGGGAGCGAGATGGACGAGAATCTCGGCCGTGGCCGAGGTGTTGTCATCGACATGCCTGACCTTGATTTTCCCTTTGTCCATTGCCGAAAGAATGGAGGCAATGAGCGAAGTCGTTGTCTTTCCGTATGGAATTTCAGTTATGGCGAGGGTCTTGTTGTCAATTTTTTCAATTTTGGCCCTGATCTTGACGTTGCCGCCTCGTGCGCCGTCGTTATATCTTGAAGCGTCGAGAAGACCGCCGGTCTGAAAATCCGGGTATAATTGGAAATCTCTTCCTTCGAGATAGGCGACAGCCGCGTCACATATCTCATTGAAGTTATGCGGCAGAATCTTTGAGGAGAGGCCGACGGCAATGCCCTCGACTCCCTGGGCAAGAAGAAGCGGAAATTTCGCCGGAAGAGTGACAGGCTCCTTCTTGCGTCCGTCGTATGATAGAGTCCATTCGGTGATGTCGGGCGAGAAGATCGTTTCGAGAGCGAATTCCGACAGACGGGCCTCGATATAACGGCCGGCGGCCGCGCCGTCTCCGGTCAGTATGTTTCCCCAGTTTCC
>CAYQQG010000139.1:0-5465 GCA_964419535.1 uncultured Sangeribacter sp.
ATATCGTCACTCCGCCCCTCTTCGAAGCGTTCCCGGATCCTCAATCACTCGCACAATCGGACGAGGAGACGGTCTATGAATTTATTAAATCCGTGACCTTCCCCAATAACAAGACGCGCCACCTTCTGAACGCAGCGCGCCTGCTCGTTGATGAGTTCGGTGGAGAAATGCCTTCAGACATAGATAATCTCATGAAACTTCCCGGCGTCGGACGCAAAACGGCAAACGTTATGCTCTCAGTCGTGTGGAACAAGGCCGCAATGGCTGTCGACACCCATGTTTTCCGCGTCAGCAACCGCATCGGGCTCACCAATCACTCCAAGACACCGCTCGAAACCGAGCGAACCCTCTGCAAACATATCCCGGCGGAACTCCTTCCGAAAGCTCATCACTGGCTTATTCTTCACGGCCGATACGTCTGCAAAGCCCGACGGCCCGATTGTCTGAACTGCATAATCAGCGACCTCTGCAAATCATATTCAGCAAAGTCATAAGAGGTTGTGCCAAAATGATGGCATAATGTATATGTAGGACATGGCGTGCCATGTCCGCTTGACAATCATATTGTTGCACATTCAGACATGGCACGCCATGTCCCTACAATTATTGGCTCACGTTAATTTTGACCCACCCCTTTAATGCTTGTTAATTTGCGAAATCAACGCTGAGACCGAATTGGAGGCAACGGGGATTGAGAGGATAGTTGGGAATTGAGAAATAATTTTTACTGAACATCCCTTGGTTGACGTGACTCCAGAGCACATAAAAGCGGCATTTGTAGAGTTTGGCCGAGAGATAAGCGTTGCAGAAAGCATAGTTGCCGACCTTCTGTTCATGCTGCGTATGAAAGGACATTAAAGCCGGCTGATACGCAAGGCCATAATAGCGCGTATAGTAGTCACAATCAACTCCGATCTGCAAGTTCAGCACATTGAACGCCTTGAACTCAAGAAACATGTTGGAATAGACCGACAGCGCAGGAAGCGGAAGGACATCCTTATTAGATGAAACCTGATAGGTGATAGTATTATTCCAGTTCCACACCCCGAATCTCAGCTTCTGATCGAGCGAGGCTGAAAACACCTGTATATTTCCGGAATTTTGCGAGGGGAGCGACTCATCATTGAAATAGACGTAGTTCTGAATATTCCTGACTCCGGCCGAAACGGTTGTCTTTGTCCAGGGTATTTGAAGCTCGCCCCCGAATTTGACTGTGCGCGTTTTTCCAAGCGTCTGATCCCACGCAAAATGGTTGGATATATAGTGAGACAAAAGATAGGAATTTTCAAGATTGGAAAATCCGCCGTAAGCTGAGATTGAGACTGTATCACCAAGCATTTTGAAACGGCTACCGACCGACCCCTGAATATTGAGATCTCCGGCTATGTCACCTGTCAATCCGAAATTGACTGAAGCGTCGTATGTGATTATCTCCCCCTGACGTTTTGAAATCGAACCACCAACAGACAGCCGGTTCTGCATCAATCTCGGAGGACATGAAAACCCTTCGGGCAGAGGCGTCAAAAGATCAGGATCGGTCAATTCCGGCAATTTGAGTTCGTAGGTTGTCTGCGTGAAGCGTTGAGTCTGGAGTGAAGCGTATGCGTCAATTCCGAATTTTGCCCATTTTTTGAACCCTTCAAGAAGCTGAACTCCGACTGTATTCACGACACTCCAGTATTTCATATCGTCGTGAGTGCTCTCAGGATTCAGATATGTATTTTTCCAAAAATCTTTGGCTTGCTGAGCATTGTTATTTCTGAACACTCGATGATGATCATCAAAATCCAATGAATAAACAAACTTCATCAACGGGACATAGATGTCTCTTACGGTCGTATCATTAACCTGTTCTTCACTCCAATATCCGACCTTAAAGGCATGTGTTGTGAAAAGACGGCTCCCCTTGACTCTGTTGGCGGCGCTTGTCAGAAACGTAGGAATTGATTTGGGCTCGACCTTGTCCACGCCGCCCTGAACAACAGCCGGATCCGTTATATATCTTGGATCGGTTATTCCGCCGTTCTCCTGATTGAGATTATTATAGTGGTAATAAACGGCCTGACCCTCATACCGGTGAGAGTTGAAATAGAGGCTGAAACCGAAATTGAAGCCCTTCGCGGCCTGATAAGTATATGCGCCTTTGGCATAATTATAGTCCAGCATAGCCCCGATTCCGATATTGCGGTTGACATTGCCCGCGAAAGTGGCGCTCAAGCGGTCAGTGTGATTCTGCTTGTTGCCCCCGAAGTTGTAGGATAGCAATGTCATCGGGACATAAACGTTATAGAACTTGAATGTCTTAAGGGATGGCAGAATGGCATCAAGCGAACGGTCGAAAAAGAATGTCGGCCGCTCGGGACGGTTGAAATAGATCATATTCAGCCCTTCCGCACCGAGAGTTCCCGTCGTGGCATACGCATCGGAATGAAAGGAGGGGATGAAGGCCCGCTGATAATTATACTGAAGAGTGTCAACCGTTGACTTTTTATGAACTCCCAACGGGGTCTCGAGAATCCAGGCGGATGACTGTTTCCTCGGCTTGTTTACGGAATCGTTAGCCGATTTTGAGGCTCCGCCGGAAGGGCGTCTCCCGGGCGTCGGCATCTGAGCGAAAACAAAGACGCCGGCTAAAACACAAAATGATATGATTAAAAATCGTCTCAACATCTCAGTGGTCTCAAAATCAAAAGAGTCTGACCATTCTAATCTGCAAAGTTACAAAATTATAATGAATATGGCAAGTGATGAAGAATGATTCGGGTCTCTGAAGAGCCACTTACGAACCAGCAAGCGGCATGCCCGATCGGGCATACCGCTTGACGATATGAAAGTTCTTGTGAAATGGTTCAAAATTATTGGTGAGAGGGACGGAGAAGTTCGTTGACCGTCTTGACGGGATTGAATGTCGAGGCCGGAACTTCGATGAAGATAGTGTTCCAATCTGACATTGCGCCATTCCAAAGTCCCGGAAGCTCGAGAGCCTTGATGTTTACCCCCTCACGGCTCTTTTCCGAGATAAATCCAGTTGCGGGATCAACATAATCCGGAAGATTGAACTTCTTCCCTTCGAAATCCTTGATTGAGACCACGAGATCAACCGGATTGAAGTGGGTAGCCTCTTTCATCATCTTCTGAGCAGACTTGTCTTTGGGATTTATCTGAGATGATTCAAGAATCTGGGGTGAGACAGTGCCGTCCGGATTATAGGCAAGGAACGGTCCGCCGCCGGGCTCACCTTCATTCTTCACCATTCCGCAGACGCGGATCGGGCGGTTGAGCTTCGAAAAGATGTATTCAGCCTCCTCTTCAGGACTCATACGGTCTGCATCGTCGTTCGTGATGCAAAGCGTGTTGCGTAGGAACATGAGCATCTCCTCGCGCTTTTCTTCGGAGGGTACACCCTTCTTCAACTCCTTGCAATAGCTGTCAATCTTTATCTTCGTTGCGACCAGAACGCCGCCGATAACCTTCTTATATTTAATGGTCTCTTCTCTGAGCGCGTCGGGGACTACGTTATCGATATTCTTGATAAAGATCACATCGGCGTCCAGATCGTTGAGATTTTCGATCAGCGCTCCGTGTCCGCCCGGGCGGAAAAAGAGCTTGCCGTCTTCGCGGTAAGGCGTGCCGTCAGGAAGAGCAGCGACCGTATCGGTCGAGGGCTTCTGCACGCTAAGCGTAATCTTAAGCGTGATGCCATACTGATGTTCCATGAACGCCTTTACCTCCTCGATCTTGGCTTCGACGAGCGGAAGATGTTCTTCGCTGACCGTGAAATGCAGATTTACAGTTTTATCCTTGCCGGCGGCATATTGCGCGCCTTCGGCAATATGCTCCTCAAGAGGTGTGCGGGCCATTCCCGGCGCACGGTGGAATTTGAGCAGAGCTTTCGGCAGATGACCGTATCCCATACCGGGGACATTGAGGAGCACATCGACAACATCCTTATATTTTTTCTCCTTCACCATAGAGTCGATGCTGCGTCCGAAGAGTGTCAGCACCTCCCTGTTCAGACGGTTATAGAAAGCGAATTTCTCTATATCATTGAAGAATGTTTTTATAAAAGCGTTGTCGGGGGTATTCTTCTTTCCATTGAGGAAAGAGAAAAGATCCTTAAACATTCTCGATGCTGCGCCCGACGCAGGAGTCATTTTCATAATCTTCGCACCCGACGCGAGATATTTTTCCCATATCGAAATGCTTTGATCCACCATTTTCTCCGACGGACGGGTGATGCCATTTCCAACCGTCGCGGGTGCTTCAATTTTCAGATACGGGAAACCTTCTGCGAGCTGACGAAGCTGCATTGCGAGTTTTTCTTCGCTAATTCCCTTTTCTTCGAGGACTTTAACGTCTGTTTCGTTGAGGTTCATAGATTTTAGATTTTTTATATTTAGAGTTTATATTTTATATTCGAGTTTATATTTAAAAATTTTAGACAATATTCCGGTTTCGCCCCAAGAGCCGCGCGAAGCCGTCCCGTTCAAAAGCGGAGCTTTTGCCTCAAGAGCCGCGCGAAGCCGTCCCGTTCAAAAGCAGAGCTTTTGCCTCCCAAGTCCCTCGCGAAGCTGTCCCGTTCAAAAGCGAAGCTTTTGCCTCAAGCTCCTCGCCTCTTCTTATATCCGGCTGACTTCTTTGACACCCTTGACCGTCCGGATCTTCTTCATCAGGGCCGTCAATTGCGCGGTGTCAGTGACTCCGACCGTGAGATATCCTTGGAACATCCCGGCGCTGTCGGCGTCAACAGAGACATTTCTCAGATGCACGCCCATCTCCTTGGATATAATCGAGGTGATGTTGGCCAAAATCCCTATATCGTCATTTCCGAGAATGCGGATATTGGCCGACAATATATCTCCGGTCTTTCCGCTCCATTCAACCGGAATGATTCGGTATGGATAGCGCGACCGAATATTGGACGCATTCGGACAATCCTGCTTATGCACCTTCACTGTCCCTTCCGAAGATATGAAACCGAAGACAGGGTCTCCATATATAGGATTGCAGCATTTTGCGAATTTATAGCTCAGCCCGGCAATTGATTTGCCGCCGATGACAAGAACGTCGCTCTTCGGCGAATTTTCATCCTCTTCCTGCCGCAGCTGGAACTCATCGGTTGAAACTCTTTCAGCTTCGGAAATCTCTGCCACAGCGTCCTGATATTGCTGAAGGAAGGATGTGACATCCAATTTTTCCTCCGCCAAATCAGAATAAAACTCATTCGCGAATTTGTAGCCCGCTTTCTTAATGAGTTTCATGACGACCGATTCATCAAGGTCGATCTTACGGTTCTTCGCCCTACGCTCGAGCAGCTCCTTTCCGAGATCCGCTCTCTTCTGAGCCTCTTCATTTAGCGCTTGCTTGATTTTGTTACGGGCTTTTCCGCTGACCACAATATTAAGCCAATCCTGCTTCGGGGATTGAGTCGAGGAAGTCAGAATCTCGACCGTGTCGCCGTCCTT
>CAYQQG010000140.1:0-5357 GCA_964419535.1 uncultured Sangeribacter sp.
GGAAGCTGTCAGTTTCATAATATTAACACTTATTATCCCCCGCAGGTTTAGATCCCTTTCCATAAAAATTCAGGCTTATGCTTACAAAATTCTTCAATATGGCAAAAAATGTTTGAACCCCATTTCTAAATTACATATATTAATTGCATAACTCTGATTTTTTTCATATCTTTGCACATAGGAAAAATCGGATACAAAACATTTTCCTTGAAATCTGATACAAAAAAATTTAGTATAGACCTGTAAAAAATCTTTTTGAAATGAGCAAACCTTATGTTCTTGGCATTGATATAGGCGGCACTAACACCGTCTTCGGAATCGTTGATGCCCGTGGCCATGTTGTTGCCAGCGACTCAATCAAAACCCGCAAGCATTCAAACTTCGACGATTATGTCGAGGAACTGCATACAGAAGTTGACCGTCTTCTCCGTCTCAACGACGCTGAGGATAAACTTCAGGGAATCGGCATTGGCGCTCCAAACGCTAACTATTATACAGGTGAGATCCAGAATGCGCCGAACCTTCCCTGGGGCAACGGCATCATCCCCATTGCGGAAAAGGTCAGCCGCGCATTCCATGGCGTTCCGGTTGCCGTCACCAATGACGCCAACGCGGCTGCATTAGGTGAAATGACATACGGCGCTGCGCGCGGAATGAAGGATTTCATCATGATCACTCTCGGAACCGGCGTCGGATCCGGAATCGTAGTCAACGGTCAGCTCGTTTACGGTCATGACGGTTTTGCCGGCGAACTCGGTCACGTGGTCATGAAGCGCAACAACGGACGCGTATGCGGTTGCGGACGCACAGGATGTCTCGAAGCATATTGCTCTGCCACAGGCGTGGCCCGCACTGCACGTGAATTCCTTGAGATCCGCACAGACCCCTCATTGCTCCGCAATCTCGACATCGAGGCCATTACTTCTAAAGATGTCTATGACGCCGCAATCGCCGGAGACAAACTCGCGAAGGAGATCTTTGAATATACCGCCAAGATTCTTGGTGAGGCTCTTGCCGATATGGTGGCCTTCTCGAGCCCGCAGGCAATTATTCTTTTCGGTGGTCTCGCAAAGAGCGGAGACTTGCTGATGCGTCCGCTGGTTGAGACCTTCGAGAAATCACTTTTCCCCATTTTCAAGGGCAAGACCAAAATCATTCTTTCCGAGCTTAAGGAAAGTGACGCTGCTGTGCTTGGTGCCTCGGCTCTCGGTTGGGAAGCCAAGATCCGCGCCGAAGTCGCACCCGCCTCTCCCTACTCGTCTAACAGCACAATCATTCCCGTTGTAACTCCCGGCGAGGACAACCACTGAATCTTTGCAAAAATATAAGACCCTGTTTCATGTAAGTTTTTAAAACTTACATGAAACGCGATGTTAAAGTGCCCAACTTGGTTACCTCTCCAAGTTGGGCACTTTGTCTTTTCTCAACCATTAATTTGACAACGGAAGATATCTTATTCTTATACAACAGAGGACTATCTTAATGAGCTGGGTTAGCGGGCAAGGGAAACATTGACACTGACGCCATAGTTCGAGTTTGAGGTCGGATATGAGGTGTTGCTAACGAGCGGGGTGTTCACCTGATGATCGAAGAAGGCATTGAGCGTTATGCGCTTGCTGAGGATATAGCTGGCCATGAAGTTGATTGAGAAGGTTCGAGTGCCCTGGGTTGCCTGTGTGAAGGCCGTCTCGATTCTTCTTATCAAACTGTTGTTGTTGGCATACGAGATGTCAAGGTTGAGCGAAAGATCGTTGCTTACGCTTCCCTGACGGCTTCCCATTTTCAGAATCTTATTGAAGTTCGCTATTTTGAAACCTGCTCCTACCGTCAATTGCCGCGATGTGGTCTCGACAACCTGACCGGCTGAGGAGTTGAGATTAAGCGTGCGCGAATCCTTATATTCGGCATTCACTGTCAAATCATTCTGGAAAGTCATCTTCACTCCGACCAACGGCGCGAATTTCTCGGTGATCGCCACGCTCGCGATGTTGAACGGTGACGACGGAACGGGCTGGTTCGTCTGGGCATCAAGCGTGAAGCCATAGTCTCCGTCAACCCCTTGCCAATCCATATACGATGTGTAGGACCCGATCTGATACGTGCATTGATAGGCGTGATTTATAGTAAATGACTTAAAAATCTTCTTCATATTGCCCATCTGCAGGAAACCGTCATAAGAGATTTTCCAGTTCGGGAGCATAGAGGCGAGTCCGGGGAAAAGCTGAAGAGTCACCTTATTCGGACTGCTGCCTGAATAGGCAGCCAGAAAGGCCGGGATGAGCACATCTGAGCTTGTGGCGCTTACGCGGCCGACTTCCGGATTATAAGGTGTTCCACCCAGAGGATTGCCTTCAAGGAATCCGGTTTTGGGATATTCCATTCCTACATATCTCGCTTCATATCGGGCCGCGATCTGCGGAATATATTCAAGAAAACGGTTGAACGCCGCCGACTCATATCCATTTTCAGCTTTTGAACCTTTCAAGGCGGTCAGAATGGCGACATGAGTGCGCGTGTAAGAACCCGTTCGCGCTGTTGGCATACCTTCATACATGAATTGGACCTGACGGTTTCGGGAATCTGTCAGATTTGAAGTCAATGTAATCTTCAGACCTCGAATCGGCTCAATCACAAGGTCAAAATTGAATTCCTTGGTCTGATTCCATATTGCCGGGGAGACCTGATTGTTGTCAGTCAACAGCCACTTGCGGTCAAGGGCTTTCTGAACATAGCTCTCGTCATAAAAACCGAAGGCGAAGTCAACGCCCGGTGTCATCGGTCCGTAGGCCGTCGACTGACCGAAAATGTCACCGACGTTTGGAGCGAACTGCGGGAGATTGAGAGAATGCGACTGACGGAATCTGAAACTTGCCGAACGCGGCATCATAAGGAATCTCAGTGTGTGTTCGGCGATTTCGGACGCAATCTTATTTCCGGAGTTCTCTTTCGGATCCTCGGTCACAGTCACCTTTATATTGGTCTTCCCTTTCGAAAGAATTTCCAGTTTGTTATCATCAATCACTCTTGTCTTCAGAGTCAGGGGCTTGCCGTTTGCCGTGGCCTTGAACTTGACCCTCTTGCTCTTCAGATTGTGTTCTACAACGGTGGTTGTATCAGGCGAAAGCGTATAGGCCCGCTCAAATTTTTTCAGCTTAGGCGTTTTCATCGAGGAATTTCTCGAAGTCGACCCGTTCCGGCCCGAAGAAGATGCAAACCGCTTGTTGATCTTCTGCAGATACTTGGATTTGTTATAAAGAGTTTCAAAATTCAGTCTTGCATCACCGTTCCATGTCGTCTGGTTCTGGATCGAGTTGCCAAGATAAACGCCGTCAATCGTGGCTCCCTTGTCCCACTGATAGGTTGAAGTGTAAGTCATCGAGCCGGTTAGATAGTCAAGGAACGTGATCTTATTGAACGGAGCGCGATATGTCGCCGTGAACGTCTGGTTATAATTCCATGGCGTTCCCAATCCGCGGATTGAGCTCAGCACGGTGTCTTTCCACTCTTTATATTTATCCGGAAAAAGTTTCTTATTGACAGCGCCCAACGTCTCCTCAATTCGTGCTATTGTGTTCGAATTGAAACTCAGGTTGAGGCTCTGGATCGGGGACCATGTCAGTGAAAGCTGACGGTTCCAATAGAAATTCTTGCTGACCTGAACCGGAAGCTGGAAATCGACATCAATTTCACTCCGGGTCTGCTCTTCATAATAATACCGCGTCATGTTCGTCATGAACGTCAGATTGCTGAAAAGCCAATTGATCTGCCAATCACGCAGGAACTTCACGTTCTTGCTTTTGCCTTTAAGCCACCCAAATGGTTTGAGTGGTTTGATCATAGGCGAATAAGAATATTGGAACGATCCGCGATAATCATCCGTATAGCGATATTCAGTCGTGGGGTCGAAGTTCTTCTGTTTGGTGAACGAGAAGGCCAACGTGAAATTTGAAGGATCCCACGGCATCGGGGTCTTTGAAGTCACATTGAATCTCAGATTTGAGATTGAGAAACTTTCAGAGACGTTCTTTGTCACGGCATAATTGCGTATCGAGTCGCGCTCCTGTTTCGTCGCCGCGGCGTCAAGTGCCTCCTTGAGCAATATATCCTGGTCGAGAGGATTATATTTCGGAGTCATTGTCTCTTGAGATTTTGAATAATAAATCGGAGCCGCAAGTTTCGCTTTTTCGGGCAACAGCTTGCCTAAATCACCTTGAACAGCAACATTATACTGCTGATAATCCTCCATTCGGCGGGACGCGAGGCCTTGATCGACAGCTCCGAAGCCATCGGTTTCCTTATGGAATGAGAAATTCACGTTCGCAACGTCGCTGACTGCGAGATTGGCGTTTACTTTGGCGGCCCAACCACCCTCTTCGTTGAAGTCCGTCACTTTCATCTCATTGACCCATACGACACCGTCCTTTACCGAAGCTGAACGGTTCCGCACTCCGACGAGCATAACCCTGACGTCGGACAATGACGGATTGCCCATGACCGCAACCTGATTGCGGGCATTATTGGGGTCGCGGCCTGTGAACAACACTGCATATCCAACTCCTTCAACTCCGGCCGAGCGGTCGTGATTGCGTTCCGTCTTCAGGCTTGTCAGGACGGAGAGATCGATGTCCATTCTGTTATCTATGGGCCACACCTTAGCTCTGTCGGCCGAGTTGTAGTTGTTATATTTGCCCGGAGGTGTCACATCCAACGGCACTTCATATTCATAATAGTTGCTCTTCACGTCCGATCCCAGACGGATGAAAACCGAAAGGTCGCCGTCTTTAAGATTGGTCGGATCGCCTATGAGCGCTTCGGAGTGAACCCACATCTGCAGACGTTTATAGACGCGAAGGTCAAGCTGAGTATTCTTATAAATACCTCTTGCGTCACCCGGCTGCAGACCGGTGAGCTTGAGCTGAAGCGACTGTTCGTTGAGTTGAGTCGCCTGAGACTGGCCGGGATCCTGAATGCGGTCTACGCCAGGAGGAAGGACATAGTTCACAGGCTCACGGCCGGCATTCTCCTCAATGTTGACAACAGACATGTCGAGTTCACCCTCTGCGGGCGAATCGTTACGGCTGTTCAGATTGAACTGATAGTCTCGCCATTCTCCGCGGACAAGCTCGAGAGTAGCGAATCGCAAGTGGGTCACCTCTTTAAATCCGGTCATAAAAATTCTCGCGAAACGGATTGTGGAGAAATCGTTTATGCCTCCGACAACCTTATCCGGAGATGCCAATGGAATCTTAAACTGATACCACGTGACCTCCTGTTCTCCATTTCGTGTGTTGACCCATGAAGTCTGTTTGTCGGCTATATAGTTCTTTCCGACCTCAAGATCTTCCGGCCGAATGGAG
>CAYQQG010000141.1:0-5320 GCA_964419535.1 uncultured Sangeribacter sp.
GAGAAATGTGAATTTTTGACCAATTCATATTTCACTTTGCAAATATAAAGTATCGTCCCCCGCAGAGCGTGGGGGCGGTGCGGGTATACGATAACAAAACAAAAATAATACATGGAGCCATGCGTTAGCTTGGCTTTTAGTTCCCCCCTCGCAAGAATAACAGTCCATTTATAGAATAACATTCGGCGACACCGGCATCAACATTTTTTGTGGAGATCGGTATAAGGATCTTAAAGCCAAGCTGACGCATGGCTCCATAAATGGATATTACGATTGTTCGGATACACGCACGACGGCCGGCTAAGCAGGCCGTCATACGTGCCTAATGTGAAAGCCCTGCGTTGCAGGGCTTTCATCGCCGATAATGCTCGGTCTGAACAATCGTATTTTCCTAAATTTCAACGTATCCAAGGTGCGTTGGCGATTTGTGTCACCCCTAACGGGGCTTCATGCGTTGAAGACCTGTTAACCCGGGTCGCGTCGGACCTCCGGTCCTCCTTACCCGGGCCTACACTGTTTGGCGCCCATAGGCGCCACATCGCCGCATAAACACCTCTTCGTAGAATGTGTGGTTACATTAGGCGCCACGCCGCGATAGTGACAATATATTTCGACGCCGGTCGGCAATGTCGTTGCGCATACTATGATTTTCATAATGCGCCGATCGGAAACATCCGCCTGCTATGCAGGCGATCACGCTTGCACCGCCTAATGTAAACCATCGCTAACGCCGTGAACTGTATGATGGCACTCATCAGTGTCTGAAATAATCATCTGTCGCGGGAATGGAGAAGGCTGGCGTTGGCCGTTGTCATGTCGAAGTTATAAGGTGTGTAGTCAAAAACTTCATTCGAACTAAGTTCTTCCAAAATAAATCTCTCTTTGCTGCATTCGATTATTTCCAGGCCGTAAAGTGTGTCCTCATCCTCTTCTGTGACAACACTGTCGTAAGCATCGCCTCTCATTGTCACTCTCAAATCGAGTTCCAGTTCCTTGAAATATTCCTCTTTGGTGTGGAGATTGATTATTTCAAATTTGTCTCCGGGTTCCTCGACAAGAAAATAAGCCTCAAGGTCCGAATCATATTCAACATGATACTTCCCCCTGTCAACATATTTGAAGAGCTCCAGTCCGTTTCCGTCAAGGAAAAAACACACCTCGACATATTTCCCGTCCTTAAACTTGGAATATTCCTTGACTTGAAGTGTAGTATTTATTGACTCCGTTTCAAAGTCCCATTCGTAGGTTGTTCCCCATGAGGTACGAGCCTCGAGATCCTTCTCCATTTTCCGGCATTCTCTCGAATGAGACGAACAGCCGACGGTCACAACCGCAATAAGTAACAAACAGACCGCTTTAAGCACTTTCATATCTATAAATGTTTGGTTAGTAATTAGGATAAGATTCAGTCCATTGAGAAGGTGAGGTAGGAATCCAACCGGTTCTTTCCCCATTTGCCTTCATAGCGTGCGTAGCCGACCGGAAGTTCGCTCGCTACAGGATAAAGAATCCATTCGGATTCTTCATTGCCATGTCCCAACTGAATATATAGACTCGAATCGGGGCGGATATAGCCGTTAAAGTCGAGATTGACACCGTTCTCATTGTGATATCTCCCATGAATCGTGCCCTCTTCGGTTATCCACCCGTTTAAGGTCAGATCGTGATTGCTGATCCGGCCGGACGCCACAATGGGCATATTCATTGACCCTGTATTCTCCGCCATGCTCTCAGCTTTTGCGTCCGAACCGATATGGAGTACTTCCAGACTATTCGTGAAATAATCAGGATCCAAGTCGGTAATGTCTGCTAAAGTGTTCGCGGCATACTCTGTATGTGACGGCCAGCCATCATACTCATCGTAGTCAGCAACCTCTTCGGAATATTCAGATTCATCCACAACCTCCTCATAATCGTCGGAATCGAAGTCGTAATCATAATCATCAGACGAATCCGAAGATGTGATTCCAACGATTAATCCGATTAGGAGAAGCAAGCCGCATGCGCCTGTCGCAATCTTGTCGGGCAGCTGCCAAACCGGTTTCTCCTCTTCAGAAATATCCCGCAGAAGAAATTTCTTACATTCTTCAAGGAAGCATATTGCGGGACCGCAGAAAATAAGCATAACGATCATGACTACTATTCTGCCTAAGCCTTTGCTTGATGGTAGTGATATGGGACCAAGATCTATAAAAATGTCGATTATAGCCACGACTATATCTATTATCAACCAAAATCCAATCCATTTTGTGTTTTTATTTCCAAAACAAAGAATGGCGGAAATCAACGTAATGGCGAGCTCAAACCAATATGCATCCTCCGATATGAGATATAAAAAGCAGGAGGCTGAACAACACCAAAGAGCAATTGGAGCAGGCCTCGTAATCTGAAGTTTATTAAGTCTAAAGGCCACCAAAGAGAGCATCACTGCTTCAGAAATACTCCACAGCAAACATCCTATAAAACCAATAGTTTCGGCATACTCTTCAAATGGGTTTTCAGTATGTCTGCTCCGGCCATGACTTGGCATTTCAAAATCCGGCAATATTTGGAGGATTAACCCTATTACACCTATGGCAACGAGGATTTTCAGTATCAATGCCGGAATTTTAGACTCTTGGATCTGGTTCATCTCTTGAATCTGGTTCATTAGGCAGTTTATTAAGTTTTTGATTATGTTGAGGGGGAATTTTTCTGAAACTTTTACGGGAGATAGGTGACACCGGTCAGGCCGTTGGTTTCGCCGGCGATATAATTGCCGAGCGATTTTTCGTCACGGCGGACATCCATGCAGATCATCGGGGCACCCTTGCGGAAAATGAGGGTGCGGAATGTGTCACCGGCCTGCAGCTTGGAATTCGTCTGTTTCTCGACCCGGAAACGCTCGTCTCCGAGATAGCTCAGCGTCACCTCACGGTCCGGGAGCCATGTGATTGTCACCATTTCGCCCGGTTTGAGATCAGACGCGGATATGGAACCGGCAACAATGAAATCACTCTCAATCCGGTTTGTGTGGACAAGATTGAGCACATAAGCGTCCCAATCGATAAAATCAAGACAGCGGGCAAGAGCCGTCAGCGTGCTTAGCCGCGTCGCGCTGTGGGATTTCGAATAGCCCCAGATCCGGCGCAGCGTCGATTCGCTCACAACTTCCCCTTTCTCCTTTTTGATCATCAAGGCGAGCAGCTTGAAATCAGCGGGCGACTTACAGGTGCGTCCGAATTTCATCTCGATGTCATGTTTGAGACATTCTATCTGGAAAGGGGTGTAGTGCATAGGACGGTATTTCTTGGACTCTGACAATAACAATTGCTGACAATTATAATTGTCTAAAAATAAGATTAAAAATCATTTGACACAAAATTACTCAAAATTACGCAATCTGCATCATTTTGACCCAATATGACCCAATACGAAACTATTTGCCATGCTTTTCACGGTCCGTCAATTATAATTTCATCAGACGAGCCTCAGCGGACGCACAGCGTCTGCTGAATAGCAGCTTAAAATTGTCTAACCTTGAGCGCGCCGCCCATCGTGAAGATATCCATCCGTATGCGGTGATAGAACAGTTCCTTGCAATGAGCAAGGTCCGGATTGTCGAGTCCGGCGCTCTTCAACCTCTTTTTGAGTTCCGGAAATTTAGATTTGGCATATGATGATGCGATTCGATTGACTTCCTCTTCACCCGTGAATTCCTTTCCCCTGATCTCTTCACGGACATTCTTTTTAAAAATTGTGTCGGCATACATTATTGAAATGGCCTCAGCCTCTTCGGCCGGTGTCGCACGGTGGGTATGGAATTTATTAAACAGGCCGCCGACATTAATAACTTTCATCTCTATGTCTGACCAACCGTATGGGTTTGATTCCCGGTTTTCCTGAGCCCGGTCCGGTTCGTTCTCTTTAGGCTGATTTTTCATCGCCGGCTCCGGAACATCCGTCATGGATGTTTCACCCTCTTCTCCGGCGACATCGGGAACCGTTAACAAGTCGGCAGATGCGGAATCTGCTCGGGGTGTCTCTACCGCCTCGGCCATTAAATTCGGTCTGCCGGAAGTGTCGGCCACCGGGACATTTTCCGATACGCCTTCAGGTCTTCGGAAAATAAAGAAGAGTGAACCCACGGCGACTGCTGCTAAAAGAGCGGCGAGCGCAAGCCGACGCCATGGCAAGCGGCCGGATTCAAAGGTTTTGCGTGCCTCGACGGCCGACCGGAAATTTCTGTCTATGAGCCGGGAGGCAAACCTCATCAACCTTTTGCGATCCTTTTTTGAGGAAACCGTTCCGGCCAGTTCCGCAATTGTCATCCCCAAAGCGTATAGATCATCGGCCGGAAGCGGAGGGACCTGAGAATCACCTTCGCGGACAGGAGTATAGCGCGGCGTACCGGCCCGCGATTTGAGAACCGCACTGTCGACGGAATCCGCACATCCGAAATCTATAATCTTGACCGATCCGCGCAACGGGTCATAAATAATATTGGAGGGTTTTATATCCCGGTGGACAATCCCCACCCTATGGATAGCATCCAGCGCATCAAGGAGCGAGATGACGAGGTTGTCAGGATTTAGCAATTCCGTTTTGCTATCGATGAAATTCCGAAGATCACGGCCCTCGCAATATTACATTTCGATCGCACGCATGCCGTCACTGAGGTTGAGCAAGGCATACGTCCGGCACACTCCGGGGTGATCGATGTTGAACCCGAGGCTGAACTCCTTTTCAAGCTGACTTCGAACCAAAGGATCATCTGAATGGGCGGAACCCGGGACTTTAAATATGACTTTCCGCCCGAAATGCCGGCCGGCATAGATGCGGAAGGTCCCGGACGCCGACTCATATATCAGCGTCAATCCGGTGATCCCCTGTAGGCCGGGATCATCTTCAAGCATAGGATTATCTAAAAATCCGGATTCCTCTTCCATATTGAGGGCAAAATTAATAATTAGAACCGAGAACACAAAATATGGTCGCAATTCATAAAATTTTTAAGAATCCGACTTCGCAAATTAATTAAGAATTGAGGTCTCTAAAACCCGAATTTTTGATTTAAACATAAAAAGTCAAAAAAAGCGAAAAATAAGTAGTGCTGATTTATAGGCAATTATAAAAAAAGTGAAAATTTTTTGAAATTTTTTTGTTGAAAAATTTGGTGGGGAAGAAAAAAGGTTGTAACTTTGCACTCGCAAACGGGAAACAACAGCAACCCGCAAGCAAAGCGAGGTGAGCGAACCGAGCTTAAAAATGAAATCTCAATAAAGTCTGGTGCGGTAGTTCAGCTGGTTAGAATACTAGCCTGTCACGCTAGGGGTCGCGG
>CAYQQG010000142.1:0-5312 GCA_964419535.1 uncultured Sangeribacter sp.
TGGTGCGGATGGTGCGTCAAAGGATTTCCGGCCTTGAAAGAAGCCTACAAGAAATATGGTGACAAGATTGTGGTTATCGGAATTGATTGCAACGAATCTGAAGAGGATTGGCGTCAAGGCGTCAAGGAACATGAGCTCCCATGGCTCAACCTATACAATGGCCACGACAAAAAACTTTATGCCGATTATAACATAGAAGGGTTCCCGACAAAAGCAATCATCAATCCTGAAGGCAACCTCGTCGACCTGACGACAGGTGAAGATCCCTCATTCTTCACACGCCTTGCCAATTTTGTCGAAAATTAAGATCCCACTTCATAAAACAGATCTTTTTTCCTAACTTAAAATAATAGGTAATCCTGTAGACCCATTTGTTTGCCGTGAAGGTTTCAGAAATAGCGGGCTTCGGGAGCGGCGAGGATCAAGCCGGTGGTGGTCGAAGAGGGGGAGAGGGCTCCGTTTTCGGTCAGTCTCACTCCGAGACGTGAGTAGTCGAGGATGTGGTCCAGTTCAAAAACCATCCTCTGGTCCGGAATTGCCGCATAGCCGACAGCCGGCCGGATCCTGATCGGGGTTGACAGTTGCCAAAGGTCATTATGCACACGGCGATGAACAATCTCTGTTGCACCCTCGACCAGCCGGTCCGCGAGGCTGTGGAGCAGTAAACCGCCGTATTCTTCGCCAAATTCTCTGACGGCCAAAGTCATCCCCTCATCGATCACATTCTTGGCCGTCACGGCAAAGACTCCGACATAGTCATCCGCCGGAGCCACGAAGTCGGAGAGCGAAAGTCGCGGCAAACCCTCCTTGCGGGGAGTCTCAATCTCAACCCGTCCGTCCACGGCGGTTTCCCCTTTCTCATCCCCGTTAACACTTTCGATGAATATGGAGTCGCGTCCTTCAACTCTATGCGCTTTTACGATTCCGGCGCGGGCGGTCAGCATTACTCTCTTGTCTTCCAATAATTTCAGTAAGCGATTAGCGTCATCAATAAGCCTATCGGCCTGAGCTTGTTCATCTCCGGTCCCACCGCCATTTGCCAATTTCGGTGATAGGCGCCACGTGTGGAGGAATGCCTTGAAATTAATTTCCGGAATAACTTCCGAAATGGGAATCGCCATGTCTCGGATTCCGCTTTCAACCGGGGCGGGCATTGGCAGCGTTCGCTTGTTTTCTGAACCCGGAGTCTCGGCCGAGGATGCAATCTCCGCCGTCAAATTCTTCCGGCGTTCATATTCATCGCGCAGCTTCTGTTGGCCAACTTTCAGCTCTTCTATAATCTCAGTGCGCTGTTCAGGATCGGCTATCCGGCTGGCAATCACAGGGAGAACGGCCGCATCACGCGTATGGACAACGACTCCGCGGAATTGAGGAGCTATCTTGACGGCAGTATGGACATCGCTCGTCGTCGCGCCGCCGACAAAGAGCGCGACGTCGGTCATCCCTTCCCTTTCGAGCCTGCGTGCCACTTTAATCATTTCGTTCAGTGAAGGGGTTATCAATCCGCTAAGTCCAAGAAGTTTAGCTTCGTGAGTCCGCAATGACTCGATTATTTTGTCCTCATCAACCATGACTCCAAGATCGATCACGTCGAATCCTCCGCATTTTAGGATGACTCCGACGATGTTCTTTCCAATGTCATGTACATCTCCTTTCACGGTTGCGATCACGAACGGCACGCCGGCGCCAGCCCCTTTTTTATCATCTTTTCCGGCTTCGGCTTCTATGCGCGGAGTGAGATAATCGATTGCGCGTTTCATCACTCCGGCGGCTCTGACAACTTGAGGCAGAAACATTCTTCCGGCGCCAAATTCGTCACCGACGGTTCTCATTGCTGTCATCAGCCGGTTGCTGACCACACCCATGGCTGACCCCTCGGCCTTCAATGCCTCTTCAAGAAGCGGCTCAATTCCGTCCGCGACGCCTGAAATCAGAAGTGAGGGAAGTGTCGGCTTGTTCTCTTCCGCCTGTCCCGCAGCGTCTTTTTTGACGCTCGGGGCGGCGCCGGAACCGGGCTTAGTCTCAGCTTTAGCTTCAGCCGCCGCTTTCATTTCAGCGGCCTTTTCCATTAATCTCTCAGTGGCATCGGGGCGACGCATAAAGAACACATCCTCAATTCGTTCGCGCAGGTCAGGATCCATTCCCCGGCCGTCAAGGCGAGTCGAGGGATTGACAATCGCCATGTCCATTCCCCGGTTTATCGCGTGTTCAAGGAAAAGCGCATGCATCGCTTCGCGCAGTGGGTTGTTACCCCTGAAGGCGAATGAAAGATTGCTCACACCGCCGCTCACTTTCGCCCCGGGAAGGTTATGTTTTATCCATTCCACCGCCTCAAGGAAATCGAGGGCATAGCGGTCGTGGTCTGCAATTCCGGTGGCTACGGTCAGTATATTCGGGTCAAAAATTATGTCGGAAGGATCAAAGCCCGCTTTTTCAGTCAGAAGTCTGTAAGCGCGTGAGCAGATCTCTATTCGGCGTGCCAAATCTGTGGCCTGACCCTCTTCGTCGAAAGCCATGACCACCACCGCGGCGCCCATTTCTCGAATTTCACGAGCGTGCTGCAGAAATTTGTCCTCACCTTCTTTAAGCGATATGGAATTGACAATCGGTTTGCCCTGAATCCGGCGAAGAGCCTTCCGAATCACCTCAATATCTGAAGAGTCGACCATGACCGGCGCCGCGGATGTGGCGCCGTCCTGGCCTAAAAGCGTCACGAAACGCTCCATTTCGGAGGCGGCGTCAAGCATTCCGTCATCCATATTGATATCGAGTGCGCCGGCTCCTTTCTGAATCTGGGCGGATGCGATTCCGAGTGCCTCGGTCATCTTCCCCTCATTTATCAGCCGCAGGAATTTGCGGCTTCCGGCAACGTTGCATCGTTCTCCGATCTTCAGAAATCCGGTCTTCGGGCTCACCTCGGTCAGTTCGGTTCCGGATATGAACAGGCTGTCACGATTGCGCGTCGGAAGATCTGACGCTTGCTCAGTATTCTCAGTCCGGGGAGTATTTTTCTTTTCGTCGTGGTTATGGTCTTTTTTTTCGGCCTTAATCTTATCTGCAATTTCGCGAAGTGCCGAGATATGACGCGGGGTCGTGCCGCAACATCCGCCGGCAATATCGATTCCCTCGCGCATATATCTCTCCATTATGGTGGCCATGTGCTCTGGCGTCTCGGTGTATTCTCCCATTTCGTCTGGCAGCCCGGCGTTGGGGTGGAGCGAAATCTTGGTCCCCGGGAGAATCTTGGAAGCAGCCGAGCGCAATCGTCCGATCCATGGCTCCATCTGCTCCGCGCCGAAACCGCAATTCATTCCGACGCTCCATGGTCTTGAGTGGGCAATGGCGGCGAGGAAAGCCTCGACAGTCTGACCGCTGAGGGTCCGTCCCTGGGGTGTCAGAGTGACCGATATCATCAGCGGAAGGCGCCGCCCGGCGCGTCGAAAGGCATCCTCTATTCCGGCGATAGCGGCCTTAGCGTTGAGGGTGTCGAAAATGGTTTCAAGCATCAGCAGATCGACGCCACCCGCGATCAGGGCTTCCGCCTGTTCGGAGAAAGCGTCCCGCATCCGTGAGAAATCGACGCCATGAGACGACGCTTCGCCCAATGAGAGGGCAACATTCGTTGGACCCATGCTTCCGGCAACGAGTTTCCGGCTCAGACGGATTCCATCCTCTGTTGATTCGTCATTGACAGCGGCGCCTTTTGTATATTCATCAGCGGCTTCACGCGCAAGATGAGCCGCTGCGAGATTGATTTCGCGGACACGATTCTGCAATCCATATTCTTCGAGCGAAATTGAATTTGCATTGAAAGAATTCGTCTCGATTATGTCAGCCCCGGCTTTCAGATATTCTCTGTGAATTTCCGAAATCACATCCGGACGTGTCAGCACGAGCACATCGTTGCATCCGGTCCGACCTTCCCCGAAATCCTTCTCACCGAGTTTATAGCGCTGGATCATAGTGCCCATCGCGCCGTCAAGTATCATCATAATTCCTTTGAACCTAATTCTTAGAGACCATTTCTTTAAATCTTTTTTATGAGCAGCCGCAAGTCTCAATAAATAGCTTCGGCGATCTTGCGGACGCTATTGGAAGCCATGAAGGTATAGAAGTGGAGTCCTTCGACGCCGTGGGCAATCAGATCGCGGCATTGTTCGATTCCCCATTCGATTCCGACCTGTTTCACCGCTTCGTCATCGCGGCATGCGCGAAGTTCGGAAGCGAACTCTTCGGGAATGTCGCTTCGGAAAACTCGCGGCAGAACGTTCATCTGATTCTTAAAGACGACAGGCTTGATGCCCGGGATGATCGGGACCTTAATGCCGGCTTCGCGACATCGCTCAACAAAGCGATAATACTTCTCGTTGTCGAAAAACATCTGGGTGACAAGATATTTCGCTCCACCTTCCACCTTTTTCTTCGCCCAATAAAGGTCGGAATCGAAATTGGGCGCTTCCTCGTGCTTTTCCGGATAGCAGGCCATTCCGTAGCTGAACGGCGTCTCGATCCCTTCGAGGCGTGTCCCGTCAAGGCTGAATCCCTCATTGAAGAGATTGACTTGCGCCTGAAGATCAGTCGCGTGCTCGTGGTATAGATCCGGATTCTGATGCATCGTTTCCAGACTCTTGCAATCTCCGCGGAGCAATAGCAGATTGCTGATTCCCAAGAAATTCAAGTCCAAAAGAGCATATTCTGTCTCTTCTTTGGTGAAGCCCTTGCAGATGATATGCGGGACCGCGGCGATTCCATATTTATTCTGGATCGCGGCGGCAATGGCCACAGTCCCCGGGCGCTTCCTCGTCGATATTCGGCGAAGGCTGCCGTCGGGCTGCTCTTTCAGCACATATTCGCTGTGATGAGACGTGATGTTGATATACGAAGGATCAAACTCCTTCAGTTTGTCGATTATATTATATACCTTGAAAACGCTATTACCCTTCAGTGGGGGCAATATCTCAAATGAAAAAATCGGCTTATCGGGCCGTGGATTGATATCTAACACACTCATATTTCAACTTTTATGAGAACCTGATAAAACATCTGTTGTCTATGATTGACAACTTTTGCAAAGAGCTTTTCAAATTATTTCAGCTCGATCAAAATAAAATCTACCTCTTATAAAGTACAAATTTACTAAAAATTTACGAGATTACAAAGTTTCATTTTTTGTAGATGATTCAAGCACAACCCGAGATCAATCAATAAAAACTGCCTCGCGCTTCTGGAGTAAATTTGATCGTCTGACAAATAATCAGTAAATTTGCAATATTATGACAAAGGAATCGCTTATTCGGCAGACCACGGCAGAC
>CAYQQG010000143.1:0-5248 GCA_964419535.1 uncultured Sangeribacter sp.
TGATTCGTCACCTGTCATCATTGCGGCCCATTGGCGATCGGACATTGCGCCTGTGCCTGAGTCGGTGAGGCAGTCGATATATACATAGTCGCTTTTCAGCATGAACACATTGTAATGAGCGTCCTTAAGCCATTTCTCGCGTTCTTCACGTGTGCTCTTGCGGATCGGTTCGATCATCTTGATTTTCCAAGATTCTGCAAAGGGAATTTCCATGATGTGCTAATATTTTAGATTTATGATTAGATTGTTGATTTATAATGGTTTGTCTTCAATTTGAGTTAAATTAAATTGGCCGGGAGGATTTAATGATATCCTCTCAGCCACAAAATTAGTCAAAAAAATTGATTATGCAAAATTTATTACAAAAATATTTACTTTAATTTTTGCAAAAATTTTTATTTTATTGATTGACAGTGAAATAAAATTTTACCGGTCGACGCTCGGCGCTACTTCAGAGGAGTCACGGAATATCCAAGTTCACGCAATCTTGCAGGGATGCCTTCGGGGCCGGCAAGGTGTAGGGCGCCGACAGTGATAAGCACGGGTTGCGCCTTAATTATATCCGGAAGTTTTTTCATCCAATCACGGTTGCGCATTGTCAGAAGGGCCATTGTGAAGGCCGGATCGGATTCCTCCGATTCTGTCAGTTCGAGTAAAGTGTCAAGGTCACCGGCCAGGTAAGCTCTGTTCAGTTTTTCGCAATTATCCTTAAGCTCTTCAGGATTATCAAGAAGTTCCTTCAGATCCTGAATCTGCTTTTCTATAGGTATAAAAGTATAAAGTAATTGTGCCTGCATCTCGGGCGTTTCAAGAGGAATGACCTCTTTCCCTATACTTTTATAATGTTTCTGGAACGAAGCGTCAAGTTGTTCAGTCACGTTGAACTCAGGAAAAGACTGCTGCATCATTTTCATGGTGACCATAGTTGCAATCCCCATAGGACGTATAGCGTCAAGATGCTTGAGGTCGACTCCCGGCATTGGAGAATAAGGTTTGAACTTTTCGTTCAGCTCACTGTATTCTTCGGCAGAGAGTAATTTAGAAATCGTGCTGTCGGCGGGGGCTGCGAGATATTTCTGCATTGACATGGCTAATTGCATTTCAGGGATTGTCATGTCTATTTCCCCCACGACGGCGTCAGTCGTGTTGAAGGCCGAAATTAGAGACGGATAAGAATTGATTATTGATAAAGGAGCGAGATGATGAGTGCCGAACAGATACGACGGATTTTTTAGTCCGTTCCCTTCAATCTTATAAAAGATCTGGGCGTAGGAATTAGCTGCTGAAAACAATGCGATCAGCAAAAAAGTCAATGTTTTAATATGTTTCATATAAGTAACTCTTTAAAATTAGTTTATATCATCAGTAACTCTGAGAGAAACACTTTCTTTTGAATCTTTTGAGCATATTTTAATTTTACATATCAGTCACTTAGCACGCTAAGCTCCTTCATTTAAAAGTTAAAATCTGACTCAAAATATTCTAAAAATAAAGTATTTCTAATTTTTAAGAGTTACTTAATAAACAGATATAATTCTCAAAAATACATGAAAATGGCTCTAAATTGCATCTTAGACCCCGTCCCACAAAAAATGTTAATGCGGGGGTCTTAGACGAGCTCTGAACCTTAAAGACAAAAGCCTGCAAAAAAACAGAGTTCAGCGTTTGGCTGAACTCTGACTGAGGTTCCAAGCGGATTCGAACCGCTGTGAACGGTTTTGCAGACCGGTACCTAACCACTCGGACATGGAACCATTTATTACAATATGGATGAGGACTTAGCCTCATTTGCGGTGCAAAGTTAAGAAGATTTTTTGTTATATGCAAGTCTTTTTAAATTTTTTTGTGAAAAAATCTTAGAAATGTCCTCTCATAAATAAATTCATCCCAAAAGTTTAGTGACCGTCTAAACTTTTGGGATGAATCTTAATTATTGATTTTGGCTCTTATTCAGACTCCTTTTTTCCACAAGAGTTGTTAGACCCCTTTCCACAAAAAATGTTAATGCAATCTGAACCTGTTAACACCATTCCAGCCAGGATTATTTAATTAAAACTTTCTTGCCGTTGGTGATATAAATTCCTTTCGGGAGTTTCCTGAGGTCATCTTCGGTGGCATTGGATTTGATTAATCGGCCGTCAACGGCATAAACGTCGAAAGCAGCACCTAATGTGACATTGTCTATGCCGACTTTGTCATTAGTTGCTTTAGCTCTCAACTCTCCTGTGCCGCAAAGTCCGAGAACCGGAATCTCAAGAGTGTATTCGGCGGGATCAACAACACCCTCAACGAGCCATTCGTGGTTGCGGATAAGAATAATTCCTACATTCATTCCTTCGGGGGCTTTGAACCGGACGCTGAGCGGAGTGATGTAGTTCATTCTGTAGGGAGCATAAGGCTGACCTGTTGCGGGATCGATTTCAAGACCCTCGGCGATCTCAACGTTGTCAAGTGTTATCAGCCAGAAGGGTGTCATCATGGAGTTCCAACCGGCCTTGGAGTGCCATTCTTCCATAAGATCCTGTTTGACATTGAGCCATATGCCCGAGATCATGGAGGAGTTGAAAATATCTTCCTGATAAGGGATAATCTCATTCGAGTTGAGGATAAGGTTCTTGAGCGAATTGTTGTTATAGAATGTTCCGGGCGAGAGAGAGTTTATCTGTTCCGGGAGAGTGACATCAGTTGTCGAGGCGAAGGTGAATGCGTTATTGCGAATAGACTTGATTGTATAACCGTCAATAACTTCCGGAACGTTGACACTTCCCGAATATGGTTCGGCGTCGGGGGCAGTAAGGATTGCCTCTTTCCGGGCTTCCGAGGTGATGATATAGCTGAGGCCATTTGAATTGATAGTCTCAGAATATACGATCATCGGTGCGGGGTCGGAGACAGGATTGCCGTTTGAGTCGGTCGCGCGCCAAAGATATTCTCCGGGTTCGATTCCAAGGTCGGCAGGACGAATTGTGAAACGCTGGGATTCGCCGCCCGGGAGAGAGAATGATGTGGAAGAGATATTCTTGATTTTATTCAGGGTGTGGAGATCAAGAATCTCAAAATTCAGATTGGCGGTCACGATTTGTGAACTGAGATTGTCAGCGGAGAAATATATCGGAGATTCCTTCCCGGCAGTAAAGAAATTGGGAGACAGATTATAGATATTCAGAGATCCTGAAGCCGGTTCAAATTCCGCGTCCTTAATGGTGACGGAATAATTGTCAAGATATGTATCACCGTCCATGTTCATAGCTGACAAAACATAATTTCCGGCCGGCAGCTCTTCCGAGAATACAAGGTTTATATTTACCGATGAGCCGGCGGGGATTGAATACTTGCTTGTCATGGAATCCGAACCGCCGAATTCGGATTCGGCGTCCATGAGTGTGAATCCGATATAATCATTGAAGTCAGCTTGACCGACATTGACGACCGGAACGTTGATTGCAACGGGTATGTTGCCATATACGACATCCATTGTTTCGGGTGTTCCGATAATGAGTTTCGGGCTGTTGGCGCTGTCCGCTCCCATGTTCGCGAAAGAGAGGTTGCCGTTTTTGGAAGTGAGCTGAACGAAATTTTGTTTGCCTATGGGAACAGGCAAATCGCGCCAATCGTTATTTATTTCCACGGCCCGATAGACAGGAGTCACATGATAAATTCCGTCCTCCAGTTTTGGAATTGAGCCGACAGTCATTGAGCTGAAACCGTAAAAGCTGTCAAGTTTGGTCGCGCTTCCGCATTCGCGGTAAATCGGAGTCCCGGATCCGTCGGCTTTTGTGATCTTTATGCCGGGCTGAACTTTAATGGTATAAGCTAAAGGATTGTAGAAGAGGTTTGTGTTGTTTTCTCCATTCTGGACATTGAAGGTCATGCCCTGAGCGTGATAGAATCCCCCCGAGGACATGAAGTGAACCTGTGTCGGCTCGCCCGGTTCTTCAGCCGGACGGATTTTGGTGATGACCATCTGGTTGGAGGTATAACCGTCTTCAAATGAGCCGATTCCGCCGCTCGCCGGATTGAGGGCGGTGAGAAGGAAATATCCGTCTTCATATCCGCCCCATCCCCAATTGAAATGGAAATATTCATTTTCGGAATACCCGTCGCAAACGAAAGCGTGTCCACCCTGAGTGGAAGCGCCGGAATAATAGACCGGGCGTTTGGCGGAAAGTTCTGAATAAATCATGGTCGCCCACTCAGTCTGAGGAGTGTAGTCCTTCCAGACGCATTGAAGATCAGACGCGTATTTGAAATATTTCGGCAGTGCGACCTGGACGTCGGTGCTGTATGCCCCGCTGCTCCAAGACGAATATTGCATATTCACGGCCGCTCCGCATTGGCGCATAAGAGTTGCGACGGCGTTGGCCTGAGTCCCGGTGTAATTTCCGTTCGTGTATTCGTCAATCATCTGGCGCCAATTATAGGTCGTGTTGCTGAAGTCGACGCCGTTTGCCGAACCGACCGGTTTTGCCGGCCATTCATGATAATTCATAATCTGGGCATAGGCCGTAGCGACACATCCGGTCACGGCGCGCCCATATTTGTCCATTGGACAAAGGAGATTATAGGGAGAATCCTGATTCCATTTTGTCGTCAGCAGCGGAGCGATAGGTTCTCTCTTTACTTTTAAAGTCTGATGAGAAGTTCCGAATCCGTCGGGTAGGAGAGGGAGATAATGGATCATTTCGTTGGCATATCCGTCAAGCCAGTTCTTCATGTTTACGGGAACTTTGTCAGGGTCGAATTGTCCCGAATCGGAATATCCGAGGATCGTGGGAAATTTGTCGTCGGCAGAGGTGATGATATATCCGTCGGAAAAATTGAAGATATAGAAAAGCGGAGTCCCCGAATCCTCGCGCGTATAGGCGAGGCTTAGAGAGGGTGAAGCCGGATTCCCCGATCTTGTGGACGGAGAAAGAGTTGTTTCAAGAAATTGGAGTGCCTGCGATTCGGCCGCAGATTTGTCTGTTGGCGCGGCGAAGGAAGCGAAACCGCCAATTGTCACGGCGATAGCGGAAAGAAGAATCCGTCGGGTCGGCTTAGTTGAATATGGCATATTTCTTAAGAATTTATTTTTATGAAATGGTCGCTTAGACCCCGTCCCACAAAAAATGTTAAATTCAGGGCGGTGGATTTTCGAGGGAATTTTGTCTATCTCGGAGGGAGCAATGTAAACATTGTGACCGGAGAGATGGACAAAATTCACCGGAAAGACACCGAGCAAAAAGTAATTTTTAATCTGAGGTTGGAG
>CAYQQG010000144.1:0-5186 GCA_964419535.1 uncultured Sangeribacter sp.
AGTTTGATTATTTTTCAATTTGAATGGCCGGATATAAACGGGCTCTCAATAAAAATGAGTTCTCAATAGGCCTTTCTGATATATGTCAGGACGACATTTCCGACCGCGCCGAGTGTTTCGGCCGAAATTCCATCCATGTTGTCGGACGCGGTGTGCCACCGTGGGTTGAAGCCGCCGTTGGCCCGGTTGAATTCAATGATGTCGATTGTCGGAATTCCACTCTCAATGAGGCTTATATGATCGTCGTTGACGGCCGTTCCGGGTTCGTTGACAAAGATTGAGGAGTATCCCAATTCGGAAGCTATTCTCCAAAGCGCCGCATTCAGGCCCGGAGCGGCTTTCTCAGAGAAATATTCTTTGGCGAAAGTGGCGTTCCGGCCTCCGACCATGTCGAGCAAGATTGCCTCCTTGGGGGCATAGCCTTTGACCGGCGGATTCGCAGCGAACTCCTGAGTTCCTAATGCCCAGGAGTCTTCATCTCCGTCGCTTCCCCAATCTTCGGCGTCCGTGAAAAGGATGTCCACACCTTTTGAGGGTGATTGCATTCCGAGCTGGCGGGCGATTTCGAGAAGCACGCCGACGCCCGAGGCTCCGTCGTTGGCTCCGTCAACCGGTTTCTTGCGGTTGGCCTCATCTTCGTCTTCATCGGCCCACGGACGGCAGTCCCAATGAGCGAGAAGGAGAATCCTTTCGGGAGCTTCCGGATTGTAACGGCCAAGGATGTTGCGGGCTTTCAAGGTTGTTCCGTCAAAAGCTTTGAGCGTGAGCGGCTGTTCGATCACTTCCGCGCCGTGGCGTCGAAGTTCGGCCGCCAGCCAGTCTCCGGCCTGACGGTGCGCTTCGGTGTTGGGGACGCGGGGTCCGAATTCCACCTGCCGGGCGACATATCTATAGGCCGAATCGGCGCTGAAGGGTGTGCGCGCGGTCTCAGTCAAGGTTTCAGGCACAGAATCGCCGGATGCGGCTTTCCCATTGCCGGATGCGCATCCGATCAGGGCCAAAAGGATAAATATATAGCAAAAATATGTCTTCATTGTCACAAAATTAGTCAAATCCGCAAACCTATCCAAAAAAAAAGCTAACTTTGTCGGCAAAACCTCAAATAATGAACCTCGAATCCCTTGCAAAGAATATAAGCGATTATATAGTGTCCCCGTTTTTATCGCTCATGAAGGTCGCGATCCGCTCACGGAAACCTTCGCCACGACCGGTGTTACGGCCTGTCAAGCCGTTGATTGTCATGGGCAACGGGCCTTCGTTGCGTTCTTTTCTGGACTTCATAAAGGAAGAGGGGGATAGTTTCCGGAAAGGTTTCGATCTGGAGGCCGTCAACTTCGCCGCGCTGACCCCGGAATTCGCCGCTCTCAAGCCGGAGCTGTATATACTTGCCGATCCCCATTTCTTCAGGACTGATTCCGGAGATGAGAAGGTCGGACGTCTTTGGGAGAATCTTGAGCGCTGTGATTGGCCGATGACACTCTGGATTCCGCAGGGACAAAGAAAAGCGGCGCGGGAAAGGCTTTCCCGATTGCCCGAAAATGTGAGTGTACGGCTGATGAACCTCACTCCGGTCGAGGGGCGCGGAGCGATTGTCGATTATTTGATTGATAAGGGTTTGGGAATGCCAAGGCCCCGGAACGTTCTGATTCCGGCGATCATGGTCGCGTTCAGAAGCGGTTATGACAAAATCTTTCTCGTTGGTGCCGACCACAGTTGGAGCCGGACGCTATGGGTTGATGACGAGAATCGGGTTGTCAGTGTTCAGCCTCATTTTTATAAGGATGATGAAAAGGAGAAAAAGCGTGTTGAGTCCGAATATGCCGGCTATCATCTCCATGACATCCTGAACAGCCTCACCGTGGCTTTCAGAAGCTATTTCGATATTCGCCGCCATGCCCTTCGTCATGGCGTGGAAATAATCAATGCCACGCCCGGATCGTTCATCGACGCTTTTCCGAGATGCGGCTACGCGCAAATGAAGCGGCAATAAGAGATGTGAAAAAGCCAATGGAGAGAATCGCGGCGGCGACGATCCAAAGGTCGCTCCCGGCGAAGCGGACCGGATAGGGGATCGCCGTTCCGTCCTGAGTGATTCCGATCGTTATCAGGCCGAAATGTTCCTGAAGCAGTGTCAGCCCGACGCCCAGAATGATTCCGCAAATTCCACCGAGGAGAGAGACATACATGCTCTCCCAGGCGAACACGCTTCCGATCCGCCCGCGCCGCATTCCGAGAGCTCTCAGAGTGGAGAGCGACCGGCGCTTTTCGAGCACGAACATCGTCATCGTCGAGATGATGTTGAACGATGCGATCACAAGTATAAAGAAGAGGAGAAGGGTCGTCACCCATTTTTCAATTTCAACCATTCGGAAGCTGACTTCTTCAAGCCGGGCGCGGTCGCGTATAATGAATCTGCCGCTCTCTGAGTCTGTGCCGTTGAGCGCAGTTGAGACCCTTGAGGCGAGTTCGGCTGGGTCGGTTCCCGGCTTGGCCTTGACCAACACCGAGGTCGCCTCCGAATCATATTGGAAAAGTCCGCGGGCAAGTTCCAAGGGGACATAGACCGAATTGGCGTCATATTCCGTTTGCTCGGCGCGGAAGACCCCTTCGACCGTTATGCTGTCGGTGAAAAATGAGGTCATCGGATTGTTGGGATTGAGTCTCCCTTCGCGGCGCGGCGCGAACAGGAAAAGCCGGTCCTCTCCGGGGGAATAGATCTGGAGCTGTTGGCCGATGCCGACGGCCACAAGGCCGGACGGAACCTCGCGCTCCAATGCGTCCTCCGGAATCGTCTCGCCGGCAACAATGAGGGAATCGATCGAGGTTATACGCCTGAATTTCGCGGGCTCCACGCCACGGAGCATCACCGGCATCTCCTTGCCGTTGAAGATTGCAAGCGCCTGATCCTCGACGGCAGGCATCGCCACTTCGACGCCGGAAATCGCCGAGATTATCTCCGCGACGGAATCTCCGTCGGAAATCACCTTGCCATTCCGGGAAGTGACCTCAACGTCGGGCATGATCCGGGACGAAGAGGTCTGAAGAACGTCCTTGAATCCGTTGAAAACCGACAGGACACAGACGATGGCGGCCGTCGCCACAGCAACGCCCGTCACCGAAACCGCCGCGATGGCGCTCACAGCGCCATACGACTTTTTTTTCCATAAATACCGCCACGCGATGCGTGCCGGCAAACCTCCGCGAAGGCTCATTTCTCCAAAAGGCGGTCGATATTGTCTATATAATCCAAGGAATCATCCAGATAGAACTGCAGCTCCGGACATTTGCGCAGAATCTGTTTCACGGCCTGAGCAAGATCATATCTGACCGTCTTTGTCTGACGCTGGATGTTGGCGAGAATATCCTGAGCCTTTTCAGGCGGAAATATGCTCAGATAAACCTTGGCGATACCGAGGTCGGGACTGACGCGGACCGTGCTCACCGACACGAGCACATTGCCCATGGCTGCCGTCTGGCGGCGGAATATTTCGCTAAGCTCCTTCTGGAGCATACGCGCTATCTTTGCTTGACGTTTTCCTTCCATAATTTTTCTTCTTTTTTTATTCTATCTCTATAACACTCGGAAGCCCCTTATCGTTTACGGATTATGGTCAGTCCGTCGCGGAGCGGGATGATGACCCTTTCGACATCGTTGTCTCCGGCCACAATATTGTTGAACTCCTTGACCCCCGAAGTCTGAGGGTCGTGGCGATCCGGATCGGTCACATGGCCGTCCCACAGCGTGTTGTCGGCGATAATATAGCCGCCGTGCCTCAGAAGCCGTTTCGCTTCATGATAATATTCCGGATAATGGCGCTTGTCGGCGTCAATGAAGATCATGTCGTAAGACTCATCCTTGAGGCCGCGCATAACCTCGATCGCGTCTCCGATTATAAGATTCACCAACTCCCCGACCTCGGTCCGGCTCAGCCCCTCGCGGATGAAATCTTCGTTTTCATCAAAAATTTCGATTGTGTCCACACGGCCGTCACACGTTTTCGGCTCTGATCCGGAGCCGTCCGCTTCCGCTGATGCGACCGCAGAAGTTTCTGACAGATTGGACTGGGATGTTTCTGACATATTTGCCGCCACGCCTTCCGCAAGGCATATAGCGGAATATCCCGTAAAGGTCCCGAGCTCAAGAATCTTCCGGGCGCCGGTCATTTGCACCAGCATTTTCAGCAGGCGTCCCTGAAGGTGGCCCGAACACATCCGTCCATGAACCATTCTGAGGTTCGATTCGCGCATCAGCCGGTGAAGATTCTCCGGTTCGGGATCTATATGCGCGTCGATATAATCATAAAGCTCTTCAGTAAATTCCATAATTGTCGGAAGAGGAAAAAGACTTATGAATCTGCTCTTTAAAGACGATGTCTTAAAGACGATGTCTTATTATGAAACGGGCTCTAAGAGTGCTTCGATGGCCAGGGCGTAGCCATATTTGCCGAGTCCGCTGATGATCCCTTTGCAGACGGGAGCCGTGACGCTGTGGCTGCGGAACTCTTCTCGAGAATGAATGTTTGAGAGATGCACTTCCACGACGGGCACGGGCAGGGCCGCGATCGCGTCGCGGATCGCAACCGAATAGTGAGCGTAAGCGCCCGGATTGATGACGATTCCGCTGACGTCCGGATTGAAACCGAAATTCTGGAGCGCGGTGACGATTTCGCCCTCAAGGTTTGACTGATAGAATTTCAGCCACACGCCGTCGGAAAAGACCGGTTCATGCCCATTTAAGGACGCGCCGGCGCGAGCCTCCGGCCGGAATTGGAGTGATGTTTCAAAACGCTTCGTCAACCATTGGTTGATATCGTCAAGCGATTCATGGCCATAAATCTCCGGCTCGCGCTTTCCGAGCAAATTGAGATTCGGCCCGTTAATGACAACTATCATGGTTTTTATAATTTTTTAGAGGAAAATTTAGACGATTAGGCGATTAGAGGAGTCAAGCTATCATAGTTCTCATAGCTCTCATAGTTCTCTTAGAACTCACAGCTCTCATAGCTCTCATAGAACTCACAGCTCTCATAGCTCTCACAGAACTCACAGCTCTCATAGAACTCAAAAAGCTCATAGCTCTCATAGAACTCAGAGCTCTCTCATCTCTCCCGGCCCTTCTTTTCGGAAAATGAAAAAAGAGCAGCAGGAAACCGAAGTTTACCATGCTGCTCTTCCTCTCTCCTCGG
>CAYQQG010000145.1:0-5165 GCA_964419535.1 uncultured Sangeribacter sp.
CCGCCTCTTATTAATGAAGAACCGGTCGTCATCGAGACATTACCGGCCTCGATGCTCTTGATGATTTCATCCTCTTTACCCTCATAGGCGAGCTTAAGGTTCTTCGAATCAAAGTCAAACGTAGCGTCTGTGTTATACGACATGTTGAATTTCAACTTGTCGCCGACCGAAGCGCCAATGGTAGCCTGAATCTTCTGGTCGAAGTCGAAATATGTCTTTCTGCGGGATTTAAGCGAGAGAGCCGGGTTGTCGGTCTTGTTGCTCTTTATGCCCATCGAAAGCTGGATTGAGCCCTGCGTCGTCAGACGCACGCCGCCGGGACCAAACACTTTTTCCAAAGGTCCGAGAGCGAAGTTCATATCCAGAATATTGAAAGGCTGTTTCTCTGATTCAGCCTGAGCGATGGAATTCCGTTGCTGGAAATACTCATACATCTCCCGGCGGTTGACTATTGCGTTATATTCCTCCGGGGTCATCATATAAGGGGTCACGATGTCATATTCACCTAACTTTGTGTGAAGGACATACATACCTGTCGCCGGGTCATACTCGGCTTGGGTCGAAATATTCTTCGGATCGCTCAGATCGGCGGCATATTCCTGACCGATATAATCAGAATAATCTCGAGGCATCGTCGGACTCACAGGCGAAGGGAGAACGACACTGTCAGGGATATGGGTTCCGCCGATATATCCGCTGTTGGTCGCCGGAGGCGGCGGTGGAGGAGCCAGTTCCGACTTACGGTATTGACCGGACGTGACGACAGAAATGACGACAGCCAGCAGCAATATGAGCATTGCGGCCGGCCTCATAAGTCCACGGTTTGAGGATCGTTTCTTTGACGTCATGCGGTCAGTTAAGTCAGAATTCAAGCCTGTCTCTGATTCTGTCCCTTTTCTAAAATTGGCTCTTAAAGCATCTTAAGGGCGGCCGCTACGGCCTTTTCCGTCGAGATCTCCGGATCGTTGCCGAAAATCTTCTGAAGAGCCTTGCGGCTCGGAGCCTGAGAGAATCCGAGCATTACGAGCGCGGCGAGTGCATCTTTAAAGACATCGTCCGAGAGAGGCGTTTGAGTAGTTAACGTCAATACATCTACATTTATTTTATCTTTCAGATCCACTATTATGCGTTGAGCCGTTTTCCCGCCGATCCCTTTGACCCCTTTAAGCAATTTGTCATTACCCGTCGCGATCGCTTCCGAAAGCTGATCGGCCGTGAGCGAAGAGAGGATCAGGCGCGCTGTGTTCGCACCCACTCCGCTGACACTTATAAGCATCCGGAATAGCTCGCGGTCCCTCTTCTCTAAAAATCCGAAAAGAACGTGCGCATCCTCACGGATCGATTCATGAATATAAAGCTTGACCGCTTCGAGATTCTGCAATTTGCCATAATCCATCAGCGTGATATTGATTTCATAGCCGATACCGGCACAATCCACAATTGCGATTGTCGGCTGAATCTCGGCTATATTCCCTGCAATATAATCTATCATATTTTCGTTTGTAAATATGGAGCGAAATTAGTCATTTTTTTCAATTCCCGCAAATTTCAATTCTCTTTCTATAATTATCGATTATAATTAATGAATCAGTCTTATAATTCAACTCTGCTCGACAAAGCCGTCGAAGAATTGTCCAAACTTCCCGGCATCGGAGGCAAAACGGCTCTCAGGCTTGCGCTTTTCATGCTGCGCGAGGATGAGAGCCTTGCTGTCGGACTTGGCGAAGCCCTGATTCAGATGCGCAAAAACATCCGCTATTGCAAGAAATGCCACAACATCAGCGAGACCGAGATTTGCGAAATCTGTTCGGATCCCCGCCGTGATCCTTCGATCATCTGTGTCGTCGAGAATGTAAAGGATGTTCTGACAATTGAAGCGACAAGAGAGTTTCACGGGCTTTATCATGTTCTCGGCGGAATCATCTCTCCTCTCGACGGCGTTTCCCCCTCCGACCTCGAGATTGATTCGCTTGTTGAACGCGTCGGGAATGAAGACATCAAGGAGGTTGTACTCGCACTCAACCCGACGATAGAGGGTGACACAACAAATTTCTATATTTTCCGCCGGCTTGCCGGTTCCGGCGTCAAAGTCTCGATTCTCGCACGCGGAATCAGCATCGGCAATGAACTCGAATTCACGGACGAGCTGACACTCGGCCGTTCGATCATCAACCGCGTCCCCTTCGGCTCATGAATACAGACAATGATATGCTCCGTCAGCTCCCTCCCGTCAGGTTCCGTGCCGTCGAACCTGACGACGCCCGGTTCCTTTTTGAAATTGAAAACGACGAATCGGCATGGGAAGACTCTGACACGCTTGCGCCATATTCCTTTAATCTCTTGCGTGAATATGCGGAGAATTATAAGGCCGATCCGCTCTCCGAAGGCCAATTGAGGCTTGTGGCTTTGGACATCAGCGGAAATCCGGTCGGTCTCCTTGACTTCTACGACATCTCTTTCGTTCATAACACATCCTATATCGGAATATACGTCCACCCCGGTTCGAGGCGCAAAGGATATGCCGCCTCCATAATCAATCAGGCAATCTCTTACGCGCGCCGACGGCTGAACCTCAATGCTCTCGGAGCTAAGATTCTTTCTCATAATTCCGCTTCTATATCTCTCTTCGAGAAGGCCGGTTTCTCCGTCGCCGGCATCCTCCCCCAATGGAGACGTACACCCCAAGGCCGTTCGGACCTGATCCTCATGAACATTTTATTAGGTGAATGATTATTTTATTAGGTGAATGATTATTATTGAGGTCTTAGCCCCTCTTTCATAAAATAAATCCGTCAGTGAGAATAAATTTGTGAAAAATTTGAAATTTCCGAAATAATTCTTAACTTTGCCGAATATCTATAATGTCATCACACTTTTGTCACTGGATTTAAGGATTTATTATTCACCTAAATATAAACAAATGAAAAAATTTCTTCTTTCATTAGCGACTGCGGTTCTGACCGTTTCGGGCGCCATGGCTGAGGAAGCTACCTTCACTTTCCAAGGTACCACCGACGTTTATGGCCTGACACGCCTCACAAAGAACCCTACTGCCGACCAATATCTGGCTCAGCCTCTCACGGTGTCAGAAAATGACGGTGCCGTTAATCTTACTTTCACCTGGGAATCAGGTAATGGAGTTGCTCTCCTCTACAACAAGCAGCTCACTGCTTCCGGTATATATATCGGAACCAAGACTACGAACACCTTGATGACCCTTGATATTCCCGGATGCACAATTACTAAGGCTGTCGTAAATCTTTCAAGCGCATACACTCTCGTCACTATCAATGGCGCTGAGATGACTAATAACAACAAGGTCATCACGTGGGAAGGCAGCAAAGCTGACTCACTCCCCATTCTTATCGGACTTGATTCAGATGGTGATCCTCAGAATCTTATCTATGTATATAGCGTTTCCGTTACATACGAGCAAGGTGTGGCCGCTAAGAAGGAAGCAGGACTTTCTTTCCCCTCTGAGGCAGTTAATGCCACTATCGGCGAAGATTTCACAGTTCCCACGCTCGCCAATCCCAACGATCTCCCCGTGACTTGGAGCTCGTCAAATACTGAAGTGGCTAACGTTGACGCTGACGGCAATGTCGCTCTCATCGGCGCAGGCACAGCTGTCATCACCGCCGCTTTTGACGGAAATGAAAATTACGAAGCCGGCACTGCTTCCTATACTCTCACCGTTGCCGCTCCTGTTGTAGCTCAGAATCCCGAACTCTCTTTTGCTCAGACTGCTGTCACCGGCTCTATCGGTGAACAATTCACCGCGCCCGCCCTCAGCAATCCTCACGAGCTTCCGATCACTTGGACTTCTTCAGATTCAAGCGTAGCCACAGTGGATGAAAACGGCAACGTCACTCTCGTCGCTGCCGGAACAGCCACCATCACAGCTTCCACAGTCGGAAACCAATATTTTGAAGCCGGTTCCGCTTCTTATGAACTCACTGTCAAGGTTGCCACTCCGCTCGTTGAGAAGACTCAGACAATCGATTTCTCGAAATTCGAATATCCCGAGACTATCGTCACTCCCTATGCTATCAACAGCAAAGACGTGACCGTCACTCTCGAAAGCGCTTCCGAAGGCCAGTCTTTCCAGATCAAGAATATCAACAATGCCAATATGATCTATATGGAAGGCCCGGCCACAACCGCCACAACTTCTGCAGTTTACACTATCAATGTAGGCGCTGAAAATGGTAAGATCAACACTGTTGTCCTCTATCTCTTCGACGAACCGGACGCAATCACATTCGGTGGCACGAAGATAAGCAAGTATAAAAATACTCAGTTGAACAATAACTATTATCTTGCTTACACTTGGGAACGTCCGGAAACTTATACAGAAGATGATCTTGACATCGTCATTACATACGATCCTAACAAATGGGGCCCCTACTCTTGCGCCATGTATATGATGGACGTGACCTATCTCGGTGACGGTTCAGGTCTTGAATTGCCCAATGTGACCGTTAAGAACTCAAATGTAACTGCTTCTCTCGCAGAAAAGATTTATGACCCGGCTCAGAATCTTGACAATCCGAAGTCTGTAGCTCTCTCATGGACATCTTCTAACCCCGCAGTTGCAGAAGTAACTGAAAACGGCATCGAAATTAAAGCCGCCGGCAAAACTACGCTTACAGGCACCGTAACAACTGAAGGTTTTGAACCCGACGCTGTTGATTTCGAACTCCTCGTTGTCAACGCTGCTCTCACAACTCCTCAGCTCGCTGAACTCGCTCCCAACACCGGTGACCAGGTGAAAGTTGACGCTTCTCTCTATTACTATGTGGCCGCTCCCCTTGCCGGCACTTACAAACAGACTGTCACTTCAACTGACGAAGAGGGCAACGAAGTTGAAAAAGTTGAGACTGTCAATGAATACTTCCTCTTTGTGGAAGACACTAAGGGCAATCCCAACCTTCTTTACCGCGCTAACACCACCAGCACCAACTACCGCGAAGACGATATCCTCGACGGCGGATGGACTGCTACGAACGCAACGTTTGAAGGAATTCAGGTTTGGAATGGAGCTCCCACATATTCTTCTCGTGCACAGGGCTGGTTTAACTTCCAGGAGGTTGAATCTCTCGCAGGCCTCGAACAGAACAGAATCGTAATTCTCAAGAACGTCACGATCGAAAATGCAACTCCCA